>NZ_QUML01000009.1:0-170245 GCF_010907025.1 Rhodopseudomonas sp. BR0G17 | reverse complement strand
GACAGTCCCAGACCGGATCGTGCGCGGCCAGCCTCCCCCAAGGCTGGCCGCACCCCGTTTGGGCACATCAACAGTAGTTTCGCCGGTGTTTTCGAGCTCTTCACGCCGCTATCGTACATACCTTCAGCGACCGTGCGTATCAGAGATCTGAAGGATGGATCTGTTCCAACATCCTTCACTCCTGCTGAGATTGTTGGGGCCATTGATCCGTGGCCTTCGGCACCCAGTCAGTGAAACGCGATGGCAGATGAGATTGATTATCCGGGTCGCTGGCAGAAACCTACGTTCCGACCGCAAGGGGGCAAATGGGGCTCGCGAGACGGTGCGTGGATAATTCTCATGGTAGGTGGAGGCTCGAAGCCTTTTCCAGGTCGGCGAACTTGAATTCGCCTCGCGCGTGTGATCACGTCGCCTCACAATAGGCGGGGACGACATGGGGCAAATATCGGCTGCGTATAGGATGCTTGGCGGCCTTCGGTTTATGCTTGCAGCCGTCGTCCTTCTCAGTCACACGTGGTTTCTCTGGTTCGGCACTAGCTCGCCCCCGTTCGTGCAAAGAATCGGGATCGGCAATTTCGGCGTCATGGGCTTTTTTGTGCTCTCCGGATTCATCATCGCGGAGGCCATTGACGTATTCTATCCTCGCCGGCCCGGCGCTTTCCTTGCTAATCGGGTCCTGCGGCTTTTTCCAGCTTATTGGGCAGCCGCCATCCTTAGCGTCGCAGTCCATGGCGTACTGAGCCACTTCGGCATCCTGAAGCTTCCAGACTATGAAACGCCACCCGCCGTCATGTACGACTGGCGCAACTATCTGGTTCAGATCACAGCGATCGTTCCGGTCTTGAACTTCAACCGCTTTCTACCACGGATCGAATGGTACTATTTTGTACGTTTCGCTTGGGCGATCTTCGTTGAGTTCGCCTTCTATCTTTATGTCGCTATCTGCATGACGGCTTGGCCGGCCTTTCGCCGGTTCATGGGATTGACGGCCTACGTCTCTCTTTGCGCAGCGGCCGCACTCGCGATCCACCTGACGCACGAGCACGGCAGGCATTTGCACGATGCATTTCAACACGTCCCGTATTTCGTGCTCGGAGTAGCATTCTATGCAGTAATGACGCGCCCACGAAACGCTGCTGGATGGTCGTTCCTCGTTGCCGGTTATTTGCTCGCGGGAATGCATTTTGCCCGATACACTCAGGGGCAGCCCTCGGCCTGGGGAAACTGGACGGCCAATTTCTTCACACCCGAAGTCCTCGCCCCGTGGTGCGCGATGATGCTGATCCCGCTAATCATGCTCGCTCTTGCCACCTGGAGACGAGCACCACCTCACATAACCGAGATGGACCGCAAATTGGGCGACCTAACCTATCCATTATACCTCAACCACTATGCAGTGCTGGTACTTGTCTATTCCCTCGTTAGCGTCAGCAGCCTCTGGGCGCAGGTGGTGGCCATCATCGGCTCGATTGCCGTTGCGATGGCAATGAAGAGCATTGTTGAACAACCGCTCACCTCTGTTCGCAACAGCCTTCGTGGCACCCCTCTGAATTCAGTCGAACAAAACTGCGACGTACGCTCCTCAGAAAAGACGAATCGTCTGCAGCAACGCTTACGGTAATAGCCTCTTCATTTTGGCATAATCTGAAGAGCGGATCGGCGCGCTACCTGTACTTATAAGCCCCCCTCCAAATCCCGTCACCGTTTGGCACCTCGTTGCCATTCCGAGCTCCATTCTCCCACGAAGAACGAAGCTCGATCTTCGCGATAAGCGACGTGTTAATGCACCATTGTGCACCTGCAAATCTGACTGGCGGGCGATCAACGTCTCGACGGGGGAGCGGAACGGTGGCCCCTCCAAGCGCTGAGAATGATGGGTGCAAAACTGCGCATCAAAAAAAGCCGAAGTTCGCACAGGGGCCGTCAGAGATTTTCAATGACTCACAAGACGCTCTCCGAGAAACCGCCTCGTCAAAAGCTCTTCCTGTAGGTTACAGCGTAACCTCCCCCCACGATCGAAGGAGGCAGAATCGACTGGTGCTACAGCCACTCGGGTTGATATCGTTTGATCTAGGCTCGCCTGCCTAAAAGGCAACCGCATCAGACCTCATCCAGAACCCGCAGCATCGCCTCCTTGGTTCTATTCTTCAGCATTTCGAGCTTGGCCTTGACGTCGTTGAGCGCCTCGGCGTCGAAGTCGCTGAAGATATACGCGTGCAGCGCTTCCCAACGCGGCGATAGACGGTCGATCTTGGTGCGCGCTTCATCAGACAGCGACATCAGCACCACGCGGGCATCTTCCGTCGAGGGCACCCGATTGAGCAGCCCCATCCTCTCCAGGATCTTGGTTTGAGTTGTGACGAAGGTCGAGACGGCGTGGATCTTGTGTGACACGTCGCCTACGGACACGCCATTTCCGTGGTCGAGATCGGCGATCGCCATCAAGATCAGCCACTGCGAGCCGCTAATTCCGAACAGCTTTGCCCACGCGCGGCGCATGTCCTCGAGATTGTTGCTGATCGAGACGAAGTCCCAAATCACCTGGTGAGACACGCCGAAATCTCGGTGCGCGCACGCTTGTGAAACACCGGGCGGCTCCTCGGCCCCCACCGCCTGGAGCGGCTGCCTCACCAACGACGGCCGCGTAACGGCTTCGTCGTGATGCTGCTCCCTAGTCCGATGCGGCATTCCCGCCCCTCCGAATCATCCCCGAAACGTCTTTTTTTGTTTGTCGACTCGGACGAACCCGAAATCGCGGCGCAGCCGTGATTGCGTTATGTACCCAAACTTGAGCTGAGACCAAAGGTGCCATTTTTCGTCCCAGTCGTACGCTCGTTGGTCGTCTCTATCTCCAGCGGCAGCTGCGATGGCCTGAAAACAAAGTCGTTTCAAGCCTGTCGCAACTGCCGATCGAGCATAGAGCCGGCCGCAGCCAAGCCCGGATCGCGGAATTTGGACGTGACAGAATCGTGACACCCTGTTGCCTCAATACCACAGTTTTGTCCGATGACGTCCCGCTCCTTTGTTCGATCCTTCCGTTAGCTATGTTTGTTATGTATCTAGTTCCCTGACGGAGGGGGGCAACCTCGAAGTCGTCCCGGCTCAAACTGCTCAACGCTCTGGCATCGAGCAGTCGGGTTCACGGGCGGGCTCGTACCGGAAAACAGCACCGGTCGGCATGCCCTTCGAAGGCAAACTTGGAGGTTTACGATGAATTTTGCGAAGAGCCTTATGCTCGGTGGTGCGGCGCTCCTCGTCGCCACCGCTGGTGCGCAGGCGGCCGATCTTCCGCTCAAGGCCAAGGCGGTCGAATACGTGAAGGTGTGCTCGCTTTACGGCGCAGGCTTCTACTACATCCCGGGCACCGACACCTGCATCAAGCTCGGCGGCTTCATCCGCGCCGAGTACGCGTTTAACGCCGGCGGCATGACGGAAACTCCGTCGTGGAACGGCAGCGCTGGTCAGGGCAACCGGCTTGCCAACAACACCATCTATCGTTCGCGTGCCGACCTGAACATCGACACCCGCACCGCGACCGAATACGGCGTGGTTCGCACCTACTTCGACTCGGTGTTCACCTGGACCACCGGCAGCGACACCGTCGCCAACGGTAGCCTCGGCGTGTACTTCGCGTTCGTGCAGTTCGCCGGCTTCACCTTCGGTAAGGCGGTCTCGCAGTTCTCGACCCCGTGGAACGGCAGCCCGGGCAACATCGGCTCGAACCTGCTCGGCGGCGACGATACCTCGACCGGCGTCAATCAGGTCAGCTACACTGCTGAATTCGGCAATGGCGTGTCGGCCTCGATCAGCCTCGAAGACCAGTCGGGCTATCGCTGGGCGCAGGGTCCGTCGAGCTCGACCATCACCGTGCTGAACGTGACCCCGGGCCTCGGCTCAGCAGCCAACTGGCTCAGCGGTTACGCCAGCGGCGCGACCAACTACACCGCCGGCACCAGCATTCCGGACATCGTCGGCAAGGTTCGCGTCGACCAGGCCTGGGGCCTCTTCCAGGTGTCGGCGGCCGCGCATCAGATCCGCGCCAGCTACTACGATCCGAGCAACGAGACCTCCGGCCATCCGAGCGACAAGTGGGGCTACGCGGTTCTCGCCGCCCTGTCGCTCAAGAACCTGCCGACCGGCCCGGGCGACTCGATCAACCTCGACGCGACCTATGCTGATGGCGCGATCCGCTACGTGATCGGCGGCACCAGCCCGAACTACTTCTCGATCTTCGGCAACAACGCCGATGGCGTTGCCTATCAGACCCTGGGTATCGGTACGGCTGTCGACGGCGTGTTCGTCAACGGTGGCGGCATCGAGACCACCAAGGCCTGGGGTATCCGTGGTGCCTTCAACCACAACTGGAACCCGAACTGGGCGACCTCGATCTTCGGTTCGTACTCGTCGGTCGACTACGGCAGCACCGGTGGCGCTCTCTACACCGCGGCCCTGTTCAATCGCGTTGGCGGTAACTTCACCGGCACCCCGAACTTCAACATCGCTCAGATCGGCACTCGCACCTCGTGGACCCCGGTCAAGAACCTGACGTTCTCGGGCGAAGTGATGTGGACCCGCCTCGACCAGAACTACACCGGCTTCACCGGTTCGGTTTCGCCGGGCGGCACCAAGCCGACTGCGGTTTACCAGTTCAAGGATCAGGACACTGTGGTGGGCGCAGTCCGCGTCCAGCGCACTTTCTAAGTCCGAAACAACTTGTAAACCTCCAAGGAACCTCCGGCGATGCCCCGCCGGAGGTTTTCCTTTTTGGAGGTCTTAATTCAGCGCGTCGAGCTTGCTCCGCGTTTGGATAACCTCATCAAGTCTTACCCGGCCTGCTAACGAATCCCGGGCGCCGTCCCTTTGTCTTCCGGAACGTTTTCTTGCCTTGGAACTTGTCGTCGCGGAGACTACGCGATGCGCAAGCCGATCGGCTTTGACGACGACACGTTCGACAAACTTACACAGCTCGGCCGCGATCGGATGGCGACACTCCAAGAGCTCGCCGACGAGGCGTTCGCCGACCTTCTGAAGAAGCACGGCGTGCCGATCGACTTGAAGGATGCGCTGCGTAAGAGCGTAGCGCCGGCTCTGCATCGCAAACATTAAGGAGCAGCCGATGTCCGCCGACCCGGATCCGTTCACGCTGGGCGAAAGCGCAGCGCGCGAGAACATTCCCGCCGAAGCCAATCCCTATCACGAGGGCAGCGAAGAACACGCGCTGTGGGCGGCCGGTCATGAGCGCGTCGCGACCGCAATCGAAGCGAACGAGTCCGAAGGAACCTGACGGAAGCCGGCCGCGAGGGCCGCTGCTCTGCTCACCCGATCTTCTTAAGCCCCTTGGCGTAGCGCTGGCCGTTGGCGACATAAAAGCCAGCGCCTGCCAGCATCGCCTGGACCTGTTCGGGGGAAAGCGTCCGCGCGACCTTGGCCGGCGCTCCGAGAATCAGAGAGTTCTCTGGAAACGACTTGCCTTCGGTGACCACGGCACCTGCCCCGACAACGCAGCCACGCGCCAGCTTGGCGCCATTCATCACGATCGCACCCATCCCGATTAGAACGCTGTCCTCGATGGTGCAGCCGTGCAGAATGACGTTGTGGCCGATGGTGCAGCCTTTGCCGACCTTGAGGGGAAAGCCCGGATCGGTGTGGCAGGTCGTGCCGTCCTGAATGTTGGAGCCCTCGCCGATCTCGATCCATTCGTTGTCGCCGCGCAGAACGGCGCCAAACCAGACCGAGACCGAACTACCGAGGCGAACTTTGCCGACCACCGAGGCGCTGTCAGCGATGAAGTAATTTCCATCTTCCGGAAGATCAGGCCGCTGCCCGTCAAGTTCGTAGATCGCCATCGCTGTCTCCTGTCGTCCGCTCCGTCATGACAATGCAGCGGCCTCGACGCAATGGTTTTCAGGTGAACACTCCGAGAGCCTGCAACGCCATCACAACCACCGTTCCTGACATCAGGCTCCAGAACCCAGCCAGCAGAGTCGCCAGCATCACGAATTGCGCACGCCGGAGATCGGAGGTGCGCGGCCCGGTCAGCGTGTTGCGCATGATGATGAACGGCGCTGCGAACATCAGAAACGGAAGAGCCGCAAAGCTCTGCGGGACCACGCCCTGTTGCAGCAGACTGAAGCCGGCGGGGCGCTGCGCCATCGCCTGATAGGCGCTGGTCAGCGCGCCGGCGACGGCAAAGCCGATCAGAAGCGAGAACAGATTGTTGAGCGCATCGGGCGACATCAGCAGCTTCCCAGCTCGATGGGTAGGCTGAAGGTGTCGCAAAAATCTACGACGGGCGCCACGACAGCCTTAAGAAAAGGTTAACGCGCCGAAGAAGAATTACTCACGTGCGCCGCACAATCCCGTTCGGAACCGATTCGCCGCGTGGCATAGTCCGACTGATTCGTGGTGTCGGATGTCTGCGTTGTCATGACTTTGGTATCGTCGCTTCCGGGCCGTCCGCGCGATTCCCGCGCCCGGCGCAATCATTCCCGCGTCCCGTTGATGATCGGCGGTGCGATCGGCGCGGCTTCGATTGCGGCTGTTGCCTATCTGCTGTGGCCGACTTGGCACGTGCAGACGGTCGGTGATCCGGATCGCACCCCGGTGACGATTGGCGACACGCTGTTCAATGTGCCGACCAAGGCATTTCGGGTGAAGTATCAACGCCGCTCCGGGCCGCAGGAGCGCGTCGACCTCGCGTTCCTGTATCCGTCACTGCTGCCGCCAGAGCGCGCTACGCATAAGACGGCAGAGGAAATCGCCGAATTTCAGCCGATTGATCGGATTTTCGTCTCGATCGCCGCGCACCAGGACACGCTGGCGCCTGAGACACGGCTGCGCACGATCTATCCCCGCTATCTCGCGCCGGTCGCTCCGCAGACCACGGATGGGCTGACAATGCGCCCGTTCCTGGAAGGCTCACCTTACGCGAACGAGGATCTGTTCGTAGCTACGGAGCAGCCTGAACTGGCTGCGCGCTGCACGCGAGATCGGCAAACGCCGGGAATGTGCCTCAGCGAAATGCGGATCGAAGGCGCCGACCTCACCTTCAGGTTTCCGCGACAATGGCTGACGGAGTGGCGGAACGTCGCGCATGCGATCTCGCAGCTCGCCGCGCAGATGCATGTGCGCGGCTGAGGCGACAGATCCGGTTACTCGACGTCGGCCAGGTCGTCTTCCAGGATCGCCATCTGGAACTGGAACGAGCGATCGTCGTCCTCGTCGTCGACGAACAGCACGCCGATGAACTCCTCGCCGATATAGACCTCGGCCGAGTCTTCCTTCTTCGGACGCGGCACCACGCGGATTTTCGGATTGCCGAACACCCGCTTGAGATAGGCATCGAGTTTTCTGACTTCCTGAACGTCCACGGTAATCTCCAATTCATCTGGGCGATGGCTAGCGCAGCGCCGACGGTATTCGTTTCGTCGCGCGACCGGCCACGGCCGGGGTCGCCGTCAGTACTTTCTCACGGCCGCTGCCGCAACCCCTCGCGGCGAGTTGCGAACCGCAATCGAGGCCGATGGCAATTCGACCGATCAGAGACCAATCGCGTTGATCATCTGATCCATGGTGCGTGACGGCTCGGCGCAGCCGGCCTCCCCTACCACCTTGGCCGGCACACCGGCGACGGTCATGTTGTGCGGCACCGACTTCAGCACCACCGACCCCGCGGCGATGCGCGCGCAGTGTCCGACTTCGATGTTGCCGAGAATCTTGGCGCCGGCGCCGATCATCACGCCGCGCCGGATCTTCGGATGGCGATCCTCGTGCTCCTTGCCGGTGCCGCCGAGCGTGACGCCGTGCAGGATCGAAACGTCGTCGTCAATCACTGCGGTCTCGCCGACCACCAGGCCGGTGGCATGATCCAGGAAGATGCCGCGGCCGATCTTCGCCGCCGGATTGATGTCGGTCTGAAACACCGCCGACGCGCGGCTCTGCAGATACAGCGCGAAATCCTTGCGTCCCTTGCCGAACAGCCAATGCGCCAAACGATGCGTCTGAATGGCGTGGAAGCCCTTGTAGTACAGCAGCGGATCGATGAAGCGCGACGTTGCCGGATCGCGATCGAACACCGCCACCATATCGGCGCGAAACGCGTTGCCGATGTCCGGCTGATCGCGCAGGGCGTCCTCATAGGTCTGACGGATCAGATCACCGGACAGCGCCGCATGATCGAGCCGCTCGGCGACGCGATGCACCACCGCGTCTTCCAGACGATCATGATGCAGCACGCTCGCGAAGATGAACGAGGCCAGTTCGGGCTCGCGCCGAACGATGTCTTCGGCTTCGCTCCGCACCCGCTCCCAGATCGGATCGAGCGCCGTCACGTTCGCACTCTGCGGATTGATCTGATGCATCACCATGCCGGCTCTCTCGATCGGTCGTTCAGAACACTATACCACGCCAGCCGCGGCGCTGTCGCGGCGACTGTCGAAGCCGGCTCGGCACGTGCCAAGAATCGTTAAACCCTTGAAGCCAGCCAATATTCCGAGAGCCAGCGCCATCATAGCGAACCCATCACCTTTTCAAAGTGGGCGGCTGCGGCGACGGAATCAAGGCCGGAGCGGCGGGGCGCCGTCACGGCCGCCGCGCCAGGAAATCCACCACGCCTTCCTTGTAAACCCTGTCGCCGACCGCGCGCATGTGGTCGCGGCGCGGGATATCCAGCACTTCCGAGCCCGGAATGATGTCGCCGAGGTCGTGTGCCGAGCCGGCGACGTCGTCGTCTGTGCCGACCGCGATCAGCACCGGGACGGCGATCTGCGCGGCGTCCTCGCGGCTCATCAGTCCGCGCGATCCGCGCATACAAGCGGCGAGCGCTTTGCGATCGGAACGGGTCTGATCCGCGAATGCGCGGAAGGTGCGACCAACCGGATCGGTGACATCGTCGAGCGCGTCGGCCTCAAGCGCGTGCGCGACGTTTTCACCGGGACGCCCTTCGTTGCTGAGGAGCCCCATGCCGAGACCGCCGAGCACGAGCGAGCGGAGCCGCTGCTCCTGCCACCGAGCGAGATTGGCGCCGATCCGCGCGCCCATCGAATAGCCCATGACGTCGGCGCGCGCGATGCCAAGATGATCCATCAGGGCCACGGCATCGGAGGCCATCGCCTCGAGCGTGTAGTCGTTCGGATCGTACAGCTTGCTGGACTCGCCGTGGCCGCGATTGTCGACCGCGATGACCCGGCGCCCGGCTCGCTTCAATTCCGACAGCCAGGACGGATACACCCAGTTGACGTTCTTGTTCGAGGCGAAGCCGTGAATCAGCAAAATGGGCTCGCCCTGGCCTTCGTCGAGGTAAGCGATGTTGACTCCGGCGTGATCAAAGCTCGGCATCAGGTATCCGTCGTTGATAATGGGAATAAGCGTGGAGGGTTACTTCGTCAGGCCCGGGGGCGGGCGCAGCCGGGCCACACGATCCGTCGCGTCGGCGAACCAGCATGGCCGTGATCCGCGCAAACGTAACGACAGCATCGGACTTTATCATTATTGTACCGCTCGCACTATGCCTCGGCCCCGGCAGATGCCGCGCCGATCGACGGCTCCGGCTGTTTGGTTGCGGCAAGCGCGCGTTTGGCCGCCTTGCGTTTGCGGCGATCGAGCCAGCGTTGCGTCAGCCGCTCGGTGCCGGCCTTCAGCGAGGTGACGAAGCCGATCAGCATCATCAGCGCACTGAAGATCCACGAGGCGAAATTCCACAGGCCGGTCGTGAGCAACAAAGCACCACGCCCGAGCAGCTTGATGATCGCACGGGTCTGACCACCTTTAGCTTCGGCAAGTTTCGCGGCCCGCGCCACATCCTTCGGATTTTCAGCAACCTTAAGCGCATCGAACGCTCCGCGCGTGCCGGCCTTCTCGCCGATCTTGCCGACATCCTTGGCGAACCGCATCAAACCGCCGGCTTTCTCGGTGCGGACTGCAGCCCTCACCGCATCGAGCGTCTGCGCCGGGCGAAGCAGCGACGCATCAGCGACGGCACGTTGCAGCGCTGGCGCATCGACCACTTCGCGAGCCGAACGACCGGCCCATTTCGCAAGGCCCTCGCTGATACGTCCGACCTTGCGCGCATCCTTCACCAGGGTCAGCCCGGCCCGCGCCGGCGCCGCTGCGCCGACGCTGACATAAGTCGCAGCGGTCACTGCAATGCCCGCGGCGGCGAGCCCGAGCACCAGATGATCAGCAGCCTCCCCGGTCGCCAGATGTTTGCCTTCGCGGATCACGTCCCGGATATCGCCGAACACGAAGAGATCGCCTGCGACCGTGCCGGACAGACCTGCGAGATCGTCGGCCTGGCCGGTGACGAGACCGGTCGCGAAACGTGTCGCCACTTGCGCAGATGCACGATCCGCAGCGACCGCATCATCGACGCGCCGTGTCAGTTCGTCAGGCAACGCGACCCGATGCGCGCCGGCCAGTTCGACCAGGCTGCCCGCGAGATCAGCATCGCCTGCGGCGAGTGCAGCCTCGATCTGTCGCGAGATCATGCCCTGATCTCGCCGCAAAGCCTCCGCGATCTGCAGATCCGACAAGCTGGCGGGATCATCCTGTGCGGTGATCAGTTTGGCACTGTACTGGGCGTGTGGCCAAGCGGCGACCAGCGCCACAGCGCTGATTGCAAGGCAGAACTTCGCCACGCCGAGTTGTAGCCGCATCCGGTCCTCGTGTTTCTCCCTAGGAGATGGTGCGTCATCACTTCGACACAACCGATCAGACGAAAGGAGGGCTTCTCCCACACCACGGGATTGTGTCGAATTTCACCGGGCAATCTCTATCCGGCCGCTCTAGGAATCAGGCAGCGGCGCCGGTATGGTGCGCTGCACTGTTAGTTGCCCTCCGCTGTCAGCAAAGGTGAGCTGAATGTCCGACCACGTGGTTCCCCACTTCCAGAACGATGCCGGCGTTGCGACGATCGAAATCGGTTCGCGGGAATTTATGTGCGTCGGCGCCGCCCCTCCGTTCGATCATCCGCACGTGTTTCTCGACCTCGGTAACGACAACGAGATCATCTGCCCATATTGCTCGACGCTGTATCGCTACGCGGCCGATCTGAAGCCGGGCGAAGCCCGTCCGCCGGAATGCGTGCTGAAGGACAAGGTCGCCTGATCGGACGCTGACCGCAACGTGGCGGTCTCCCGAACCATTATCGTCGCGGGAGCCGGAATTGGCGGCCTGACCGCCGCATTGGCGCTGGCTGCCAAAGGGTTCCGAGTCATCGTACTAGAGCGCACCGAGCGCCTCGACGAAGTCGGCGCCGGTCTGCAGCTCTCTCCCAACGCCTCACGAATTCTGGTCGAGCTCGGCCTGCAGCCGCAGCTCGATGCCTGCGCGGTGGTGCCCGACGCTGTCACCGCAATCAACGCCCGCTCGGGCCGGGCAATCGTCCGGATGCCGATCGGCAACGTCGCCGTCCGCAATGGCGCGCCCTACTGGGTGGTGCATCGCGCCGACCTGCAGGCCGCGCTGGCCGCCAAGGTCGCCGCCCATCCCTCGATCGACCTCCGGCTCGGCTGCGCCGTCGAGGACGTCGCGCCCCATGCCAACGGTGTCACCGTGTCGGCCGGCGGCGGTCAGGAACCGGCGCTGGCGCTGGTCGGGGCCGATGGAATCTGGTCGGCCGTCCGCGGGGTGGCATTTCCGAAGATCCAACCGCTGTTTTCCGGCCTGATCGCCTGGCGAGGCACAATTCCGGCGGAGGCAATGCCGGATGGGGAGAGGCTGCTCGGAGTGCAGTTGTGGCTGGGCCCGGAGGCGCATCTGGTGGTGTACCCGATCTCAGGTGGGCGCCGGATCAACCTGGTGGCGGTGGTCAATGGCTCATGGAACCAACGCGGCTGGAGCGCGCGCGGCGAACCGACTGAGATTGTTGCGCGTTTCGCGCATTGGGCGGGCGCCGCCAAGGCGCTGATCGGAACCGTCGAAAACTGGACGCGCTGGGCGCTGTTCGCGATGCCGGACGGCGGAGTGTGGAACCAGGGCCCGATCGCCCTGTTGGGCGATGCCTCCCACGGCATGCTGCCATTCGCCGCCCAGGGCGCCGGCATGGCGATCGAGGACGCCGCCGTGCTGTCCGCCGGTCTCGCCGCTAGCCATGGCGAGGGCAGCAGCGGCACCGCCGCGGAGGTTGCGACCACGCTGCATCGCTACGCGGCGCTGCGCCGGCCCCGGGTCAAACGGGTGCAGCAGCTCGCCCGGCAGAACGGCGTGATCTACCACCTGCCCGGCGCCGCGGCGATCGCCCGCGATGTCGCCATGCGGGCGCTCGGCCCGGACCGGCTGCTGGCGCGTCAGAGCTGGATCTACGACTGGCGCCTTTGAGGGCGCTCTCACGCAACGGCCAAGCCCGCTTTCACGCCCTTCAGTGCGCGCCGCGTCCCGCCCGCTTCTGAGGCGCCGGCGCGGCCGGCGGCGGCTCCGGCGTTGGGGTGCAGTGGTTGTCCCGCCAGGTCTGTTCGGCGAGCCGGGATTGCGCCTTCACGTTGATGTAGTCGTTGCGGTAGGCGATCTCGGACACCACCGGCCCGGCGGCTCCGGTCTGCGCCTTGCGCATCAGGCCGTCCAGCTTGGCAAGCTGCGCATCGAGCGATTTGCGCTCCGCCTCGAGCTGCTTGCAGTCGTACAGCTCGTATTTTGCCGGATCGACGAACGCCTGCGACAGCGCGCTGTCGCCCATCCCGGCGCAGCCGGACAGGCCAAGGGCGGCAAACGTGACGGCAGCAGCGGCGCGGGCTGCGGTGAAGGCGGACGAGCGTTGCGATGTCATGGTGAGGGGCTGTGTGAACCAGGTTGAGGTTTCGGTCAAATCAGGCTGTGATGACCGCAGTGTGGCCGCGGTGGCGCCCCGCAAACCTCGTTTGTTTTCGCCGCGTTTTCGTCACGCGACCGGTCTCCGCTTCGCCCCGAAAACGCCAACAGGACGCGACCGATGCAGAAGATCCTCCTCCCCTATGACGGCTCCGCCAATGCGGGCCGCGCTCTGGACTGGGTGATCGCCCTCGCCCACGACAACGTGCCGATCGAGCTGGTGCTGGTGTACGCCCATCCCGAGCCGGCGTTGTATGGCGAGATCGCGGTGTACGTCTCCAAGGAGAAAATGGAGGAGCTGCAGCGCGAGCACAGCGACGACATCCTGCAGCCGGCGATCGCCAAGCTGAACGCGGCGAATATCCCGTTCACCTCCGAGGTGCTCACCGGCGACACCGCGCAGCGCATCGTCAAACGCGCTGAAGAGCTGAACTGCAGCGGCATCGTGATGGGCACCCGCGGCCGTAGCGCGATCGGCAATCTGGTACTCGGCTCGGTGGCCAACAAGGTCGTCCACCTGACCAAACTACCTGTGACACTGGTGAAGTAACCGCGCGGTCCGCGGCGCCTGGCTTGCCTTGCCAAACCGGCAGGTTTGGAACAGTGTCGCGCCGCAATATCGATCGGATTTTCCAAGGAGCGAGCGGTGTCGGGATTGAAGCAAATGCTGCGTGCACCCTGGGTGTGGCGGGCGCGGGCACGCGACCGCATCGTCGCGCAGCGCAACGTGCCGACGCTGGCCGTGGTGGCGATCTTCCGCGAAGAGGCGCCGTTCCTCGACGAATGGCTGCGTTTCCACGAGGCGGTCGGCGTCGGTCATTTCTACCTTTACAACAATTTCAGCACCGATCATTTCCGCGACGTGCTGGCGCCGTGGATCGCGCGCGGCCTGGTGACGCTGACCGATTGGCCGGTCGAGGTCGGGCAGCTGCCGGCGTATCGCCACTGCATCAAGCATCACATGCTGGACGCGAAGTGGATGGCGTTCATCGACATCGACGAGTTTCTGTTCTCGCCCGTCGCCGACAAGGTCACCGACGTGCTCGGCCGGTTCGACGGCGCGCCCGCGGTCGGCGTGTTCTCGCCGTATTTCGGCTCGGCAGGCCACGAGCAACGGCCGCCGGTGCCGATCAGCCGCGCCTTCACCAAGCGCTCACCGCTATCGAAGATCTCGGCCAAGACCATCGCCAACCCGCGCTGGATCCGCGCCATCCGCAACGTGCATCTCTACAAATACTGGCGGGGCGAAACCATCGACACCATGGGCCGGCCGTTCCAGGGCGATCGCCCCGTGCTCGATCTGCTCAGGCTCAATCACTACTGGTCGCGCTCACTGTCGGACCTGCAGACCAAGATCCAGCGCGGCGACGCCTCGACGCCGGTGCCGCGCGACAGCGACTGGCATTTCGCCGCCGAGAAAGACATGAACGCCGAAGACGACGCCTCGATCCTGCCGGTGCTGGATCGCGTGTTCGGTAAGGCGGAGGACGCGGCGAAGGCAGGCTGAGGACGACACGCAACGAAAGCATCGCATGGCCGATTTGATCCGGCGCGGCACGCCCGCCGATGTCAAGGCAATCACCGACCTGACGATGCGCGCCTACAGCAAATGGCTGGCGCTGATCGGCTACAAACCGTTGCCGATGCTCGCCGACTACGCGGTGGCGATCCGGGAGCATCGCTTCGACCTGCTGGAGGTCGATGGCGAGCTCGCCGCGCTGATCGAGACCGAACTGCGCGATGACGATCTGCTGATCGTCAACGTCGCGGTCTCACCTAACGCCCAGAAACGCGGCCACGGCCGCCGCCTGATGGCGCTCGCCGAACAGATCGCCGCCGAGGCCGGCCGCACCACGCTGCGGCTCTACACCAACGAACGCTTCGAAGAGAACATCCGGCTCTACGCCTCGCTCGGCTACGCGCAGGAGCGGCTGGAGACGCGGGCCAACGGGCACGGGTGGTGCATATGGTGAAGCGGGTTGGGATCGTCGGCCCATGTGGTCCGTATGATCGCAGTGGTGACCGAGATAAGAGCTAAGCTCCATTGCGCAGCCAGGGCTGAGCCTCTTCATCGGCCCGCGCATCGCGGATCCCTGCTTCGAATTGCGATAATCAGGACCGTCGTGCCGGGATAGCAGTAATGATCGGCCACGGCGTCATACATCGAAGACTACGCTTTGCTGTACGCCTTGATGATCGCGTTGCGGCGTTGCTCCGGACTACGGGCCTCGCTTTTGGCCGCAGCCTTACTACCCTTCATTTCGGCCGAGTACTCGATACCTTCGACCGCGCTGATCTTCCTGTATCGACCGCTGCCGATCACGAAGCCCTCGCCTTGCCAGTTTTCAGCGATGTCTTCTTCGAAGCCATAGATATAATCATATTACAAATCGCCCGAGGCTCAGGTGGCATGATGGTTTGGTGCGGGCGGCCGGGGTCGAACCGGCACAGCTCTTTCGAGCCGAGGGATTTTAAGTCCCTTGCGTCTACCAATTTCGCCACGCCCGCATCCCGGACCGCGAGGCCGCCGAAAACTGGCGGCTGCGGCGGTGGCTGTCCGGCTCGGCGGCCTTGACCTTGCCAAGTTCCGCGCCAGTGCGCCGCATTCATAATCGACCCAGCGGCGCAACGCAAAGCGGGGTTGCAGTGAAGCTGCGGCTTCGCCGTCCGCGCGCTTTGACATCGCCCCGCATTGTCGGCTGGAATACGCATGGCGCCTGCGGCGTCGGGCGCGGCGGTCTCTCTCACGCCGATGCCGATTCCGCTCTTCCTCTGCCCTGCCCCGCTGTTGCCCGTTCCTTGCATGCAGGCCGCCCGAGACGTCCCATAGAGCCCGCCACAGCCGAGGTGACCCGCGCATGCCGACCATCGACCGTATCGACGCCTTCGCCGACGAAATGACCGCGATCCGCCGCGACCTCCATGCCCATCCCGAGATCGGCTTCGAAGAGGTGCGGACCTCGAGCATCGTCGCCGAGAAGCTCGGCCAATGGGGCATCGAGGTGCATCGCGGCATCGGCGGCACCGGCGTCGTCGGCGTGCTGAAGGGCAAAGGCGACGGCAGCCGCCGCATCGGCCTGCGCGCCGACATGGACGCGCTGCCGATGGACGAAGCCACCAACCTGCCGTGGCGCTCGACCATCCCGGGCCGCTTCCACGGCTGCGGCCACGATGCGCACACCACCATGCTGCTCGGCACCGCGCGCTATCTGGCCGAGACCCGCAATTTCGACGGCACCGTGCACTTCATCTTCCAGCCCGCCGAGGAAGGGCTCGGCGGCGCGCGCGCGATGCTGAAGGACGGCCTGTTCGAGAAATTTCCGTGCGACGAAGTGTACGGCCTGCACAACGCGCCGGACCTCGGCCATGGCGAGATCGCGATCCGGCCCGGCCCGGCGATGGCCGGCGCCGATTTCTTCGACATCACCATCTCGGGCTACGGCGCCCACGGCGCGATGCCGGAGCGCTCCAAGGACCCGGTGGTGATCGCGATGACGCTCGGCCAGGCGCTGCAGACCATCGTCAGCCGCAACGTCGATCCGCTGCAGTCGGCGGTGCTGTCGATCACCCAGATCCATTCCGGCTCGGCCTATAACGTGATCCCCGGCGAAGCGCGGCTCGCCGGCACGGTGCGCGCGTTCTCCGACGAGATCCGCAACCTGATCCGCACCCGGATGCACGCGGTCGCGGCCGGCATTGCGGCGGCGTTCGAGGTGGACATCAAGGTCGACATCCGCGACATCTTCAGCGTGCTGGTGAACGCGCCCGAGCACAGCGAGCGCGTGGCCGAGGTGGCGCGCAGCATCGTCGGCGACGCCAACGTGAAGACCCGCGAAACGCCGAAGATGGGCAGCGAGGATTTCGCCGATATGCTGCAGGCGGTGCCCGGCGCATATTTCTGGATCGGCCACGACGGCAACGTGCCGCTGCATAACCCGGGCTTCGTGCTCGACGACAAGATTCTGCCGGTTGGCGCCAGCATGTTCGCCCGGCTGATCGAAACCCGGCTGCCGGTCGGCGGCCACGACGGAGCTACGCATGTCTGACGGCCTCGCCACCACCGCCACCGCTCTGCACGACCTCTCGGCCACCGAACTGCTCGCCGGCTATTACGGCAAGCAGTTCTCGCCGAGCGAGGTGATGGAGGCGGTGATCGCCCAGGCGAGGCGCTGGGAGCCGCATATCAATGCGCTGTACGGATTCGATCCCGACACCGCGCGCAAGGCGGCGCAAGCTTCCACCGCACGCTGGGCCAAGGGCGAGCCGCTCGGCCTGCTCGACGGCGTGCCGGTGACGATCAAGGAAAACGTCGCCACCGAAGGCGTGCCGGTGCCGCTCGGCGTGCCGATCACTCCGCTGACGCCCGCCGCGGCCGATGCGCCGCCCGCCGCGCGGCTGCGCGAAGCCGGCGGCATTCTGTGGAGCAAGACGACGATGCCGGATTTCGGCATGCTGTCGTCGGGCCTGTCGAGCTTCCACGGCGTCACCCGCAATCCGTGGGACGTGTCGCAGAACACCGGCGGCTCTTCCGCCGGCGCTGGCGCTGCGGGCGCGGCCGGCTACGGGCCGCTGCATCTCGGCACCGATATCGGCGGTTCGGTGCGGCTGCCGGCGGCGTGGTGCGGCATCTTCGCGCTGAAGCCCAGCCTCGGCCGCGTGCCGATCGATCCGCCCTATGTCGGCCGCTGCGCCGGGCCGATGACCCGCACTGTCGACGACGCCGCGCTGATGATGAGCGTGCTGTCGCAGCCCGACAGCCGCGACGGCATGAGCCTGCCGCCGCACGATTTCGATTGGAGCGATCTCGACACCACGCTGCGCGGCAAGACTATCGGCCTGCTCACCGATCTCGGCTTCGGCATGGAACTGGAAGACGAGGTGCGCGACATCGTCACGCAGTCGGCGCGCAAATTCGAGGCGCAGGGCGCGATTATCAAGCCGGTCGAACTCGGCTTCACGCGCGAGATGATGGACGGGCTCGACAATTTCTGGCGGGCGCGGATGTGGAGCGATCTGGCGCTGTTCTCCGACGAGCAACGCGCACGCGTGCTGCCCTACATCGTGCGCTGGGCCGAGCCCGGCGCGCGGCTGAGCGGCGTCGACGTGGTCCGCGGCTTCAATCAGACCATGGCGGTGCGCGCGCTTGGCGCCAAGCTGTTCGCCGGCATCGACTATCTGATCTCGCCGGTGGCGCCGGTAGTGAGCTTCGCCGCCGACGTCGCCTCGCCGTGGAATGATCCGGACCGGCCGTTCGATCACATCCTCTATACCGTGCCCTGGAATATGGCGGAGAATCCCGCCGCTTCGATCAACGGCGGCTACAGCGCCAAGGGCTTCCCGATCGGCGTGCAGATCGTCGGCAAGCGTTTCGACGATCTCGGCGTGCTGCGCATGGCGAAGGCATTCGAAGGCCTGCGCGGCGAACAGAAGCCGTGGCCGGTCGTGCCGCGCTAACGAACGCGGCGTCCCAAGCACAATGTCATTGCGCGGGCTCGACCCGCGCATCCATCTCCTTCATAAAGATGGATGCGCGGGCCGAGCCCACGCATGACTCGTACAAACAAAAACACGCTGGAGGAAACCAGATGCCGTTCGAGACCATCAAATACGAGGTGGCCGATCAAATCCTCACCATCACGCTGAACCGACCGGACAAGCTCAACGCCTTCAATCCGACGATGCAGCACGAGCTGATCGAGGCGTTCGACAAGGCCGACGCCGACGACAACATTCGCGCCATCATCGTCACCGGCGAAGGCCGCGCGTTCTGCGCCGGCGCGGATCTCTCCTCCGGCGCCGACACCTTCGATCGCGACGCCCGCCGCGGCCCGGTGCGCCGCAATGCCGACGGCTCGACCGACTACTCCGACCCGCAGGTGCGCGACGGCGGCGGCCAGGTGACGCTGCGGATCTTCAAGTGCCTGAAGCCGGTGATCGCGGCGGTGAACGGCCCGGCGGTCGGCATCGGCGTCACCATGCAGCTGGCGATGGATATCCGCATCGCGTCCGAAGCCGCACGGTTCGGCTTCGTGTTCTCGCAGCGGGGCATCGTGCCCGAAGCGGCGTCGAGCTGGTTCCTGCCGCGCATCGTCGGCATCGCCCAGGCGTTGGAGTGGTGCTACACGGGGCGCGTCTTCCCGGCGCAGGAAGCGCTCGCCGGCAAGCTGGTCAGCCGCGTCGTGCCCGCCGATCAGCTGCTCGAAACCACGCGCACGCTCGCCAAGGAAATCGCCGCCAAGACCGCACCGGTGTCGGTGGCGCTGATCCGGCAGATGATGTGGCGGATGATGGGCGCCGACGATCCGATGGAAGCCCACAAGATCGACAGCCGCGGCATCTACGAGCGCGGCCGCTCCGACGACGTCAAGGAAGGCGTCACCTCGTTCCTGGAAAAGCGCCCAGCGCAGTTCAAGAACAAGATCACCACCGACATGCCGCCCTACTTCCCGTGGTGGGACGAGCGCGAGTACAAGTAAGCGCGGTTTAGAAGTACGTCATTCCGGGGCGCGAACGAACGTTCGCGAACCCGGAATCCCGAGCTTGTTGCAAAGAGACATTCCGGGTTCGCGCTTCGCGCGCCCCGGAATGACGCCGTGCTTGACGCCCGTAGGATGGGTTGAACCGGAGGCGAAACCCATCCTACGGACTAGACCTCCTTCGCCGGCGCGGCTTTCAGCTCGGGGAAGTCGTCTTCGGAAAAGGCGAGCCCGCGCAGACTATCGGCCTGATCGTTGTCGTGCTCGATGCGGCGGAGCTGGACGCGGCGGATCTTGCCGGAGATCGTCTTCGGTAGTTCGCTGACGATCTCCAGCTTGCGGATGCGCTTGAACGGCGCCAGCCGGCCCTGCATGTGCCTGAAGATCGACAGCGCGGTGTCGCGCGAGCGCTCGGCGTTCGCGGTGAGCAGCACATAGGCTTTCGGGATCGCCAGCTTGATCGGATCCGGGCTCGGCACCACCGCGGCCTCCGCCACGAGGTCGTGCTCCAGCAGCACGCTCTCGAGTTCGAACGGCGAGATCCGGTAGTCCGACGACTTGAACACATCGTCGGTGCGGCCGACGAAGGTGAGATAGCCATCCTCATCGGCGAACGCGACATCGCCGGAGCGATACACCTCGCCGTCGGCGCCCGAAAGCTTGCCGCCCTCGCCCTGATAGCCCTGCATCAGCCCGGCCGGGCGCGCGTCGCCAAGCGCCAGCGTGATCTCGCCTTCCTTGGCCGGATGGCCGTCGGCATCGGTGATCTTGACCACGTAGCCCGGCAGCGGCCGGCCCATCGAGCCGATCTTGACCTTCTGGCCCGGCGAATTGCCGACCATCGCGGTGGTCTCGGTCTGGCCGTAGCCGTCGCGGATGGTGAGGCCCCAGGCCGCCTTGACCTGATCAATCACTTCCGGGTTCAGCGGCTCGCCGGCGCCGCAGACTTCACGCAAGGCGACCTGATAGTCCGCCAGCTTCTCCTGGATGAACATCCGCCACACCGTCGGCGGCGCGCACAGCGTGGTGACGCCGCAGCGGCCGATGGTGGCGAGCAGGCTCTTGGCATCGAACCGCGGCTGGTTGACGACGAACACGGTGGCGCCGGCGTTCCACGGCGCGAAGAAGCAGCTCCAGGCGTGCTTGGCCCAGCCCGGCGAGGAAATGTTGAGGTGCACATCGCCCGGCTGCAGCCCGAGCCAGAACATCGTCGACAGCGCGCCGACCGGATAGGAGCGCTGGCTGTGCCGCACCAGCTTCGGCTTCGCGGTGGTGCCGGAGGTGAAATACAGCAGCATCGGATCGTCGGCCTTTGTCGGCCCGTCCGGCGTGAACGCATCGGATTGCTGCGCGGTCTCGGCATAAGCGAGCCAGCCGTCCTGCGCGTCGCCGACGACGATGCGGAGCAGATCGCCGCCGCCGAGGCCGGCGAACTTGCCGACCTGATCCGGCGCCGCCACCACCGCCTTGGCACGGCCGCGGTCGAGCCGGTCGCGCAGCTCCTCCGGGGTGAGCAGCGTGGTGGCCGGAATGGTGACGAGGCCGAGCTTGATCGCCGCCAGCATCGTCTCCCACAGCGGCACGACGTTGCCGAGCAGCAGCAACAGATGATCGCCGCGCTTCAGACCCTTGGCGCGCAGATAGTTCGCGACTTGGTTGGAGCGCTTCGACAGCTCCGCGAAGGTCGGCTTGATCTCGCTGCCGGTGGCGCCATCGACGATCCACAGCGCGGCGCGATCGCGGCTGTCGGGATGGCTGGCGAGTTCGGCGTCGAACCAGTCGAGCGCCCAGTTGAACGGCACCGGATCTGGCCAGCGGAAGCCGGCGACCGCGGATGCGTAGTCGGTGCGGTGTTGAAGCAGGAACGAACGGGCTTGCTGGAACGTGGTCATGGCGACACCTCGATCACGAAGCACAGCGTCCACCGCCAGTTCACCCGTCATTGCCGGGCTTGACCCGCCTGCGGGGCCGAAGCCCCTTCGGCGCGGCGAAGACCCGGCAATCCATCGGATTGCGAAGAGCGATGGATGCGCGGGTCAAGCCCGCGCATGACGGCGATTACGGAGGTGTCGCGGTGCGAAACATCAAACGCTTACTTCCGCCCCTGCTCGCGCAGGTAGTTGATGATTCCGGAAAAGTCCGTACCGCCGTGTCCGGCCTGTTCGAACGCGGCGTAGATCTCGGCGGCGTGCTGGCCGAGCGGCGTCGAGGCGCCGGCGGCCTTGGCGGCTTCCTGCGACAGCTTCAGATCCTTCAGCATCAGCGCTGCGGCGAAGCCCGGCTTGTAGCTGTTGTTGGCGGGCGATGCCGGCACCGGGCCGGGCACCGGACAATAGCTGGTGAGCGACCAGCACTGCCCCGACGAGGTCGAGGCGACATCGAACAGCGCCTGATGCGACAGGCCGAGCTTCTCGGCCAGCGTGAACGCTTCCGACACGCCGATCATCGAGATGCCGAGGATCATATTGTTGCAGATTTTCGCCGCCTGGCCCGCGCCGGCGCCGCCGCAATGCACGATCTTCTTGCCCATCTTTTCGAGCACGGGCTTGGCGGCCGCGAACGCCGCCTCGCTGCCGCCGGCCATAAAGGTCAGCGTCGCGCCCTTGGCACCACCAGTGCCGCCTGAGACCGGCGCATCGACAGAGGCGATGTCGTGCTTGGCAGCGAGCGCATGCGCCTGCACGGCGCTTTCGACGTCGATGGTCGAGCAATCGATGATCAGCGCGCCCTTGGCTGCATGTGGCAGGATCTCGTTCCACACCGCCAGCACGTGCTTGCCGGCCGGCAGCATGGTGACGATGACGCCCGCGCCCTTCACCGCATCGATCGCGGTCGGCGCGATGCTGACGCCCTCGGCCTTCGCCGCCTCGCACGAGGCCGCCACCAGATCGAAGCCGGCGACCTTGTGGCCGGCCTTGGCGAGATTGCCGGCCATCGGCCCGCCCATATTGCCGAGACCGATGAATGCGATATCCGTCATGTCCCCTTCCTCCCCTTGCCTGTCCCCGGTTCTTCAGCCCGGAAATTTCAGCTCGTCGTCGCCGCGATCTTCAAAGTAGCGCGCCACGATCTCCGGCGTCACCTCTGCGATCGTCGCAGGCCGCCATTTTGGCTGGCGGTCCTTGTCGATCACCGCGGCACGGACGCCCTCGACGAAATCGTCGCTGACGAACACCTGCAGCGCGGCGCGATATTCGTGCACCAGACACTCTTCGAGCGACGCCCTGTGCCGCGCGGCGCGCAGCAGCTTCAGTGTCACCTTCAGGCTGGTCGGCGATTTGATGCGCAGCGTCTTCAACGCGGCCTGCGCAAACTCCGATGCATCGCTTTCCAGCGCGGCGACGATCTGTTCGATCGTCTCATGCCCGAACCAGCGGTCGATCTCGGCTTGATGCAGCTCGGCGGGCCCCTTGGCCGGCTGCTCCGCAAAGCGCGAGATGATGCCGCTGACCTGCTCGGCCGATGCTCCGCTCGGCGCCTCGGTGAGCGCCTGGCGCAGCGCCGCCCAGTTGGCGGTCGGCACATAGGCGTCGGCGAACTCCGCGTGGATGGCGTCGGCGCCGTTCATGATATCGCCGGTCAGGCCAAAATACGTGCCGATCTCGCCGGGCGAGCGGGTCAGCAGCCAGGTGCCGCCGACATCGGGGAAGAAGCCGATGCCGACTTCCGGCATCGCGATCTTGGTCTTGTCGGTGACGATGCGGTGGCTGCCGTGGCCGGCGATGCCGACACCGCCGCCCATCACCAAGCCGTCCATGAACGCCACATAGGGCTTCGGGTACTTCGCGATCTTGGCGTTGGTGATGTATTCCTCGCGCCAGAACACCTTGCCGAGATCGCCGCCCTCGCGCGCGCTGTTGTAGAGCCCGACGATGTCGCCGCCGGCGCACAGCCCGCGCTCACCGGCGCCTTCGACCAGGATCAGCGCGACCTGCGGATCGGCAGCGAACGCGTCGAGCGCGTTGTCGAGGTCACGGGCCATCTCCAGCGTCAGCGCGTTGATCGCCTTCGGACGGTTCAGACGGATCACACCGGCGGCGCCTTCGCGCCGGACGATCAGATCGGGTTCGGTCACGGCACCATTCATCGATTGGCCTCGAGCAGCTTGCGCGACACGATCAGCCGCATGATTTCGTTAGTGCCTTCGAGGATCTGGTGCACGCGCAGATCCCGCACCAGTTTCTCGATGCCGTATTCGGCGAGATAGCCGTAACCGCCGTGCAGCTGCAGCGCCTCGTTGGCGACCGCAAAGCCGGCGTCGGTGGCGAAGCGCTTGGCCATCGCGCACAGCTTGGTGGCGTCGGCATCCTTGCGGTCGAGCGCCGCGGCGGCGCGCCACAGCAGCGTGCGCGAAGCCTCCAATTCGGTCGCCATGTCGGCAAGCCGGAATTGCAGCGCCTGGAATTCGTCGAGCCGTTTGCCGAACGCCTTGCGCTCTTTCATGTAAGCGAGCGTCTTGTCGAGCGCGGCCTGGGCGCCGCCGAGCGAACAGGCGCCGATGTTCAGCCGGCCGCCGTCGAGCCCGGCCATCGCGATCTTGAAGCCAATGCCTTCGTCGCCGAGCCGGTTGGCGACAGGCACCCGCGCGTTCTCGAAAATCACGGTGCGGGTCGGCTGCGCATTCCAACCCATCTTGCGCTCGTTGGCGCCGAACGACAGGCCGGGCGTGTCCTTCTCGACCACCAGCGTCGAGATGCCGCCGGGGCCATCGCCGCCGGTGCGCACCATCACGACGTACAGATCATTGGCGCCGGCGCCGGAGATGAACTGCTTCTGGCCGTTGAGGATATAGTGATCGCCGTCACGCACCGCGCGGGTGCGCAGCGCCGCGGCATCCGAACCTGAGCCCGGCTCGGTCAGGCAGTAGCTGGCGACCTGCTCCATGCTGCACAGCTTCGGCAGCCAGCGCTGACGCTGCGCGTCGGAGCCGTAGCTGTCGATCATCCACGCCGCCATGTTGTGGATGGAGATGAAGGCCGACACCGACGGACAGCCGGTCGCCAGCGCTTCGAAGATCAGCGCCGCGTCGAACCGGGTCATCGCGCTGCCGCCGACATCCTCGCGGATGTAGATGCCGCCGATGCCGAGCGCCGCCGCTTCGCGGATCACGTCCAGCGGCAGGTGCTTGTCTTCATCCCATTTCAGCGCATGCGGCGCGATCTTCTCGGCCGCGAAGTCGCGCGCCATGTCACGAATGGCGCGCTGGTCTTCGTTGAGGTCGAACTGCATGGCAGCCGGCGCTTACTTCATCAGCGGGATCGAGAACTCCGCGCCTTCCTTGACGCCCGACGGCCAGCGCGAGGTGACGGTCTTGGTCTTGGTGTAGAACCGGATCGAATCCGGGCCGTGCTGGTTGAGATCGCCGAAGCCGGACTTCTTCCAGCCGCCGAAAGTGTAATAGGCGATCGGCACCGGGATCGGCACGTTGATGCCGACCATGCCGACGTTCACTTTCGCCGCAAAGTCGCGCGCGGCGTCGCCGTCGCGGGTGAAGATCGCGACGCCGTTGCCGTAGTCGTGGTCGGACGGCAGCGACAGCGCTTCGGCATAATCGTGGGCGCGGACAACGCTCAGGACGGGGCCGAAGATCTCTTCCTTGTAGATTCGCATATCCTTGGTGACGTTGTCGAACAGACAGCCGCCCATGTAGAAGCCGTTCTCGTAGCCCTGCATCTTGAAGCCGCGGCCGTCGACCGCGAGCGTCGCGCCTTCCTTGACGCCGATGTCGACGTAGTTCTTGACGCGCTCCAGCGCTTCCTTGGTCACCAACGGGCCGTAATCGGCGGTCGGATCGGTCGATGGGCCGATCTTCAGCGCTTCGACGCGCGGGATCAGCTTGCTCATCAGCGCGTCCGCGGTGGCCTTGCCGACCGGCACCGCGACCGAGATCGCCATGCAGCGCTCGCCCGCCGAGCCGTAACCGGCGCCGATCAGCGCGTCGACGGTCTGGTCGATGTCGGCATCCGGCATGATGATGGCGTGGTTCTTGGCGCCGCCGAAGCACTGCGCGCGCTTGCCGGTCTGCGCGGCGCGCTCATAAATGTACTGCGCGATCGGCGACGAGCCGACGAAGCCCACCGCCTTGATGTCCGGATCGTCGAGGATGGCGTCGACCGCTTCCTTGTCGCCGTTGACGACGTTGAGGATGCCCGGCGGCAGGCCGGCCTCGAGCATCAGCGCTGCCAGCGCCATCGGCACGCCGGGGTCGCGCTCCGACGGCTTCAGGATGAACGCGTTGCCGCAGGCGATTGCGGGCGCGAACTTCCACATCGGGATCATCGCCGGGAAGTTGAACGGAGTGATGCCGGCGACGACGCCGAGCGGCTGGCGCATCGAATAGATGTCGATGCCGGGGCCGGCGCCCTCGGTGTATTCGCCCTTCATCAGATGCGGAATGCCGCAGGCGAACTCGGCGACTTCGAGGCCGCGCTGGATGTCGCCCTTGGCGTCGGGAATGGTCTTGCCGTGTTCGCGCGCGAGCAGCTCGGCGAGCTTGTCGTAATCGCGCTGCACCAATTCGAGGAACTTCATCAGCACGCGGGCGCGGCGCTGCGGGTTGGTGGCGCCCCATTCCGGCTGCGCGGCCTTGGCGTTTTCAACCGCTGCGCGGAGCTCGGCTTTGGTGGCGAGGGCGACTTTGGCCTTCACCTCGCCGGTCATCGGCTCGAACACGTCGGCGAAACGCCCCGACTTGCCCTCGACCTCTTTGCCGCCGATGAAATGCCCGACCGTGCGCATGGACTTCCTCCTGAAAGGCTGTGTTCTCGTCCCCTTGAACAGAATTTTTTCAGGTTTGGGAAGGCCCAGGACGCGCGACACCTGTGCCGAAATGCGGAAGCGGCCACGCTGCGGCATGCGGCCACCGCTGGCCGCGCCGGAGACGATTGCAAGCAGGTTTCAGTCTTGCGCGGCCGACCGTGTCGCAAGCTTGGCGGCGGCCTTCTTCGGCTTGGCCGTGATCACCCGCGCCGGCTTCTTCGGCGCAGCGGCGCCGGCCTCGGCCAATGCGGCTTCGCGGCCAGCGGCGAGGATTTCGTCGGACAATTCGCCGCTGCCGGCGATCCGCGCCAACACCAGCGTTCCCATCATGGTCGCCAGCGTCGCCATCGCCTGCTTGCGTGCCGTCTTCGGCGGAGCATCGACATATTGCGCCGCAATCATCGCGATCATGTCGTCGAGCTTGGCGGCAAACGCCTTGCGGGTCTTGGGGCTCTCACGCGCAATCTCGGCGCCGAGCGCCGGCACTGCGCAGCCACGGCCAGGATCGTCGCGGTGGTTGGCGCTGAGATAACCGTCGACCAGCGCAGTCAGCCGCTGCTCCGGCGGCAGCTCCTCCGCCAGCTTGCGCCAACGCTCGGTGGAGCGGTCCATCGCGTAGCTGAAGGCCTCGATCACCAGCGCCTCGCGCGAGGCGAAATGCGCGTAGAACCCACCGTGGGTGAGGCCCGCGTCCTTCATCAGATCGGCGACGCCGATGCCGTGGGCGCCCTTCTCGCGCAGCTTCACCGACGCCCGCCGGACGATGCGGTCGTGGGTCTCCTGCTTATGTTCCTTCGAATAGCGCATCGGCGATCCATGCCATGTTCAGGATCATATTATGACACCGAACGCGGGCGTCTGCCTCAAGTTTCGGTTCACCTCAGGAATCGTGCGGATGTGGCGCCGCAGCAGGCTGTCCCCCGAGCATCGCAAAAGTTGCAGTGGCGTGCACCGCCAGCTTGCCGGTGCCGTCATAGACGAAGCCCTCGGTGTAGCTCGACTGCCGGCCGAATTTCACCACCCGCCCTTCGGCCATGATCGTGCCGGACCGGACCGACAGCGGCCGCAGATAGCTGAGTTTCAGATCCATCGTCACAGAGCCCTGCCCTGCCGGCTGGCGCGTCGAGATCGCGCAGCCCATCGCGGTGTCGAGCAGCGCGGCCGCAATCGCGCCGTGGAGCAGGCCCGCGGTGTTCTCCAGGCTCTGGTCCGGATCGAGCTGCATCACGATCCGGCCGGGATGCACTTCGGCCATCTTGAAGCCGATCAGCCGCGCAAGCGGCGGCGGTGGCAACCGGCCGTCGCGGATCGCCTGCATCACCTCCAGGCCGGACATCGTCATCGCGGCGCGTGCGACCGGCGCCGGCTCCTGCCAATCGACGGTGCGGCTGCGGCGCTGCGCGGCCGCAAACAAGCCTGAGAGATCGGGCGGCGCAGCGGCATCGAGCATCGTCATCGGCGGGCTCCTGTTTTTATATGATGATACTCATATTATAAATCCCGGGGCACGACAAGCGCGCCGGCTGGATGCTTGACAGCCCCCCAGCATTGCCGGGCATGATGCCGCGCCTATCCCGCCCCTCGCTGACGAGATCCAACATGCAGATGCTCAACACCCATTGCGGCGTCGACCGCGATTCCCGCGGCGTCGCGCGCCTCACCATCTGCAACGCCGGCAAGCTCAACATTTTGAACACCACGGTGATCACCGATGTCCGGGACGGATTGCGGCAACTCGCAGCGGATGAGAGCCTGCGCGTGCTGATCGTCGCCGGCCAGAGCGAACGCAGCATGATCGGCGGCGCCGATATCAACGAGATGGCAACGCTCGATCAGAGTTCCGCCGAGCGCTTCATCACCGGCCTTGCGGAACTGTGCGAGGCGGCGCGCGCCGTGCCCTATCCGGTGATCGCGCGGATTCCCGGCTGGTGCCTGGGCGGCGGCCTGGAATTCGCCGCCGCCTGCGATTTCCGCGTCGCGACGCACGATGCCAAATTCGGCATGCCCGAGGTGCGCGTCGGAATTCCGTCGGTGATCCACGCCGCCCTGCTGCCGCGGCTGATCGGCTGGTCGCGCGCGCGTTTCCTGGTGATGGCCGCAGAAAACATCGACGCCGACACCGCTCTTGCCTGGGGGCTGATCGACAAGATCGCGCCGCCCGGCGAGCTCGACGCCGCGGTCGAGCATCTGGTCGGCGCACTGCTCGCCGGCGCCCCGCAGGCGATGCGGGCGCAGAAGGCGCTGATGGCGGCGTGGGAAGACATGCCGCTGCCGCAAGCGGTTGCGCATTCGGTCAAGGTGTTCGGTCAGTCGTATCTGACCGGCGAGCCGCAGGCGCTGATGGCGGATTTCATCAACCGCAAACGCTGAGCTGTTCACGCGATCTTGGGAATCCCCGAGTTGCGTTGCCGCCGGTAATTTATATGATGGCCATCATTTCCAATCAGCCGGCCGCCGTTGCCGCCGGCGCGCTCGTCGACAGGACCGCCGCATGATCTCCGACGCCCTCGCCGCCGCGCTGGCCCGCCGCAACATTCACTACGGCTGGGTGATGGTCGGCGTCACCTTCCTCACCGCGCTGGTTAATGCCGGCGCGGTCGGGGCGCCCGGCGTGTTCATCGTTCCGTTGCAGCAAGAATTCGGCTGGAGCACCGCGGATATTTCATCCGCGCTGTCGATCCGCTTCGTGCTGTTCGGGTTGATGGCACCATTCGCCGCAGCGCTGATGAACCGGTTCGGCCTGCGCCAGGTGACGCTGACCGCGCTGCTGGTCGTCTCCATCGGGCTGGTCGCATCGCTTGCGATGACGTCGCTGTGGCAATTGATGCTGCTGTGGGGCGTGGTGGTCGGTGTCGGCACCGGCCTCACAGCGCTGGTGCTCGGCGCCACGGTGGCGACGCGCTGGTTCGTCGCCCGCCGCGGCCTGGTGATCGGCATGATGACCGCGAGCGTCGCCACCGGACAGCTCGTGTTCCTCCCGATCCTCGCCTCGCTCACCGAACGCTACGGCTGGCGGATCGCAATGGCTTATGTCTGCGCGCTGATCGGCATCGCCGCAGTCGCGGTGCTGATCGCAATGCGCAACCGGCCGAGCGACGTCGGGCTGCGGCCCTATGGCGACACCAGCACCGAGCCGGTGCCGCTGTCGGCGCAGGCTGCGCCGGGCTCGATCGCCGCTGCCGCGCTCGGCGCGCTGCGCGACGCGGCCAAGACGCGGGTGTTCTGGGTGCTGTTCGGCACCTTCTTCATCTGCGGCGCCTCGACCAATGGCCTGGTGCAGGTTCATTTGATCCCGCTTTGCGCCGACTTCAACATCCCGCAGGTGCAAGCCGCGGGCCTGCTCGCCGCGATGGGCGTGTTCGATTTCATCGGCACCATCTTGTCGGGCTGGCTGGCGGACCGCTACGACAATCGCTGGCTGCTGTTCTGGTACTACGGCCTGCGCGGCCTCAGCCTGCTGGCGCTGCCGTTCACAGACTTCTCGTTCTACGGCCTGTCGCTGTTCGCGGTGTTCTACGGCCTGGACTGGGTCGCCACCGTGCCGCCGACGGTGCGGCTGACGGCTCAGAAATTCGGCCCGGAGCGCGCCAACCTGGTGTTCGGATGGATCTTCGCCGGCCATCAGCTCGGCGCCGCCACTGCCGCATTCGGCGCCGGCCTGTCGCGCGACCTGCTGGCGAGCTACCTGCCGGCGTTCTTCATCGCCGGCGCCCTGTGCGTGATCGCCGCCGCAGCCGCGCTGACGATCGGCAAGGCGGCCAAGCCGGCGGTGGCATAGCATCCGCTGATCGAAAGCCGTCATTGCGAGGAGCGCAGCGACCAAGCAATCCAGGGCTCAGTGTACCGAGCTCGTGGATTGCTTCGCTACGCTCGCGATGACGCTTCGACTTACGGCCGCATCCGCATGCCGGTCGCGACGCCGGGCTTGCGCAGCGGTTCGGCCAGGCGCGCGAATTCGCAGAGCAGCGAACGCGTCTTGCGCGGATCGATGATCTCTTCGACCCAGAACTTCTCCGCCGAGCGGAACGGCGAACGCAATTTGTTCAGCCGCTCCTCGATCTCGCGCATCTTGGCGTCGCGATCCTCCGCCGCGTCGAGGTCGGCGCGATACGCCGCTTCGATGCCGCCTTCGAGCGGCAGCGAGCCCCAATACGCCGACGGCCACGCATAGCGCATCGAGAACCGGTTGGCCGGCTGGTGCACCACGCCGGCGACACCGAAGGCGTTGCGGACGATGATCGTGCACCACGGCACGGTCGACTGATTGACCGCGGTCATCGCACGGACGCCGTGGCGGATCGTCGCCGATTTCTCGGCTTCGAGTCCGATCATGAACCCGGGGCAATCCATCAGATACACCACCGGCAGATGGAAGGTCTCGGCGAGATCGACGAAGCGAATGACCTTCTGGCAGGTGTCCGAGGTCCAAGACCCGCCGTAGTGATACGGATCGCCGGCCAGCACTGCCACCGCCCGCCCCTCGAGTCGTGCAAGGCCGGTGATGATCGAACGGCCGAATGCCGAGCCGATCTCGAAGAACGAGCCCTGATCGACCACCGACTCGATGATCGGCCGCATCTTGTAGACCTGCCGGCGATTGCGCGGCACCGCCTTCAGCAGCTTCTCGTCGGAGCGTTCCGGATCATCTTCGCAAGCAAGCGTCGGCGGCAGTTCGTGCACCGACGACGGCAAGTACGACAGGAAGCGCCGCGCGCAGGCGAAGGCTTCTTCCTCGGTGTCGACCGCATGATCGATCGCGCCGGCGCGGGTCTGGATATCGGCGCCGCCGAGCTCCTGCTTGGTGAGATCCTGGCCGAGCCGCGCCACCACCGGCGGACCGGCGACGAACATCGCCGAACTGCGGGTCATGATCGAATAGTGGCTGGCGGCGAGCCGCGCCGCGCCGAGGCCCGCAACCGAGCCGAGCCCGAGCGCCACCACCGGCACCTGCGCGAGGTTCGCCGTCGTGTACCAGTACCAGCGGGTGCCATCGACGCCGCCGGGCAGATTGGCGGCGCCCTTGCTCTCGATCGTCTTCACCGAGCCGCCGCCGCCCGATCCTTCGATCACGCGGATGATCGGCAGGCGATAGTCGTGCGCCATCTCCTCCGCCATCTGCGGCTTGGCATGGATCGACGCATCGGCCGAACCGCCACGCACGGTGAAGTCGTCCCCGACCACTACGACGGTGCGGCCGTCGATCTTCGCCCGGCCGAACACGCAGTTCGCCGGGGTCAGATTGATCAGTTCGCCATTGGCGTCGTAGTCGCCGAGACCGGCGACGGCGCCGATCTCGTGGAAGCTGCCGGCATCGCTCAGCCGATCGATGCGCTCACGGACCGTGAGCCGGCCCTGGTCATGCTGGCGCTTGACCTTGTCGGTGCCGCCCATCTGCCGCGCGAAGTTCTCGCGCCGGGCCAGCTCGTCGAGCTCCGGCTTCCAACTCATTCATTCCCTCCGGCCTGATCGTCTTCTTGTTATTGTTTCCGGACGGGCGCACCGCCACCAGGCCGCCATCCGCATTCTGCACCAGCGGCTCGATCGCCGCGGCGAGCTTGAGCAGCGCCGGCGCGACTTCGTCGTGCAGCCGCTGTTCGTCGTACATCGCGGCCAGCACGCCGATAGTCACCATCACGTAGGTCTGGTACTGCGGCGACCAGATCGGCACGGCGATGCCATTGATGTGCGGGCTGAACAGACCGCACGACACCACATAGCCGCGCTCGCGCAGCATCGCGCGGTCGGTTTCGATCCGCTCGCTCAGCAAGGCCGCATCGGCCGGTGCTTCACGCTGGATCTCCGTCACCAGCGCGGCGGCGACATTCTCGTCGAGCGACGCCGCATAGGCGTGACCGGCCGCGGTGCGGCTGATCGAGATGCGGCTGCCGGTGGTCGAATGCAGGCCGAGCGCGTGCGCGGCGCGGGCGAATTCGAGATAGACCAGATGGAAGCGATCCGGAATCAGGAAGCCGATGGTGCCGGGAATCTGGTCGGCGACCTCCTGCAGGCGCGAGCGGATCAAATTGCGTAGCTGCAGACCGCGCGTCATCGACGTGCTCATCGCGACCGCCGAGGGGCCGATGCGATACTTCTGATCGCGCGGCAGATACACCAGCTGGCCCATCCGGGTCAGGGTGTGAGTGAGGCGCGACACCGTCGAGCGCGGCAAGCCGCAGCGGTTGGAGATTTCGAGATTGCCGAGCCGGACGTCGTGGCCTTCGAAGCAGCGCAGCACGTCGAACGCGCGCGACACCACCTGAATCACATCGCCGTCACCGGCCACATCCCCCTGCCTGCAGAGTCGTTCTGAGCGTCGTCCCATGTCTTTTTATCCTGCGTGGTTATGATGCCCGATGCACCGGGAGTGCCCAACGTCCCGACCCGGCACATCTTACGTTCTTGGTTTCTTGTTACGTCTTCTAGTTTCGCTAGGCGGAATATAATTCCGCTTGAAGACAAAGCTACATCAGGCAAATTGCGCCGACAACATCGCTTGACGCTGCGCAAGGCCCCACGCGTAACCACTCGGCGCAAGATTTTTGGCTGCGGCCGCAGCAGCGGAACCCGGCGCCGACAACAACAAACCTACCGGAGGAACACCGATGGCCGAGATCAAGATCGTCACCGAAGTCGCGGGCCGCGTCTGTGCGCTGCCGCTGTCAATCGGCGACGGCGTCGGTGAAGGCGACGACATCGTCTTTGTCGAAGCAATGAAAATGGAAATCCCGGTCGCCTCTCCGGCCGACGGAACTTTGAAGTCGCTGCACGTCGCGCTCGACGATGTCGTCGCGGAAGGCCAGCTCGTCGCGGTGATCGAAAGCTGAAATCGCTTTGCGAGTATTCCGACCCATCGTGCACGTCACGCGCGATGTCGGGACGTAATGTCGCATCGAGCGGCGTCGATGTCGTGTGCAGACGACGCGGCCATCGCGTTGCCATCACTCGACTGCGGTGACATGCTCTCCTGATAACAAAGCAATCCGCAAAGCGGATGCGCTCGGGAGAGAAACATGACGGGACGTTTCGGTCCGCTCGCGGCATTCGCCGTGGGCTGCGCGCTGATCACTACAACCACCGCGCGTGCTGACGACATCAAGCTACCAACCACGATGGCATTCACCGCGTACGACACCGGCACCGCCGGTTTCAACATCGCGGTCGCGGTCGGCAAGATGATGAAGGATAAGCACGGAACCGACGTCCGCGTACTGCCCGCCGGCAACGACGTCGCGCGCCTTGCCCCGCTGCGCAACGGCCGCGCCCAGCTCGCCTGGATGGGATCGGGCACTTACTTCGCGCAGGAAGGCGTGTTCGAATTCGGCGCCAAGGAATGGGGCCCGCAGCCGCTGCAGATCACGCTCAGCGTGGTCGACTGCAACGGCTCCTCGCTCGGCGTCGCCGCCGACATCGGCGTCAAAGAGATCAAGGACCTGCGCGGCAAGCGCGTCGGCTTCGTGGTCGGCTCGCCGGCGCTCAACCAGAATGCGCTCGGCATCATGGCCTATGGCGGCCTGACCAAGGACGACGTCAAGATCGTCGAATTCGCCAGCTACGGCGCGATGTGGAAGGGCCTGGTCAACAACGACGTCGACGCCGCGTTCGGAACGACGATCACCGGCCCGGCCAAGGAGGCCGAGAACTCGCCGCGCGGCCTGATCTGGCCGCCGATGCCGCATGCCGACAAGGCGGCGTGGGAACGCGTCAAGAAGGTCGCCCCGTTCTTCAATCCGGCGATGTCGAGCTGCGGCGCCGCGCACCAGCCGAGCAAGCCGATCGAGCTGTCGAACTACCCGTATCCGATCGCCACCGTGTACGCGACGCAGTCGGCCGATCAGGTGTACTCGATCACCAAGGCGATGATCGTCGACTACGACGCCTATAAGGACAGCGCCCCGGGCGCGACCGGCCTCGCGGTGAAGACCCAGACGATGAAATGGGTGGTGCCGTTCCATCCCGGCGCGGTGAAGGCGCTGAAGGAAGCCGGCCAGTGGACCGCCGAGGATCAGACTCACAATGACGGGCTGATCAAGCGCCAGGAGGTGCTGGCCGCGGCTTGGAAGCAGTACGCAGCCGCGGCGCCGTCCGGTGATCAGGAATTCCGCGACGGCTGGATGACAGCACGGGCCGCGGCATTGAAGCGGGCCGGCCTGCCGAACGGGTTCGAATAACGCATCGCACCGCCGGGACATTGCCATGCGCGCTGCTGAATCCGCCGCCCGCCCGACCAAACGGATCGTGCTCGACGATCCGCACTCGGTCGACAACATGCAGGAAGCCGAAGTCACCCGCGTCCGGAGCCTGACCGGCTTCTGGCGCTGGGCGCTGGTGGCCGCCGCCGCGGCCACCATCCTGCTGTGCATCAACCAGCAGTTTTCGCTGCGGTTCTTCATCGGCTACACCCAGCTCAACACGGAGTACTTCTATCTCCTGATTGCGCTGATGCTGCCGTTCACCTTCCTGATCTTCCCGGGAACATCGACCGCGCGGCTCGACCGCGTGCCGCTGTACGACATCGCCTTGTTCGCCGCGACCGTGGTGGCGGCGCTGGTGCTGATGGGCTCCATCCGCAAAGCGGCCGAAGCCGGCTGGGAGTTCGGCGGCGCGCCGACACATGTGTTCATCGCCGGCCTGGTGATGTGGGCGCTGCTGATGGAGGCGCTACGGCGCACCGGCGGCTGGAGTCTGCTGCTCTGCGTGTTTCCGTTCACGGTGTATCCATTGTTCGCCGGTGCGCGCTGGCTCGGCCCGCTCGGCGGCTCGCAGTCGACGCTGGAACAGGCGACCGCCTACCACGTGCTGTCCGGCGAGAGCCTGCTCGGCATTCCGATTCAGGCGTTCGCCGACACCGTGATCGGCTTTCTGGTGTTCGGCACCGCGCTGATGCTGACCGGCGCCGGAAAGTTCTTCATCAACCTGTCGTTCTCGATCTGCGGCACGTTCCGCGGCGGGGCCGCCAAGGTCTGCATCTTCGCCTCGGCCCTGCTCGGCATGATGTCCGGCTCGATCATTTCCAACGTGCTGACCGCCGGCACCATGACGATCCCGGTGATGAAGAAGAGCGGCTTCCGCGCCTCTTATGCGGCGGCGATCGAAGCCTGCGCCTCGACCGGCGCGGTGCTAGCGCCGCCGGTGATGGGCGCCACCGCTTTCGTCATCGCGCAGTTCCTCAACGTCTCCTATGCCGAGGTCGCGCTCGCCGCCATCGTGCCGGCGGCGCTGTATTACATCGGCCTGTTCATGCAGGTCGACGCCTATGCGGCACGGCACGGGCTCGAGGGCATCCCGCGCTCGGAACTGCCGAGCCTGTGGCAGACGCTGAAGGAAGGCTGGTACTACGCCTTCGTGATCGCCCTGCTGGTGGTGATGCTGCTGTACTTCAAGCGCGAGAGCCACGCGCCGTTCTACGCCACCGCGCTGCTGCTGGTGCTCAACCAGATCTTCTCCAAGGAGACCCGCTGGACCCTCGGCAGCATCGTGCGCTTCCTGGAGGTCAACGGCCGCACCTTCGTCGAGCTGATCGGCATCCTGGCCGGATGCGGCCTGCTGATCGGCGCATTCTCGATGACCGGCGTGATCTCCAGCCTCGCGGCGGATCTGTTGCGGCTGGCCGGCGACAACGCCTTCCTGCTGCTGGCGATGTGCGCCATCACCAGCCTGATCCTCGGCCTCGGCCTCACCACCACCGCTTGCTACATCTTCCTGGCGATCCTGGTGGCGCCGGCGCTGGAAAAGCTCGGGCTGAACCGGATGGCGGTGCACATGTTCATCTTCTATTGGGGCATGCTGTCGTCGATCACGCCACCGGTGGCCATCGCGTCCTTTGCGGCCGCCGGCATCGCCGGCTCACCGGCAATGAAGACCGGATGGGAATCGATGTGGGTGGGCAGCATCATCTACTTCATCCCGTTCTTCTTCGTGATGAACCCGGCGCTGGTGCTGCAAGGGCCGAGCCCCTATCTCGCCGCGCTCGGCCTGCTGACGCTGGCGGCCGGGGGCACGCTGTGCATCTGCGGTGGCATCCAGGGCTATCAGGTCGGCATCGGCAATCTGCGCCGCGCCGGCGCCCTGGAATGGCCGCTGCGCATCGCGTTGGTGATCGGCGGCTTCGTGCTGGCGACGCCGGGCGGCGGCATCAATCCGCTGTCGCAGGTGCAGGTCACCTCGCTCGGGCTGTGCCTGCTGATCCCGACGCTGGCGATCGCGCTGCTGCTCGTCCGCCGCGGCGACGGCGGCGGTCAGCGCCTCGCCCGCCCCATCGTGTAGCAGCTACCGCCGCAGCGCCGGTCACAGCACCGACGCCGCGGCGGTCTGCCGGTTGATTTCCCTGGACACACCACTCGCATTGGTTGAGCATCCTGGCGTTTCAAACCAAGGAGCTTTGCAATGCAGCGTGTATTGGAAGTCACTTCGGTTGAGCTCAGCTTGGTCAAGACCAAGCCTCCGCAGATTCACATCGTCACCCACGGCACGGTGCCGACCTCCGGCTGGAAGCAACCGCGGCTGTCGCCGTGGTTCTACATCCGGCCACCGGACGACGGCATTCAGGACTTCGATTTCGTCGCCGATGCACCGACCGGGATCGTGCTGCCGGTGATCACACCCATCGTCGGCGAAGCCACCATCCCGCGCGATCCCGCCGACTACTGGGGCCCGGGCAAAGCGCTGCGCGGTGTCCGCATCCACGCCCGCAGCAGCACCCGGGAAGCGACCTTCGGCGACGCCGAAGAACTCGCCCAGGCGATCTCGCTGTTTCGCGGCGACGACGATCCAATCCCGTGGCTGATCTTCACCGCGACATCATCGGAATGCGACCTGACCGGCAAGGTGCTCCGCGTCTATCACACCGGCGACGTGCTGACCCGCGACTACCGGACCGACCGCGGCAATGTCGAGCTCGACCCCAATACCCAGCGCGTCGTCCGGGTGTGGTGCGGCTGAATTTCTGAGATGTCCAAACGCGGCGGGCTACCGCGCCCGCCGCCGCACGTCCGGTGATTAGCCCGGCAGCTTCTCGAACATCGGCACCAACTGGCCTGTGAAGCTCGTGTACCCGGCGCGGACGCGGTCGCCGATCACCAGATCGTTCGCACCATGCGCCATCATCCGGAATCCCTCGGCGCAATCGACCAGCACGATCTTGAACGGCACATGCGCCCGCGCCTCGGCGGTGGCGGCGCGATGCACCAGGGTCGCGGCGCACACCACGCCCTCGCCGCCCGCCACCATCGTTGTCAGTTCCTCGCCCCCGCAGGCCGCACAAAAATCCCGGCGGAAATACTGCACCGCGCCGCAGCCGCCGCAGCGCTGATAGGTGATCGTCGGCTCGCCGCCGGTCCAATCGGGCATCGCCATCTCGCTCATCGCACCCGCTCCAGGATCATGCTGACATGCGACGACAGCACGCCGCCATCGCCGTGCAGCAGCGCCACCGAGGCATCGTGGACCTGACGATCACCGGCCCGGCCGGTCATCTGTAGATGCGTCTCGACCAGATGCGCCATCGCGCCGCCGACGCCGCAATGGCCGTAGCTCAATAGTCCGCCATGGGTATTCAGCGGCATCGCGCCATTTCGCGAGAAATAGCCATCCCGCGCCCGCGCCGCCGCTTCACCTCGGCCTGCGAGCCCGAGGTCTTCGAGCAGCATCAACAGCGTGATGGTGAAGCTGTCATACACGGCAGCATACTTCACGTCGGACACCGCAGCGCCGCTCGCCGCCCAGGCCCGCGCGATCGACTGCTCGGCGCCGGACGGCCCTTCGGCCGGCATCGCGGTGACGTGCTGATGAGTATGGGCCTGACCGCAACCGCGCACCTTGATGCGATGTTCGGTGGTCGGCTCGCGGCTGATCACCAGCGCGGCGCCGCCATCCGACACCGGGCAGCAATCGAGCAGCTTCAGCGGCGAGGCGATCGGTTTCGACGCCATCACCTCGGTGACGCTGATCGGCTCGCGGAACTGCGCACCGGGATGAGTGATCGCATGGCTGCGCATCAGCACCGCGAACTCGGCGAGGTCTTCCTCGGTGACGCCGTGGTCGTGCATGTAGCGCGATGCCACCAGGCCATAATAGGCCGGGATGGTCGGCCCGAGCGGCACCTCGTAGACCGGGTGACCGACCTGCGCCAGCGCCTGCACCGATGCGTCGCGGCTCTGCCCGCTCAGCCGGTTCTCACCGCCGACGACCAGGATGTTCTTGGCCGCCCCGCTCTCGACCAGCTGATGCGCCAGCATCGCCATCGCCATGCCGGTGGCGCCGCCGACCTGCACCGCGTGGCAATAGCTCGGCCGGATGCCGAAGTGCTCGGCGAACACCGTCGCCAGCATGATATGCGGCATCGTGGTCGAATAGCCGCACAGCAGCCCATCGATGTCGCCGCGCTTCAGCCCCGCATCCGCAATCGCCGCCTCCGCCGCATCGCGCATCAGGCTGAGCGTGGTCGAACCATCGATCTTGCCGAACGGCGTGAGACCCACGCCGGTGATGTAGCTCATGATCGCCGCCTGCCTGTTACAAATCCCTTCGCGTTCGTCATTCCGGGACGCGCCTCTTGGCGCGGGCCCGGAATCCATATCCCCTGACGGTGGTTATGGATTCCGGGCTCGCCGCTTCGCGGCGCCCCGGAATGACGAACGAGAGACCGTTGGCGAGACCCGGCCGCCGAATTCATCGATCAACTCTCCGCTTCCGGCAATTTCAGCGCCCCACATTCCGCCAGCGCCGCGATTTCGTCCGCGCCATAGCCCGCCTCGCGCAGCACCTCGGCGCCGTGTTCGCCGAGCCGCGGCGCGAAGCGCTGGCGCTCGACCTTGGTATTCGACCACGTCGCCGAAACCTTCATGTCGCGGATCGCGCCTTCGCTGGGATGCTCGACGACGGGGAAGAAATCGGTCGCGACAAGATGCGGGTCGTCGAGGATGCTTTCGAGGTCGTGCATCCGCATCGCCGGTACGTCGGCGGCGTCGAGCAATGTCACCCACTCGTCCGTAGTCCTGGTCAGGAAGATCCGCGCCAGCTCGGCATAGACCACGTCGATGTTCACCGCGCGCCGGGCGAAGCTGGTGTAGCGGTCGTCAGCCAGCAGGTCATCGCGACCGACCGCGGTGAGGAAGCTGATCCACTGCTTGTCGTTATAGACCATGGCGCAGATGTACCCGTCGGCAGTCTGATACGGCCGGCGGTCCGGCGACAGGTGCCGTGCGTAGCCGCCGCGATCGAGCGGCGGCTCATAGGTGAGGCCGCCCATGTGATCGCCCATCACGAAACTCGCCATGGTCTCAAACATCGGGATGTCGAGCCGCTGGCCTTTGCCGGTGCGATCCCGATGCACCAGCGAGGCGCAGATCGCGCCGACCGCGGTGAGCCCGACGATTCGGTCGACCAGCGCATTCGGCACGTAGCGCGGCGTCCCGTCTCCGATCCGCGCATTCAGCGCCGGCAGCGCAGTGGCGCCCTGAATCAGATCGTCATAGGCCGGCTTGGCCGCATACGGCCCATCCTGGCCGAAGCCGAACACGCCGGCATAGATCAGCCGCGGATTGAGCGGCGCGACGTCGTCATAGCCGAGCCGCAGCCGCGCCATCGCCTGCGGGCGAACATTATAGACCAGCACGTCGGCGCGCGCGATCAGCCGCAACGCGGCGGCGCGGCCGGCGTCGTGCTTGAGGTCGAGGCAGATGCTGCGTTTGTTGCGGTTGGCGTTGAGAAACACCGGCCCCATGCCGGGATGCCGCGCCGGACCGATCTGCCGGGTGACGTCGCCGTCGGGGGATTCGATCTTGATGACGTCGGCGCCGTAATCGCCGAGCATCTGGGTGGCGTACGGCCCCATCAGCACCGACGTCATGTCGACGATTGTCGTGCCCACCAGTGGCCCCATCGCGGCGCTTCGCATCCCTTGTTCGCGGCGCTCTGATCGGCGCCGTCATGGCGATGTAACGGGACCGGCTCGCCGAGATCAAGCCGGCGCCCGGCATGGCGCCATGCGGGACAAACTCCACACCACGGAAGGTTTTGACCGCCCTCATTGACCGAGCAGCCGCCGAACCGTTGACTTCCCGCAGTTTGGGGCGGAGACGAGCGGCGATGACCACCCATCATACAACCTACACCGCGCCGCCATTCGGCCCGGCGCTGATGCTGAACGCCTTCGCGCCCTCGCGCGGCTGGAATCCGAAAGACGGCTTCCCGGATTTCAGCTTCATCTGGCGCGGCTATCAGATCAGTCCCGCTGCGCTGGCGACCTTGCAACGCGCTGCGGGCCGCGACGATGCGGCGACCGCCGACCGCCTGATGCTGCTGGCGCCGCATGTCACCGGCTTCCGGCTGACGATGGCGCTGCTGATGTGCCGGGACTGGCCGCTGCCGATCTGGCGCGCGCTGCAGCTCCGCAACCGACTGATCCGCAGCGGCACCATCAAGCTCGACACGCCGTCCGACCTGATCGTGCGGGCGACCGGCTGGCGGGTGCATGACAAAGGCATCGAGCTCGACGTCCTGGCGCAACTGATGCAGGGCGAGGATTGCCCGTGGCAGAGCATCACCACATTCTACTATCGCGGCCGCTTCGACGGGCCGGCGAGCCACGGCGCCGACGACGGCGCGCCGATGGCCTCGCCCGCGATCGAGCTGTCGCTGCCGCCGCTGACGCAATGGACCGTCGCTGGCGACGAGCGGCTGCGTTGGGCAGCGCTGACCGGCGATTACAATCCGCTGCACCTCGTCGATATCTACGCCCGTGCCACCGGCTTCGCCGCCGCCTCGGCCCACCCGCAGCGCATCGCCGCGCAATACCTCGGTCACCTCGCGCCGACACCAGAACCGCCGACTCAGCTCGACCTGTGGCTGAAAGGCCCGGTGTATTTCGGCCGCATTGCATCGCTGCGCGAGGCCGCAACCGAAGACGGCACCACCTTCGGCCTCTGGATCAACGGCGACGATCGTCCGGCGATGGTGGGGGTGATGCGATAACCGGCGACCGTCGTCGATATCGCGCCAAACCGGTGGCTCGCGATGACGGCGGAGGGTTGCCTCCAGCATCTTGCGACCTTGGCATTCTCGGACCTATCAGTTCGTCATGCCCGGCCTTGTGCCGGGCATCCACGCCTTTGAATTCGCGATGCCCCAAAGGCGTGGATGGCCGGGACGCGCCCGGCCATGACGAGGAGAATCGGAAGTTGTTGCCGAATTACTTCACGATCTTCCGCAGCTCCGTCTTCAGCACTTTGCCGTAATTGTTCTTCGGCAGCGCGTCGAGATAGACGTAGCGCTTGGGGCGCTTGAAGCGGGCGATGGTGGCGAGGCAGTGGGCGTCGAGCGTGGCGTCGTCGGCCGCTACGCCATCGGCGAGCACGACACAGGCGACGACGTTCTCGCCCCATTCCGGATCGGCCACCCCGATCGCCGAAACCTCGCGCACAGCCGGATGCGTCAGCAGCGCCTCCTCGACTTCGCGCGGATAGATATTGGTGCCGCCGGAGATGATCACATCCTTGGAGCGGTCTGACAGCGTCAGGAAGCCGTCGTCATCCAAGCGCCCGACATCGCCGGTGCGCAGCCAGCCGTCCTTCAGCGTCTCGGCATTGGCCTGCGGATTGTTCCAATAGCCGAGCATCACGGTTGAGCCCTTGACCTCGATCTCGCCGGTCTCGCCCGGCGGCAGCACTTCGCCGTTCGCGCCGGTGATCCGCACCGACACCACGCTCTGCGCGGTGCCGACCGAAGCGAGCCGCTGCAGATAGCGCGGATGATCGACGTCGGCGTGCAGCGCGCGCTTCAGCGAGGTGATCGTCATCGGCGATTCACCCTGGCCGTAGATCTGCACGAACCGCTGGCCCATCACGCCGAGCGCCTCGCGGATGTCGGCGAGATACATCGGTCCGCCGCCATAGACGATGGTGCGCAGCCCCTCGCCGGTCTCGCCGCGGCGCTTGGCGGCCTCGACCAGGCGCTTGATCATGGTCGGCGCGGCGAACATCGCGACGTTGCCGAGCTGCTTGCCGAGACTCAGCACCTCGTCCGGATCGAACCCGCCGGACTCCGGCACGACGTGCCGCGCGCCGAACCGGACGTGGATCATGTTGTAGAGCCCGGCGCCGTGCGAGATCGGCGCGGCATACAGCGCCGCATCCTCCGGCGTCACCGCGTCGACATCGGCCAGATAGCTCAGCGACATCGCCACGAGATTGCCGTGGCTGAGCATCACGCCCTTGGGCCGGCCGGTGGTGCCGGAGGTGTAGAACAGCCAGGCGAGATCGTGATCGTCGCGCGCGACCGGCGCCTTGGCCCCCTCGCCGCTGCGGGCACGGTCGTAGCCGTCGCTGTCGATCGCCAGCACCGCCATGCCGGGCGGCAGATCGCAGGAGGCGTCGTTGAAGGTGTCGGCGGTGTCGTCGCAGATCAGCGCGAGTCTCGCTTCCGCGTTGCTGCAGATCCAGGCGACCTCCTTGCCGTGCAGCTTGGCGTTGATCGGGATCGCCACCGCGCCTGCCCACCAGATGCCGTACAGCGCTTCGAGATAGCGCGTGCAATTATGCGCGAACAACGCGACGCGATCGCCGGGCGCGATGCCGTAATCGCGCGCCAGCGCCGCGCCGAACGATGCCGCACGCGACGCGAACGTCGCGTAGTCGGCATCGACCGTGGTGCCCGTCAGCAGCGCCGGAGCGCCCGGCCGCAGCCGGGCGCTCGCAGCAAGCCATTCCGCCAGATTCATCCCCCGCCCCCCGGCTGTTGGTTACTTGGCCGGTTCGAGCACCGACACGTAATTGGCGACCGCCGCGCCGCCCATATTGAAGATGCCGGCGAGCTTGGCGTCCTTGATCTGCATGCCTTCCGGCGCCTGGCCGAGCAGCTGCATCGCACTCAGCACGTGCATCGACACGCCGGTCGCGCCGATCGGATGACCCTTGGCCTTGAGACCGCCGGACGGATTGATCGGCAGCTTGCCGTCCTTCTGGGTCCAGCCCTCCTTGATCGCGCGGGCGCCCTGCCCCTTCGGCGTCAGGCCCATCGCTTCGTATTCGATCAGCTCGGCGATGGTGAAGCAATCGTGGGTCTCGACGAACGACAGATCGTTCAGCGTGACGCCCGCCTGCTCCAGCGCGCGCTGCCAGGCCACGGTGCAGCCTTCGAACTGCAGAATGTCGCGCTTGGACATCGGCAGGAAATCCTGCGCATGGGCGCGGGCGCGGATGTTCACCGCCTTGCCCATCGCCTTGGCGTTCTCGGCAGACGTCAGCACCAGCGCCGCGGCGCCGTCGGACACCAGCGAGCAATCTGTGCGCTTCAACGGGCCGGCGACGAACGGGTTCTTCTCGCCTTCAGCGCGGCAGAACTCGAAGCCAAAATCCTTGCGCATCTGCGCATAGGGATTGGCGACGCCGTTGTGGTGGTTCTTGGCGGCGATCATCGCCAGCGCGTCGGACTGGTCGCCGTATTTCTGGAAGTACTTCTGGGCGATGATGCCGAACACGCCGGCAAACCCGGCCGGGGTGTCGCCGTCTTCCGGCAAGTACGACGCACGCAGCAGGTTCTTGCCGATCTCAGGCCCCGGGGTGCGGGTCATCTGCTCGACGCCGACCACCAGCACGACCTTGGCGGCGCCGGATTCGATCGCGCGGATGCCCTGATGCACGGCGGCGGACCCGGTGGCGCAGGCGTTCTCCACCCGGGTGGCCGGCTTGAACCGTAGCGCCGGATCGGCCTGCAGCACCAGCGCGGCGGTGAAGTCCTGCGGCGAGAAGCCGGCATTGAAATGCCCGAGCACGATCTCGTCGACGTCGCCCGGCGCAATCCCAGCGTCGGCGATCGCCTCGGTGGCGACACGGACGATCATGCTTTCCACGGTTTCGGCGTCGAACTTGCCGAACGGCATATGGGCCCATCCAACGATGCTGGCAGTCATGGCGTTTTCTCCTCGAAGGTCGATGAAACTCGAACCTGGATTTATTATAGGATGACCATCAGATAAAGACATCCCCGCTCACGGAATGGTGGCCGGGCGTGGCACGAAGGGCGGACGCCGGCCCATCCGCGTCATTGCGAGCGCAGCGAAGCAATCCAGAGACCGTGCACGGAGCTGGATCGCTTCCCGCGGAGCCTGTGCCTGGACGGCGCGAAGCGCCGATCCGGGTGCTCCTCGCAATGACGGTGCGGGGCAAGGCGATTACTTCACGAACTTGCCACCCAACTCGTCCTCGATATGGATGCGGATGATGTCGTCGAAGGTCTTTTCGGCGGTGGTGAAGCCGAGCTTCAGCGCGCGGTCGGTCGAGAAATTGCGCGGCCAGCCGGCGACAATGCCGATGATGGTCGGATCCGGCTCGCACTTGATCCGGGCGGCCACAGCTTTGCCGGCAACGCGCTCCAATGCGGCGATCTGCTCGCCGACCGTGGCGGGCAGCCCGGGCATCGACAGGCTGCGGCGCGGCCCCATCGCGGCGGTGTCCATGGTGGCGGCGTGGATCAAGAAGCCGACCGCCGAGCGCGGCGAGGCGTGCCAGTGCATCACCTCGTCCGACACCGGCAGCAACGCCTCCTCGCCATTCAGCGGCTCGCGGATGATGTTGGAGAAGAAGCCGGACGCCGCCTTGTTCGGCTTGCCGGGTCGGACGCAGATCGTCGGCAGGCGGATGCCGACGCCGTCGAAAAAGCCCTTGCGGGTGTAGTCGGCGATCAGGAGTTCGCAGATCGCCTTCTGGGTGCCGTAGCTGGTCAGCGGCGCCGACAGGAATTCATCGCCGATCTTATCCGGGAACGGCGCGCCGAACACCGCGATCGACGAGGTGAACACCAGCCGCGGATGATAGTCGTCGCCCTCGGCACGGATCGCATCGATCAGATGCTTGGTGCCGTCGAGATTGATCCGGTAACCCTTGTCGAAATCAGCCTCGGCTTCGCCCGAGACGATTGCCGCCAGATGGAAGATCACCTCCGGCCGATGCGCCACCAGCGCCGCCGCCTGCCCCGGCTCGGCGAGATCGCTGGTCACCACCTGGATCGCGATCGAGGCATGCGGCGGCCGCACCGGCGCGACCACGTCCTGCAGCGTCATCCGGGTGATCTCGCGGCTGCCGAGCCGCCCGTCCGCCAGCAGCCGCTCGGTGAGCTTGCGCCCGACCATGCCGGCGGCGCCGAGTATCAGAATGTGCAAGGAAAGCTCCGTCGATTGGAGGGGCGAAGGCCCCGTGCAGTGCGCCTCATGGTGAGGAGGCGCGAAGCGCCGTCTCGAACCATGAGGCGAGTGTGGCCCATCCTTCGAGACGCGCGCAAGAGCGCGCTCCTCAGGATGAGGTCGATCGGGCGGCAATGCCTCAGCGATCTCCGCACTTCGTCATTGCGAGGAGCGACGCGACGAAGCAATCCAGTTCGGTGCACGGAGCTGGATTGCTTCGCTGCGCTCGCAATGACGGAGCAGAATCATTCCTTCACCGCCCCGGTCATCGCCGACACGTAATGCTCGACGAAGAACGCGTAGAGGATGACGAGCGGCAGCGAGCCGACCAGGGCGCCGGCCATCAGCGAGCCCCATTTGTAGATGTCGCCGTCGACGAACTCGTTGACGATCGCCACCGGCACGGTCTTGTTCGGCGTCGACTGCAGGAAGGTCAGCGCGTAGATGAATTCGTTCCAGCACAGCGTGAAGCAGAAGATGAAGGCCGAAATCAACCCCGGCACCGCCAGCGGAATGATGATCTTGATCAGGATCTGCCAGCGCGAGGCGCCGTCGATCAGCGCGCATTCCTCGAGCTCGAACGGGATGGTCTTGAAATAGCCCATCAGCAGCCAGGTCGAGAACGGGATCAGCAGCGTCGGATACACCAGGATCAGCGACAGCGGCGAGTCGAACAGGCCGTAGGCCTGGATCACCGAGGCGAGCGGAATGAACAGGATCGACGGCGGCACCAGATACGCCAGGAAGATCGCGCCGCCGACGGTGTCGGCACCGCGGAAGCGCAGCCGCACGATCGCATAGGCGGCGAGCACGCTGGCCGCGATCGACAGCACGGTCGAGGCCGCCGCGACATACATCGTGTTCCACAACCACCGCGGATATTGGGTTTCGAACAGCAGCTTCTGGATGTGCTTCAGCGTCGGATGCACCACCCAGAACGGGTTGTAGGTCTCCATGTCGATCAGCTGCTCGTCCGGTTTAATCGCCGTCAGCCCCATCCAGTAGAACGGGAACAACAGCACGACGAGGATGACGAACAGCGGCAGATACAGTGTCACCAGCCGGCGCGGCAGCGACTCCAGATAGCTCATGCCCTCGCTGTCGTCGCTCTGCGCCACGGTGGCGGCGGCTTTGACGGCGAGCCGGGGATCGGAGGCGGTGGTCTCAGTCATTGTCGGTCCCCTGCTGCCATTTGCGCCGCTGCATGCCGAACCACGAGATCGCGATCGCCGCGAGCAGGAACGGGATCATGGCGGTGGCGATCGCCGCGCCCTCCCCGAGCCGGCCCGACAGAATGCCGCGCTGATAGCTCAGCGTCGCCATCAGATGCGTGGCGTTGACCGGGCCGCCGCGGGTCAGCGCCCAGATCAGTTGGAAGTCGGTGAAGGTGAACAGCACCGAGAACGTCATCACCACCGCGATGATCGGCGTCAGCAAAGGATAGGTGATGTAGCGAAAGCGCTGCCACGCGGTGGCGCCGTCCAGCGTCGCCGCCTCATACAGCGATGGCGACACCGTCTGCAGGCCGGCCAGCAGCGTGATCGCCACGAACGGCACGCCGCGCCAGATATTGGCGAAGATCACCGATGCGCGCGCCCAGTTGCTGTCGCCGAGGAAATTGATGTTCTGGTCGATCACCCCGAGCTTGATCAGCGACCAGGAGATGATCGAGAACTGCGAGTCGTAGATCCACCAGAACGCGATCGCCGACAGCACCGTCGGCACGATGAACGGCACCAGTACCGCGGCGCGGATGATCGCCTTGAACGGCATGTGCCGGTTGAGCAGCAGCGCCAGATACAGGCCGACCGCGAATTTGATCGCGCTGGCGACCACCGTGTACAGAATGGTGTTGAACACCGACAGCCAGAAGATGCTGTCGTCCCAAAGCCATTCGTAGTTCTCGATCCCGATGAACACCCCGCCGCGCCCGATCCGCGCGTCGGTGAAGCTCATCCAGACGCCGAGAAACAGCGGATACGCCAGGAACAGAATCAGGAACGCCGCCGCCGGCAGCATGAACCACAGCGCAATGAAGTTGCGGCTGGTGCGCAGGCGTTGCCAGGCGGAAGGGCCGCCGTCGGTCCGCCCCGGCGCGACTGTCTGGATCGTGCTCATCGGCCGCTGCTTTCTGTTGACGTCTTCTGGTTCATTCCGACCGACCCGTCGTTCCTCACCGTCATGCCCTGGCTCGTCCCGAGCATCCACGTATCAGGCGCCTCGTCCGTGGATGGCCGGGACAAGCCCGGCCATGACGACCTTGGAAATCCACGCGCCGCGACTTGCACCGCCCTCATCCTGAGGAGCCCGGCGGAACCCGAAGGGCGATGCCGGGCGTCTCGAAGGATGGCCGCGAGCGCATCGGCCTCATGGTTCGAGACGGCGCTGACGCGCCTCCTCACCATGAGGGACGGATGCCGGCGCAATCGGCGCCGGCTCCCGCAGCGATAACCGCCCTAAGCCCGGAAGATCCGCTTCGCGGCGCGTTCGGCGCTGCTCATGGCGGTCTTCACGTCTTCGCGGCCGGTGCAGTAGTTGGCGAACATGTCGACCACGACGAAGTCGGCGATCGCCGCCGCCGCGTTCTCGCCCATCTGGGCGTCGCCGGCCGGCGTCGAGGCGGTGCGGGCGACGTCGCGATACGGCGTGTTCTTGGGGTCCGCGGTCCACATCGGGTTCTTCTCGTAGTCGAGCAGGAATGGCGACAGATAGCCCTGCGCCGCTTCGACCCACGGGTTGAACTGCTCCGGCTCCATCATGAAGGCGGTGAACGCCTTGCAGGTCTGCGGGAACTTGGTGAAGTTGTAGATCAGGATCGGGAAACCGAGATGCAGCTCGCGGGTCTTGCCGTTGAGCCCGGCGGGCAGATGCGCGTGATTGATGTCCTCCGCCATCTCCTTGTTGTCTTTCTTCGCCGTGACGTAGATCGAGATGCCGTTGGTGGTGAGATAGAGCTGGCCGGCCAGGAACGCCTTATTGTTGGAGGCATCGTTCCACGACGCGGTGCCGGGGATGAAGTTGTCGTACAGCCCCTTGACGTATTCGAGCGCCTTCGCGGTCTCGGGCGAATTGACGACGACCTTGCTGTCCTTGTCGATCAGCGCGCCGCCGTGCGCCCACAGCGCCCAGTGCAGCCAGCCATTGGCGTCGCCCGAAGCGTGGCCGAGCGCCATGCCGGCCGGCGTGCCGTTCTTATTCATGCCCTTCACCAGATCGGAGAAGCCGGCGAGGTCCTTCGGAAACTCCTTGTGGCCGGCCTTCTCGGCCGCGCTGATCCGGTAGTTGACGAGGCCGCCGGTCGCCGCCACGGGAATTCCGATCCACTTGCCGTTGAACATGCCGTAGGCCTTGCCGGAGTCGCTCCAGCCGCCGCACTTCTTGGCGAGATAATCGGCGACGTCCGACACGTCAGTGCACTTGTTCGGGAACAGGAACGGCAACGAGTACAGGCCCCACACCATGTCGAGCCCCTGCCCGGTGTTGGCGGCGACCGACGCCTTGGGCTGGATGTCGTCATAGGACTCGTTGGAGACGTTGATGGTGACGTTGTTGGCCTTCTGGAACGCGTCGACGATCTTCATGAAGGCGACGTCTTCGGCTTCGACGAACCGCTTCCAGCGCAGCAGATTGATCTTGGCACCGGGCTCCGGCTTCCACGGCGAGGCCTGCGCCCAGGCCTTGGCGTAGCCAAGCAACTGGTCGGCGGACATCGTCGCTGCCGTGGCCAACGTGATCGCGCCACCCTTCAACAACGTGCGGCGATCGAGGGTAAAGTCCGTCATCTGTCGTTCACTCCCTATGTTCCGCTTTATGCATTGGTTCGTTGATCGACCAATTCTTGTATTTGTCTGTCACGCTCTAGATCCGCCGGCCGCTCTCCTTGTCGAACAGATGCGCGACGTCGGCGCGCGGCTGCAGATGGATCAGATCGCCGGGCGCGACCGGATGCCGTTCGCGGAACACCGCGATCACCTCCTGATCGCCGACCCGCGCAACGATCTGGGTTTCGGAGCCGGTCGGCTCGACCACCGCGACCTCGGCCGCAATGCCGCTGTCGGCGAAGTCGAGATGCTCGGGACGAATGCCGTAGGAGACGGTGCGGCCGTTGCCGTTCGCCGGCGCCGCCATCACCGGGAGCTTGGCGCCGCTGGCGGTCTCGACGTAGGGCTGGCCGCCGTTCACATTCAACGTGCCGTCGAGGAAGTTCATCGCCGGCGAGCCAATGAAGCCGGCCACGAACTTGTTGTCAGGCCGGTCGTACAAATCCAGCGGCGCGCCGATCTGCTCGACCACACCGTCCTGCATCACCACGATCTTGTCGGCCATCGTCATCGCCTCGATCTGGTCGTGGGTGACGTAAACCGTGGTGGTCTTCAGCCGCTGGTGCAGTTCCTTGATCTCGGTGCGCATCGCCACCCGCAGCTTGGCGTCGAGGTTCGACAGCGGCTCGTCGAACAGGAACACCTGCGGATCGCGCACGATCGCCCGGCCCATCGCGACGCGCTGGCGTTGGCCGCCGGAGAGCTGGCGCGGATAGCGGTCGAGCAATTTGCCCAAATCGAGGATGTCGGCAGCGCGCCTCACTTTGCTGTCGATGGTCTTCTGATCGGCGCCGCGCAGCTTCAGGGAAAAGCCCATGTTCTGGGCGACGGTCATGTGCGGGTACAGCGCGTAGTTCTGGAACACCATGGCGATGTCCCGCTCCTTCGGCTGCACGTCGTTGACGACGCGCTCGCCGATCGAGATCGTTCCTGCGGTGATTTTTTCCAGCCCTGCGAGCATCCGCAGCAAAGTGGATTTGCCGCAGCCGGACGGGCCGACCAGAACGACGAACTCACCATCTTCGATGGGAACAGTCACGCCGTGCAATACTTCGAAGCCGCCGAAAGACTTACGCACGTCGTGAATCTGCACCGACGCCATCCAGCACCTCCCGATGTCCCGCCATTTGTTGCGGTCGTTGCCGCCGGCGTGAGACTTATGTTGACGCAACTCTTAGCAGAATATTTAGCCGCTGTCGCGCTCGCAAATTAGTCCGGCGTGATCACACTACGCCGATTGCGTAGCGCGGTGCGACATGCCAGCATGCGCGCCGTTCCATGCTCAGCAAAGGCGCTCAAAACATCCGCTTCAAGGATGTGTGCGGTGCGGGAGACACGATGACGAAGCACGATGCCGGCAGCCCCCGGCGCAAACTCCGGTCCAGCGAATGGTTCAACGATCCGCATAATCCGGGAATGACCGCGCTCTATCTGGAGCGCTATTTGAACTACGGACTGACCCGCGCGGAACTGCAGTCCGGCAAGCCGATCATCGGCATCGCCCAGACCGGCAACGACCTGTCGCCCTGCAATCGGCACCATCTCGATCTGGCGCAGCGCGTCCGCGAAGGCATCCGGGCGGCCGGCGGCATCGCGATGGAGTTTCCGGTGCATCCGATCCAGGAAACCGGCAAGCGGCCGACCGCGGCACTCGATCGCAATCTTGCGTATCTCGGCCTGGTCGAAGTGCTGTTCGGCTACCCGCTCGACGGCGTGGTGCTGACCACCGGCTGCGACAAGACTACGCCGGCCTGCCTGATGGCGGCCGCGACCGTCAACATCCCGGCGATCGTGCTGTCGGGCGGCCCGATGCTCAACGGCTGGCACAATGGCGAGCGCACCGGCTCCGGCACCGTGGTGTGGAAGTCGCGCGAACGGCTTGCCGCCGGCGAGATCGACTACGAACAGTTCATGGAGATCGTGGCCTCGTCGGCGCCGTCGGTTGGGCACTGCAACACCATGGGCACCGCCTCGACCATGAACTCGCTGGCCGAAGCGCTTGGCATGTCGCTGCCCGGCTGCGCCGCGATCCCGGCGCCGTATCGCGAGCGCGGCCAGATCGCCTACGAAACCGGCGTGCGCGCGGTCGAGATGGTGTGGGAGGATCTGAAGCCGTCCGATATCCTGACGCGCAAGGCGTTCGAGAACGCCATCGTGGTCAATTCGGCGATCGGCGGCTCGACCAACGCGCCGATCCATCTCAATGCGCTGGCGCGCCACGTCGGCGTCGAGCTGTCGATCGACGACTGGCAGAGCGTCGGCCACGCCATTCCGCTGCTGGTCAATCTGCAGCCCGCCGGTCTCTACCTCGGCGAAGAGTATCACCGCGCCGGCGGCGTGCCGACGGTGGTGGGCGAATTGATGCGCCACGGCAAGATCCACCAGGACGCGCTGACGGTGAACGGCAAGACCATGGGTGAGAACTGCGCCGGCGCGCCCGCCCCCGATGGCGACGTGATCCATCGTTACGACACGCCGCTGGTGCATGACGCCGGCTTCCTGGTGCTGCGCGGCAATCTGTTCGATTCCGCGATCATGAAGACCAGCGTGATCAGCCTCGAATTCCGCGAGCGCTATCTGTCCAATCCGAAGGACCCGAACGCGTTCGAGGGCCGCGCCATCGTGTTCGAAGGGCCGGAGGATTATCACCACCGCATCGACGATCCGGCGCTCGATATCGACGAGCACTGCATCCTGTTCGTGCGCGGCACCGGGCCGATCGGCTATCCGGGCGGCGCCGAAGTGGTCAACATGCAGCCGCCGGCTGCGCTGATCAAACGCGGCATCCACTCGCTGCCGTGCATCGGCGACGGCCGCCAGTCCGGCACCTCGGGTTCACCGTCGATCCTCAACGCCACGCCGGAAGCCGCCGCCAATGGCGGGCTGGCGCTGCTGAAGACCGGCGACCGCGTCCGCATCGACCTCAACAAGGGCAGCGCCGACATCCTGATCTCGGACGAGGAACTGAAGCAGCGCCGCGCCGATCTCGCCGAGCATGGTGGCTTCGCCTATCCGAAGCACCAGACGCCGTGGCAGGAGCTGTATCGCTCGACCGTCGGCCAGCACGCCACCGGCGCCTGCATGGAGTTCGCCACCCGCTACCAGAACATCGCCGGTGCTGTCGGCGTGGCGCGGCATAATCATTGATGGGGCGGCTTGGGCACGGCACGTGCCCCATTATGATCATCATGCGCGGGCTTGACCCGCGCATCCATCATCACACGAAGAACGATGGATGGCTGGGTCAAGCCCGGCCATGACGTCGTCGGGAGGAAACAGCATGACCGACCGCCTGAAAGGCAAACGCGCGTTCGTCACCGCGGCGGCGGCGGGGATCGGGCGGGCATCGGCGATCGCGTTTGCGCGCGAGGGCGCCGAGGTGTTCGCGACCGATATCGATGACGCCGGGCTGGCGCCGCTCGCCGAGCACGGCATCGCGCGGACCGCGAAGCTCGACGTCCGCGACACCGCGGCAGTCGAAACGATCGCCCGAGAGGCCGGCACCGTCGACATCCTGCTCAACGCCGCCGGCTTCGTGCATCACGGCACGGTGCTCGACTGTTCGGATACGGATTGGGACTTCTCGTTCGACCTCAACGTCAAGTCGATGCACCGCACCATCCGCGCGTTTCTGCCCGCGATGTTGGAAGCGGGCCGCGGCTCGATCGTCAACATCTCGTCGGCCGCCGGCGTGTTCAAGGCGGCGCCGAACCGCTACGTCTATGGCGCAACAAAAGCTGCCGTCGCAGCGCTGACCCGTGCGGTCGCGGTCGATTTCATCACCCGCGGCATCCGCTGCAACGCGATCTGCCCGGGTACGATCGAAACCCCCTCGATGCTCGGCCGCGCCGCCGCGCTCGGACCGCAGGGCCGCGAGATGTTCGTGTCGCGCCAACCGATGGGCCGCCTCGGCAACGCCGAGGAGATCGCTGCGCTGGCAGTGTACCTCGCCTCCGACGAAAGCGCCTTCACCACCGGCGTCGCGCACATCATCGATGGCGGTTGGACGTTGTGAATACGTCACGCCGACTACGCGGCCTCATCCTGAGGAGGCTGCGCAGCAGCCGTCTCGAAGGATGAGCCAAGGGAGCCAGGCCGTGCCACCTCATGGTTCGAGACGGCGCTTCGCGCCTCCTCACCATGAGGAGCCGGATCGAGCAGCAAGGATGAGACTGCCATGAACACCATCGACCTCAACCATCGCTGCGCCGTGGTCACCGGCGGGGCGCAGGGGATTGGGCGGGCGATCGCGGAGCGGTTCGTTGCATCGGGGGCCAAGGTGGCGCTGTGGGACCACGATCTTGCGCTGGCCGAGCGGACCGCCAAGGAGATCGGCGACGACGTGACGATCGCCGTCGCGGTCGATGTCACCGATCCGGCTGCGGTCGACCGCGCACGTGACGCGACGCTGCAGGCGTTCGGCAAGATCGACATTCTAGTCAACAATGCCGGGATCGCCGGCGTCAACAAGACGGTGTGGGAGACCGACTACGCCGAGTGGCAGCGGGTGTTGAAGCTGAACCTCGACGGCCCGTTTCTGTGCTGCAAGTCTGTGGTGCCGTCGATGATCGCGCATAAATACGGCCGCATCGTCAACATGGCCTCGATCGCCGGCAAGGAAGGCAACCCGAACGCCGCGCACTACTCGGCCTCGAAAGCCGGCGTGATCGCGCTGACCAAATCTCTCGGCAAGGAGCTGGCGTCCTACGACATCTCGGTCAACGCCGTGACGCCAGCCGCGGCGCGCACCGCGATCTTCGACCAGATGACCCAGCAGCATATCGACTTCATGCTGTCGAAGATTCCGAAGGGCCGCTTCGTGCTGGTCGAAGAAGTCGCCGCCCTGGTGGCATGGCTGGCGTCGGAAGACTGCGCGTTCTCGACCGGCGCGGTGTTCGACATCTCCGGCGGACGCGCGACGTATTAAGCTGCGCACTTACCCCGCAACGTCATTCCGGGGCGCGCGCAGCGCGAACCCGGAATCCCGAGATGTTCTGTGCCGCGAGAGGCTTTGCTTCGGCGTGACCGAGTCTCCCCATGTCATCCCCGCGCAGGCGGGGATCCAGTATCCCAGGGCGTCGGCGATTACCACGAAGACTCTGCAATACTGGTTCGCCCGCCTGCGCGGGCGATGACGGCTTTTGGCAGTGGTGTTTGTCGTTCCGGGCATCGCCACTGGCGACAGCGCGAGAAAGCCCTGCCTCCTGCCCGAATGAGTCCCCCATGTCATCCCCGCGCAGGCGGGGATCCAGTATCCCAGGGCGTCGATGATAACCACGAAGGCTCTGCAATACGGGTTCGCCCGCCTGCGCGGGCGATGACGGTCGTTAGTCATTGCTTGCAGCAGATTCCGGGTTCGCGAGCTTTCGCTCGCGCCCCGGAATGACGGCGCGAGGATGTCGTGGAAGACACGACAGGCTGGAAGCGTCGCAGTGACAGGCAGCCGCGGATGGCCGACAGGGCTCAGCGAGCCGGCAGCCTCCCTTAGCCCTTCCCCTTGGTCCGGAAGATCACCGGCAGGCTGAAGGTCAGGCCTTCGTCGGCGACCAGCGGCGGGGGTGCGGGTACGGGGTCGGAGCGCTTGATCATGTCGAGCGCGGCCTGATCGAACGCGGCGTCGCCGGAGCCTTCGACGATCCGCATCGACAGCACATGGCCGACGCGGTCGAGTTCGAAGCCGACGACGATCCGCACGTTCTTCTGCGCGGCCTCCTTCGGGTAGCGCTTGTGCTTGTCGAGATACGCCACCAGCTCCTTCTGCCAGGTGGCGCGGATGCGGGCGGCGGCCTTGCCGACGCCCTGCGCGGGCGCGACCGAGCGCGGACCTTCCTTGGCGGACTCGTTGCTCGGCATCGCGGTGGCTTCAGCGGCGACCGACTCGGTCGAGGCCTGCTGCTGTTGCTGCGCCTTTTCCTTCTGCTCCTCGTCGACCTTCTTCGGCGTCTCGGTGGTGACGACGCGGTCCGGCTCCTCGGTCTCCTGCGGCGTGTCCTTCGGCAGGTCGGAGTCCTTGACCTCGGCCTTCTGCTCGTTGAGCGCCGGCGACGCCATCGACGCCTCGGTGTCCGGGCCCGGCGGCAGATCGGAGGCCTCGATCTTCGGCGACATCATCTCGACGCCGACCTCGATCGCCGGCGCGCCGAGCGCGTCGTCGTCGGCATCTTCCGGCATGCTGACCAGCGCCAGCGCGGCGCCGCCGACGTGCAACGCCACGGCGCCGACGGCGGCCATCAGCCAGAGCCGGTAGGTGCCATTGCGGTTGAGGTCAGGGTCGGTCATGCGATTGCGTTTCTAACAAAGTGCAACTGTGTTTGCGAGCGGGCCGGAGCAACCCGGCCGGCGAAGCCTTCAAAGGCTTTGCCTCTTCCCCTCGTGCGAGACGGCTAATTGCCGTCCGGCTTGGCGCCGGGCACCGCTTCCAGCGCCACCAGCTTGATCTTGGCGTAGCCGCCGGCCCGCAGCATCTCCAGCACGTCCATCAGCTCGCCATACGGCACCGCGCGGTCGGCGCGCAGGAAGATGAAGCGTTCCTTGGTCATGTCCGGCATGGTGTCGAGCGTCTTCACCAGGTCGACACGCTTGACCTGGTTCTCGCCGATCGCCACCGCGAGGTCGGACTTGATGCTGACATAGGTCGGCTTGTCCGGCCGTTTCTGCGGCGTGGCGCTCGAGGTCGGCAGGCTGACCGGAAGGTCCACCGTCGACAGCGGCGCCGCCACCATGAAGATGATCAGCAGCACCAGCATCACGTCGATGAACGGCGTGACGTTGATCTCGTGGGTCTCGTCGAAATCGTCGTCGAGATCGTCGGAATTGCCGAGCGAAACAGCCATCGCTCACTCCGCCGCGCGGGCGCGATGCGCGCTGCCGTGGCTGCGATCGAGATCGCGCGACAGCAGGCGGCCGGCGGCGCCGGACGCGCGGGCCACCAGTTCGAGGTAGACTTTGATCTCGCGCGAGAAGTGATTGTAGATGATCACCGCCGGGATCGCGGCGACGAGGCCGATCGCGGTGGCGAGCAGCGCTTCGGCGATGCCGGGCGCGACCACCGCGAGGTTGGTGGTCTGCGACTTCGAAATGCCGATGAAGCTGTTCATGATGCCCCACACCGTGCCGAACAGGCCGATGAACGGTGCGGTGGCGCCGATGGTGGCGAGGAAGCCCATGCCGCGGCGCATGTGACGGCCTTCGGCGCGCACATACTCGCTGAACGACGATGCCGCGCGCTCCTTGATGCCTTCATCGCTCGACAGACCGGCCGACAGCTTCGCCTCGCGCAGCGCGGCGGCGAGCAGCATTGACAGCACGCTGTGCTTGTCGCCGAGCGCCATCTGCGCCTCGGCGAGCGAACGGGACTCACCGATCTGCTTCAGCGAGCGGCGCAGCCGGAAACGAGCGCGGCCGAGCTCGACCTTCTTGGCGATGAAGATCGTCCAGGTGATCACCGAAGAGATCGCCAGACCGATCATGACGATTTTGACGATGATGTCGGCGTTGAGGAACATCGTCCACGGCGACAGCTCGGACAGGCCGGGCGTGACGCTACCCGGCTGATGCCCAGCCTCCGGCAGCGCCTGTGATGCAGCCGGCGCGGGAGCGGTGGCGGCCGGCGCGGGAGCGGCGGGTTGCGACGGTGCGGTGGCGGCGGGAGGCGATGCCGGCTGTTGTGCGACGGACGGCGCGAGCGGCGCGGACAGCGACAGTGCGATCAGGGCAACGCCGATCGATCGGAAGCTCAACTTGTTCATACTTCGGCCCAGTAGCGGATGAGGTTGTGATAAATACCGGTCAATTTGACCGTTTCAGGGTCATCGCGTCCCAGCCGCTCGACCAGGGCCTGAATGGCGTTGTCGAGATCGTAGATCATGCTGCGCGCCTGCGCATCACGTATCATGCTCTGCAGCCAGAAAAAAGACGCCACCCGTGCGCCGCGCGTGACCGGAGTCACCATGTGCAGGCTGGTGGACGGGTACAGCACGGCATCGCCCGCGGCCAGTTTGACCTCGTGCGAGCCGTAAGTGTCTTCGATCACGAGTTCGCCGCCGTCGTACTCGTCCGGCTCGGCCAAGAACAACGTGACCGACAGATCGGTGCGAATACGCAGACCGGTGAGATGATCACCGCGCACCGCATTGTCGACATGGATGCCGAAATGATGGCCGCCCGACGCCGCGTAGCGATTGAACAGCGGCGGGAAGATCTGCAGCGGCACCGCGGCGGAGACAAACTTCGGATTGCCGGTGAGCGCCGACACGATCCGCCGTCCGAGCGCACGCGCCAGATCGCTGTCCGGCGGCAATTGCTCGTTGCGCTTGACCAACGCCGACTGCGCGCCGGCGGTGGAGCGGCCATCCTCCCAATCGGCGGCGTCCATCAGGCGGCGGAATTCCGCGACCTCGGACTTCGTCAGAACCTCGGGAATACAGACCAGCATGGCCGCTCCAGTCTCGCGACGCGCTTACAGCGCGCCGCGTAGCGTCAGCCAGACCGAACGGCCCGGCGCGATGAACACGAACGGCGAATTCGATCGATAGAACGCGTCGTAGTAGGTGGTGTTGAAGATGTTGTTGACCGACAGCTTGGCGGTCATGTGCTTGTCGACCTTGAACTCGACGAAGCTGTCGAACCGCCAGTGCTCGGGCAACACGTTGCCGTTGATCGCCGCGAAGGTGCCGCCGTAGATCTTGGAGGCGTACACCGCCTGCCCGCCGACTTCCCAATGGTCGTCGAACTTGTACTTGGTGAGCAGGTTGAACGACTGATGCGCGATGTTGGCGAGCTGCGCGCCGACCGAATTCGGATCGATCGATTGCAGCACCTTGGTTTCCATCAGCACCAGGCCGCCGAACACGCTCCAGCGGTCGGTGATCTTGCCGGAGGCTTCGAGGTCGATACCGCGAACCCGATAGACGCCGGTCGACAGAATGTTGTTGCCGACGGTCTCGCGGGCGTTCGACTTCTGGGTTTCGAACAGCGATGCGGTCAGCAACAGCCGGCGATCGAACAGCTCCCATTTGGTGCCGACTTCCGCCGCCTTGTTCATTTCCGGCGGCAGCGCCTGGAAGGTGGCGTTGTTGACGACGAGGCCGCCGTAAGCGGTGCCCGAGGCGTCGAGTTCGGCGCCGACCGGGTTGGTCGAGGTCGCGTAGGCGGCGTACAGGCTGGCGTAAGGCAGCGGCTTCACCACCGCGCCGAGATTGTAGTTCCACATTCCCGACTGCACCGCGGTGGAGGTCGCCGCGGTGTGTCCGGTGATATTGTAATCGTCGTAGCGCAGGCCGCCGTTGAGGATGACGACGTCGTTCCAGTTGGCGGTCTCGATCACATAGGCCGACTTGGTGTCGACATTGATGAAGGTCGGGTTGTAGGCGCGCTGCGGCTGGGTGGCGAACTCGAACAGGTTCGGCGGCGCCAGCAGCGGCACGGTGATGCGGCCGCCGCTCTGGAAGCCGGCGAGTTCCGAGGTGAGGCCCGCGTAAGTGTCGCGCATCACGCTTTCGCGCGAGATTTCCGCACCGCCGACCATGGTGTGCTTCACCCCGCCGACGTCGAACTTGTAGGTCAGGTCGGTCTGGTTGGCGAGCACGTCGGTGGTCTGATAGCGGCTCTGCGACGCCAGCGAGACCGTGGTGGCGGTCGGATTGCTCGGCAGCGTGCCGATATAGTCGAGCACCGAATGCGCGGCGCGCGAGCGGTTGGTCAGGGTCAGGTCCGGCGTGATCGCAAACTCGCCGGTGACCGTGCCGAAATCCTGCTTGGCCTTCTGGAAGTCGCGATTGACGAAGCCGTAATAGGTTTCGCGCGGCACGTTGACGTCGGTCGACGGCCGGCGCAGCGCGGTGTTGTACGGCACGCCGAAATCCGGCAGGCCGTCGAGATCGGTGTGGACGTAGTTGGCGGTGACCTTGATGGCGTCGGTCGGCGTCCACTTCACCGCGGCCAGCGTGCCCCAGCGGTCGTCGGTGACGTAGTTGCGACCGGCGACCTTGGCGTCCTGGTACAGGCCGTCGACACGCACCGCCAATGTCGGGCTCAGCACCTGGTTGACGTCCACCGTGACGCGCTTGGTGGCGTCGGAGCCGAAGGTGGTTTCGGCCTTGGTGAAATTGCCTTCGGTGGTCGCCTGCTTGGTGACGATGTTGATGGCGCCGCCGGCGGTGCCGCGGCCCGCCATGGTCGAGGCCGGACCGCGCAGGATCTCGACCTGCTCGGTGAAGAAGTTCTCGCGGATCGAGATCGCCGGATCGCGGATGCCGTCGATGAACACGTCGTTGCGGGCGTCGAAGCCACGGATGAAGAAGCGGTCGCCGAACGCGTTGCCGCCCTCCCCGGTGCCGAGCGTGACGCCGGCGGTGGAACGCGCCACTTCGCGCAGCGAGGTCGCGTTCTTGTCTTCGAGCAGTTCCTTGGTCAGCACCGTCACGGTGCGCGGAGTGTTGAGCACCGGCTCGGTGAACTTGGTGCCGGACAGCCGATCGACTTTGTAGGGCGCGGCCGCATCCGCATAGGGGTTGCGATCCGCCGACAGCGTGCCGGCATTCGGAAACGGCACCGGCTGCACCGGGGTCGGCTGCGTGCGGCGCGCCGCCCGGCGCAGCGCGGTGCGGGCGCGCACCTGATCGGGCGTTGCGCGCACCGCAGCCGGTTTCGGCCGTGCCACCGGGGCATCGACGGTCACTGCCGGAAGACTCGACTGCTGCGCTTCGGCGCCGCCGATCGACGCCACCGCGATCATGCCGGCCACCGCCGACACCTTGCGGCCATGATGGCCGTCGAATTCGCTGAAAGTCCGAAGCGCTGCTTCCGCCCGCAACGACCTCGGTGCCTTTGCCCCGTTCATCCCACGCCCCCAGATGTGCTGCCGCTAATCAAGTGCAACAAAGGTGGTATCGAGCGGGGTATCGAGGGTCAACGAAGCGTCACGATCGAGAAGATGGAATAGTTCAAGATCAAAATCATTCTAAGAAACGACCTCCGTAAACATCCGGAAGCGCCGCACATCTCGGTACTTCGGCACCTCGAAGTGATCGATTGTTGCTCGTTTCATGAGCAGCGAGCGATGCGATGGAACATCGCTGTGGACATCACGCTGCGCGTGCGGACGCGCAGAGAGGCGCATACAGACCTGAGGGCTGACTTACTCCGCGGGGCTCGGCGGCTTCATCAACGAGAACATCTCGTCGACGGTTTGCTGCGCCGTGAGTCGCACCCGCTCGGTATCCACCATCCCGTCGATGCGGATGCCGCGGACCACCGCGCGGATCTCGTCGCGAAACTCGCTGAGGAATTGCAGCGGGTCGCGCTGCTCATTGGCGACGCGCGCAATCAGCCCGGTGATCAGGATCTGGCAGGCGATCATCCGGCCGTTGAGCTCTTCCATTCTGTACTCCGATCGCGCGGCAGCACATTCCCCCTGCCGCATCGAGCGCCGTGGTATGGCCGAGCTGCACGCAACTGACAATTGGAAGAGTTCTTAACTGGAGCTCATGCCCTGCCCGTCACCACGACCGGCGAGCGATCGATGGCGCTGCCGCAACCCAACTTCGCGCCCGCTCGATGAACCCTGCCGCTCCATGAAAGTTTAGCAATGTCATGCGGTTTGTGATGTGCTGGCGGCAATTGCCGCTATAGTTACCCCTCAATCCAGGCAATCACCGCCGCGCGGGCTGAACCGGTCGCCAGAAGCCGTCACCGCCGGCCGAACATCGGATCGGGCATGAACAAACCCGGCGCCTATCGCAGGGCCTTCGTTGTCGTGTGCCTGCTGCTTGCAGCGGGCGGTTCTTATTGGGGCTGGCAACGCGTCCAGAGCGGCCGCTCCGCGGCGCCGGGCGGCACCCCGCAGGCGCAATCGGGTACCTCCGCGCCGAAGGCCGGCGCAGGCCGTAACGCGGCGGTTCCCGTGACGGTGGCGACCGCGCAGAAGGCCGACTTCCCGGTGTATCTGAGCGGGCTCGGCACCGTGCAGGGCTTCAATACCGTCCTGGTCCGCAGCAGGGTCGATGGCCAGCTCGACAACATCGCTTTCACCGAAGGCCAGATCGTCCAGGCCGGCGACCTGCTGGCGCAGATCGACCCGCGGCCGTTCCAGGCCACGCTGGACCAGGCCAAGGCCAAGAAGGCGCAGGACGAAGCCAATCTCGCCAACGCCAAGCTCGACCTCAGCCGCTCGGTGCGGCTCGGCGAGTTCGCCACCAAGCAGCAGACCGACACCCAGCGCTCCAACGTCCAGCAGCTCACCGCGCAGATCGAGGCCGACGAGGCCGCGATCGCCAATGCCCAGACCCAGCTCGATTACGCGACCATCAAGGCGCCGATCTCCGGCGTCACCGGCCTGCGTCAGGTTGACAAGGGCAACATCGTCAACGCCTCGAGCCAGACCGGCATCGTCACCATCGCGCAGATCGAGCCGATCGCGGTGATCTTCACGGCGCCGGAAGAGCGCGTGTTCGACATCAACCGCGCCCTCGCCGCCCGCCCGCTCCAGGTGATCGCGCTCTCCACCGACGCCAAAACCACCTTCGCCGAGGACGGCACGCTCGCAGTGGTCAACAACCAGGTCGACAGCAACAGCGGCACGGTGCGGCTCAAAGCGGTGTTCGCCAACAAGAACCACGCGCTGTGGCCCGGCCTGTCGGTGCAGACCCGGCTGCTGGTGAAGACCCTGAAGGACGTCGTGGTGGTTCCGAACGACGCGGTCCAGCACGGCACCGACGGGCTGTATGCCTACGCGGTCGACGCCGACAACAAGGCCGAGCTGCGCAAGCTGGTGGTCGGACCCGCCAACGACCAGAACACTGTGGTCGAGCGCGGCCTCGAGCCCGGCGACCGGGTGGTGGTTGGCGGCCAGTACAAGGTCAAGCCGGGAACCCCGCTGGCGTTCAAGGTCGCCGATAACGAACCGGCGGCGGCGGCGCAGCCCAAGCCGACCGGGAAATAGCCATGGACCGGAGCATCTCGGCGCCGTTCATCCGCTACCCGATCGCGACCTCGCTGCTGATGGCGGGGATCCTGTTCCTCGGCCTGATCGCCTACCCTGCGCTGCCGGTGGCGCCGCTGCCGCAGGTCGACTTCCCCACTATCCAGATTTCCGCCAGCCTGCCCGGCGCCAGCCCGGAAACCATGGCCTCGTCGGTGGCGACGCCGCTCGAGCGCCAGCTCGCGCAGATCCCCGGCGTGTCGCAGATGACCTCGACGAGCTCGCTGGGCTCGACCGCGGTCACCATCCAGTTCGACCTCAACCGCAACATCGATGCCGCCGCCAACGACGTTCAGGCGGCGATCAATGCCGCCGGCGGCCAGCTGCCGAAGAACCTGCCGAACCCACCGACCTATCGCAAGGTCAACCCGGCCGATGCGCCGATCCTGATCCTGTCGGCAACCTCCGACACCCTGCCGCTCACCACCGTCAGCGACAACGCCGACGCCAAGATCGCCCAGCAGATCAGCCAGATCACCGGCGTCGCCCAGGTGTTCATCGGCGGCCAGCAGAAGCCGGCGATCCGGATCCAGGTCGATCCGGCCAAGCTGATGACCAAGGGGCTGTCGCTCGAGGACGTGCGCGCCCAGATCGCGATCACCACCGTCGACAGCCCGAAGGGCACCCTCGACGCGCCGAACCGCAGCTACACCATCTACGCCAACGACCAGCTCACCGAGTCCAAGGACTGGAACGACGTCATCCTCGCCTATCGCAACGGCGGCCCGCTGCGGATTCGCGACGTCGGCCACGCGGTGACCGGGCCGGAGGACGCCAAGACCGCGGCCTGGGCCAACGGCAAGCGCGGCGTGTTCCTGGTGGTGTTCAAGCAGCCCGGCGCCAACGTCATCGACACCGTCGACCACATCAAGGCCGAGCTGCCGCGGCTTGTCGCCGGCATTCCGCCGGCCATCAAAGTCGAGGTGATCAGCGACCGCACCACCACCATCCGCGCCGCGGTCGAGGATGTGCAGTTCACCCTGCTGCTGACCATCGCGCTGGTGGTGATGGTGATCTTCCTGTTCCTGCGCAGCTTCTGGGCCACCATCATTCCCAGCGTCACGGTGCCGCTGGCGCTGCTCGGCGCCTGCGCGCTGATGTGGGCTGCCGGCTACACGCTGGACAACCTGTCGCTGATGGCGCTGACGATCTCGGTCGGCTTCGTGGTCGACGACGCCATCGTGATGCTGGAGAACATCGCCCGCCACATCGAAGAAGGCGAGAAGCCGTTCACCGCCGCGCTGAAGGGCGCGCGCGAAATCGGCTTCACCATCGTGTCGATCTCGATCTCGCTGGTCGCGGTGCTGATTCCGCTGTTGTTCATGGGTGGCATCATCGGCCGGCTGTTCCGCGAATTCGCCGTGACGCTGGCGATGACCATCGCGGTGTCGATGCTGGTGTCGCTGACGCTGACGCCGATGATGGCGTCGCGCTTCATGCGGCCGGCCACCGAAGTACGCCACGGCAGGATCTATCAGTGGATCGAAGGCGCGTTCGAGGCGATGCTGCGCGCCTATGAGCGCGGCCTCGATCTGGTGCTGCGCTGGCGCTTCACCACGCTGATGGTGTTCTTCGCCACGGTGGGGCTGTCGGTGTACCTGTTCGTCGCGATCCCGAAGGGCTTCTTCCCGCAGCAGGACGTCGGCATGATCACCGCGGCGTCCGAAGCCGCGCAGGACATCTCGTTCACCGGGATGAAGCAACGCCAGGAACAGCTCGGCGAAATCGTGATGGCCGATCCCGACGTCGACAGCGTCGCGATGTTCATCGGCGGCAGCGGCACCGCACTCAACACCGGCCGGATGTTCATCACGCTGAAGCCGCGCGACGAACGCTCGGCCAGCGCCCAGGAGATTATCGCGCGGCTGCGGCCGAAGCTGGAGAAGGTCGAAGGCGCGCGGCTGTTCATGCAGGCGGCCCAAGACGTCCGGCTCGGCGGCCGGCCGACCCGCACCCAGTTCGAATACACCCTGCAGGACGCCAACCTCACCGAGCTCAACGAGTGGGCGCCGAAGGTGCTGGCGAAGATGCAGTCGCTGCCGCAACTGCGCGACGTCGCCACCGACCAGCAGACCGAAGGCACGACGCTGACACTGACGATCGACCGCGACACCGCCTCGCGGTTCGGCATCAAGCCGCAACTGATCGACGACACGCTGTACGACGCGTTCGGCCAGCGCCAGGTGACGCAGTACTTCACCCAGGTGAACACCTACCGGATCATCCTGGAGGTGTTGCCGGAGCTGCAGGGCCGGCTCGACACGCTGAACCAGATCTACGTCAAGTCGCCGACCACCGGCGATCAGGTGCCGCTGTCGGCGTTCGCGAAGTGGACCACCGTGCCGGTGCGGCCGCTGTCGATCAGCCACCAGGGCCAATTCCCCGCCACCACGATCAGCTTCAATCTGGCGCAGGGCGTCGCGCTCGGTCAGGCGACCGAAGCGGTGCAGGCTGCGATGGCCGAGATGGGCGCGCCGCCGACGCTGAGCGGCAGCTTCCAGGGCACCGCGCAGGCGTTCCAGCAGTCGCTATCGACCGTGCCGCTGTTGATCGTCGCGGCGCTGGTGGTGGTCTATCTGATCCTCGGCATCCTGTACGAGAGCTACATCCACCCGCTGACGATTCTGTCGACCCTGCCGTCGGCCGGCGTCGGCGCGCTGGCGATGCTGATGCTGTTCGGCTTCGACTTCAGCCTGATCGCGCTGATCGGCATCATCTTGCTGATCGGCATCGTGAAGAAGAACGGCATCATGATGGTCGACTTCGCCATCACCGCCGAGCGCGACGAACATCTCGATCCCGAGCAGGCGATCCGCAAAGCCGCGCTGCTGCGCTTCCGCCCGATCATGATGACCACGATGGCGGCGATGCTCGGCGGCGTGCCGCTGATGCTCGGCACCGGCACTGGCTCGGAGATCCGCCAGCCGCTCGGCTACGCCATGGTCGGCGGCCTGCTGGTCAGCCAGGCACTGACGCTGTTCACCACCCCGGTGGTGTACCTCTATCTCGACCGTCTCTCCAACGCCCTCACCAACTGGGGCCGCACCCACATCCCGGTCGACGAGGACGAAGACGACCGCGTCCAGCGCGCGGCGGAGTGAGGCCGAGCGCAGGTGAGCGAGGCTATCCTCGCTCCACCGACTTCATTGCGAGCCTTACAGAAACGGATTCTCGACGCGCAGCGCGCCGAAGGTGCGGCCGTGCTGCAGGTCTTCGCTGTACAGCACATCACACCCGGCGTCCTGGGCGGCCGCGACGATCAGCGCGTCGCGGAACGGCAGGTTGGACGTCTCAGCGAGCGCGCGGGCAGCAACATTCAGGTCGAGCGTGATCGGCAGAGGCGGCCCCGCCACCGCCAGCGCGTCCTCAATGGCCTAGCGTTCGTTCGACAACGTCAACCACATTCAGCTCATCGCCCCCTTTCAGCTCGAGCTTGTCGACCAGCGCCTTGGGCAGCCTGACGGCGAGGCTATTGCCCCATTTCGGCACCCGCATCGCCCCCTCCATGACCGGTACCCCTGTATATTATTGGTAAGACATACATTATTTCAGCTGCAACGAGCTGCATGCTGTCGACCCGTGGCCCCTAAGGTGCTGGCCGGTCTGTCGCCGCAGTCTTCGCGGCCAATCTCCCCATCTGTCGCAAGCAACCCTCTTGCAGGGCGGAGCCGACGCAGCTAGAAGACCCGCACACCCGAGGCGCGTCGCGAGCCACTCCCGCCGCGCCCGGCACCGTGTCGAGTGTGCCCCGTGCATCACTCCTAAATGCCTGATCCGTCAGCGCATTCTCGGTGGGGAATGGTGTAATGGTAGCACAACAGACTCTGACTCTGTTTGTCTTGGTTCGAATCCAGGTTCCCCAGCCAGTCTAAAACCACTCCGGCCTTCATGTACCCGATCTCGCGCTGTCCAATCGCGCCCGGCTTTTTCCTTCCCAATTTGGGTGCTATGCTTCCCATATTGGGTGGAATAACGCATGAACGAGCTCAGCCCTTCCGAAGCCCTGTTCTCCGCCGTGCAGCAGCGCGTGCTCGGGCTGCTGTTCGGTCAGCCGGACCGCAGCTTCTATACGTCGGAGATCGTTCGTCGTGTCCGCTCCGGGACGGGCGCCGTCGAACGCGAACTTTCACGCCTTCGCCTTAGCGGGCTGGTCTCCGTGAAGCACATCGGCAATCAGAAGCACTATCAGGCAGATCCCAACTCCCCGATTTTTCAGGAGCTGTGCGGCCTGGTGAAGAAGACCATTGGTCTCGCCGACCCGGTACGACAAGCGCTCGAACGGTTCTCAGATACGGTGGAAGCTGCCTTCATTTTCGGCTCGGTCGCCAAAGGTACGGACACGGCGCACAGCGACATCGATCTTCTCGTGATCGGCGATAACCTCGACTACTCGGAGCTATACAGCGCCGCGCAGACCATCGAGAATAGGCTGGGGCGTAAGGTCAACCCGATCTTCCTGACGCCACAGGACTGGTGCCGCAAAGCGTCCGACGCAACATCGTTTGTCAGCAGGGTGGCTATTCAGCCGAAGATTTTCGTCCGAGGTTCAGAGAAGAACCTTCACGCATGGGCAGAGCAGAACTCGATAACCTCGTCCGCATCGGCAACCTCAAAGCCGAACCGGCTTCCCGCGCCGAATTTGACGGAATGCTGAAATCGGCTCGCGTGCGCCTGGCCGACGCACAGAATGACTCCCTCGATCCAGACAGCCAGTTCGATCTCGCCTACGGCGCAGCGCATCGCCTTGCCCTCGCCGCGCTGCGCGCTCACGGGTATCGCTCGGAGAATCGGATCACAGTATTTCAAACACTCGTCCATACGCTCGGCACCGAGCGCGCCGATATTCAGACCTTCTTGAAAGCCCACAACGAACGAAATCTCGCCGAGTATGAAGGACGCATGGAGATCGACGGTGATCTGCTGGCCGCTCTCATTTGCTGTGCCAAAACTCTGCAGGAGCAAGTCGCAAAACTGGACCTACCCAATGACTGAGCTGAAACCAAATGCGGAACTGTCGCCCAAACTCGGGGCGACGTCCGCAAATTATCGTGGCCACTTCAGCCTCACCCCTCGCCCACCGCCTTCGCCCCGACCAGCGCGTCGATCTCGTCGGCGTGGTAGCCGGCCTCCAGCAGCACCTCGCGGGAGTGTTCGCCGAGGCGCGGAGATGGGCGGTGCAGGTTGGGCGGGGCTTCGGAAAAGCGCGTCGCCGGGCGGGCCTGGCGGAGCTTGCCTTCGCTGGGGTGATCGATCGCGGCGAACAGTCCGACGGCTTTGAGGTGCTCCTGCTCGCCGAGCTCGCTGATCTTGGCAAACGCCGTGTGCGGCACGTCGAGGCGCAGCAGCAATTCCTCCCACTCCGCAGTGGTGCGGGCCGGCGCGATCTCGGCCATCGCCGCATAGATCCGGTCGATGTTCTCCGCCCGTGCCACCGGATCGCGGACCTGGAGCTCGTCGATCAGTTCGGAGCGACCGACCGCCTCGAAGAACGCGCACCAGTTGTCGCCGGAATACGGCAGCATCGTCATCCAGCCGTCCTTGGTGCGCACCGGCTTGCGCTCCTTCATCCGCTTGTAGCCGGACGGGCCGATCGGCGGATCGAACGCGTAGCCCCCTAACATCTCGATGCTGTTGAAGCCGGCGATGGTCTCCAGCATCGGCACCTCGACGAGTTGGCCCTTGCCGGTGCGCTCGCGGCTGAACAGCGCCGCCGACACCGCGCCGGCCAGCGCCTGGCCGCAGATCTTGTCGCCGACCAGGCTCGGCACAAATTGCGGCTCGTCGTCCGAGCCGATCGATGAGGCGAGGCCAGACGCCGCCTGGATGATCTCGTCGAACGCCGGCCGCGCCGCCCACGGGCCGTCCTGGCCGAAGCCGGTCGCCGCCGCATAGATCAGCCGCGGATTGAGCGCCGCACAGGCGTCATAGCCGAAGCCGAGCCGCGCCATCGCAGCGGGGCGGACGTTGGTCAGCAGCACGTCGGCGGTCGGGATCAGCCGCTGCAGCACCGCCTTGCCGTCGGGATGCTTCAGGTCCAGCGCAAGGCTGCGCTTGTTGCGGTTCACCGCCATGAACTGGCCGCTCATGCCGCGGTTTCGAAACAGCCCGGTGTAGCGCCACATGTCGCCGTCGAGGGTTTCGATCTTGATGACATCGGCGCCCCAGTCGCCGAGGATCTGCGCCGCATAAGGGCCGAATAGCACGCTGGTGAGATCGAGAATGCGGATGCCGGCGAGCGGCCCGGTCGGTGCGGTCATGGACTCAACGATGTGGTTGAAGGAAAAAACTCGACGTCGACAGTGCGACGCCATTCAGCAGGACGGGAGCGGCAAGCGCCCTCCCCTATCCTGCGTCTCGCGCAACTACTCGCTCAGCACGTCGCCGAACAGCTCCCACGAAGTGCCGTTGAAGCGCGCCATCTGCAGTTGCCGGATCGGCGTACGCTGATCGGGCGACATCTGCAGCTTGATGCCGGGCAGCAGCATCGGCATCTCGACGCCGTTCAGCGCCTCCACCTGCTTCATCAGGTTAGCCCGGGTGAGATCGTCGCCGGCACGGCGCAGCACCAGCTCCATCATTTGCGCAAAGGTGTAGCCGGAGACGTTGAAGATGTCGGCCGGATCGGCGCCGGGATTGTAAGCCTGCATCCAGGTGCGCCATTGCTGCATGCCGGGATCGTTGGCCCAGCGCGGATCGCCCGGATCCTTCAGGTAAGCGCCGGTGACGATGCCGACCGCGTTCTCCAGCCCCGCCGGCTTCAGCACCGAGCCGACCGAATTCGACACCGCCGGCAGAATGATCTGCGGCTTCCAGCCGAGTTCGGCGGCCTTCTTGATCACCTGCGCGGCGAATTTCGGCGTGCACTCGTTGAACAGCACGTCGGCGCCGGCGGCCTTGAACTTGACGATCTGGGAGTCGACGGTCGGGTCGGTGGTTTCGTACACCGCCTCAGACACGATCTGGTTGACGTGCTCGCCGAGCCCTTCCTTGAAGCCGGCGAGATAGTCGCGGCCGGCTTCCTCGGCCGGCGTGATCACCGCGATCTTGGCGTTCGGCTTGTTGGCGAGAATCCACTTCGCGTAGATCCTGCCCTCGGTCTTGTAGGTCGGCTGCGAGCCTGTGCTCCACGGGAAATGCGCGGCGTCGTTCCAGCGGCTCGCGCCGCTGAACGGCAGCAGCTGCGGGACCTTCTTGATGTTGAGATACTTCTGCACCGCGATGTTCGGGCCGGTGCCGAGGATCGAGAACATCGCCAGCACTTCGTCACTTTCCACCAGGCGGCGAACCTGCTCCACCGTCTTCGACGGCGAATAGGCATCGTCGAGGCTGAGCAGCTCGACCTTGCGGCCGTTGATGCCGCCCTTGTCGTTCAGCATTTTGAAGTACGCGGCCTCGGCCCGCCCGATCGTCGAATAGGCCGACGCCGGTCCCGAATACGGCATGGTCTGGCCGAGCTTGATCAGGCTGTCGCTGGCGCCGGGATCGTAGCTGCCGCCGGCGAACGCGGGGCCGGCGCTCAGCACTGCGAGCAGCGCAGCGGCGGCGATCGGTGTGTGCCGAAACAAATGCATGCGGGGTCTTCCTCCTTGGTCCGGCCGCATCGTCTTGTCGCGATGCTGTCCGGTCTTCGCTCCCTCGCGGCGTTGCGACCGCGTTCACGCTGCGTGTTGCAGGCGCCTGTTATGGGCGAGCGCACGGCTCACCGGTTGATGAAAAACATACATCCTTCGCCCGCGCTGAGGCGTGCGATCCCGTACGCATCTGCATGCGAATTTCGCAGGCTCGGAAAGCCTGCGGGCACTCGCCGGTCAGGGAGCGCGCGGCCGGACGTAGACGTCGTAGCGGACGGTCTTGCCGGCGATCTGATGCGAAGGCTTGCGCGCGGCCGGCGGCGCAGCGGCGCGAAGCGGCCATTTCAGCACCACGCGGCCGCAGTCGGCCGACAGCGCTGCAGCCAACAGCTCGCCGACGTCCGGATCGGCGCCGACCAGATCGCGCAGCAGCCGCATCTCCTGCTTCACCAGCGCGGTCTTGGTTCGCGGCGGATGCATCGGATCGATGGTGATGGCATCGGCCTGCAGCGTCGGCAGCAGCACCCGGGCGTCGCCGTGCAGCAGCGTCATCCGGCCGATGATCGCTGCGAGTTCGTCGCTCTCGCTGCGTGCGGCTTCGAGCGCTTCAACCAGCAGCGCGTGCACCTCCGGCACCCGCTCGATCAGCGTCACCGTCGCGCCCATCGAGGCGAGCAGGAAGGCGTCGCGGCCGAGGCCGGCGGTGGCGTCGATCACATGCAGCGGACGGGTCGGCGACACGCCGGTGGCCTTGAGCAGCGCGTGGCTGCGCCCGGCCTGGGTGCGAAACCGATAGCCGACCGCGCCGCCGACGAAGTCGACGGCAGGCGCGGTCCGGGCCGGTTCGGCCATAGTGCCTTATTGCAGGCTAAGCGCGACGAAGCGCAGCTCGCCGGAGCCATTGGCGACCAGCAGCAGCACGGACTTCTTGCCGTCCTTCTTGAGCTGGTCGATCCGCTTCTTGATGTCGGCGGCACTGCCGACCGACTCCTGGGCCACCTCGACGATGACGTCACCAGCCGACAGCCGCTTCTCGGCAGCATCAGAGCCATCGTCGACGCCGGTCACCAGCACGCCCTTGACGCTGTCCTTGATCTTGTAGCGACCGCGGAGATCCTTCGACAGCGCGGCGAGATCGAGGCCCAGCACCTTCTGGGTCACCGGCTTTTCCGGTTCGGGCTGCGACTTCGCCGAAGCCGGCTGCGGCTTGGCATCGTCGTCGAGCCGGCCGAGCGTGACCTGCTTGGTCTCTTCCTTGCCCTTGCGGATCAGGACGACATCGACGGTCTTGCCGACCGCGGTGTCGGCGACGATGCGCGACAGGTCCTTCGGCTCCTTGATGTCCTTGCCGTCGAACTTCACCACCACGTCGCCCGGCTCGATGCCGGCCGGCTTGGCCGGGCCCTTGTCGTCGACGCCGGCGACCAGCGCGCCGCGCGCCGGCTTGATGCTCAGGCTTTCGGCGATCTCGTCGGTGACCTGCTGAATGCGGACGCCGAGCCAGCCGCGGCGCAGTTCGCCGAACTGACGGAGCTGATCGACCACCGGCACCACGGTCTTCGACGGCACGGCAAAGCCGATGCCGATCGAGCCTCCCGACGGCGAGATGATCAGCGTGTTCACGCCGATCACTTCGCCGGCGAGATTGAACAGCGGACCGCCGGAGTTGCCGCGATTGATCGCGGCGTCGGTCTGGATGTAGCTGTCATAGGGGCCGGAGTTGATGTCGCGGTTGCGCGCCGAGACGATGCCGGCCGTCACGGTGCCGCCGAGCGAGAACGGGTTGCCGATCGCAATCACCCATTCGCCCAGCCGCAGCTTGTCGCTGTCGCCGAACTTCACCGCGGTCAGCGTCTTGCCCGCCGGCGGCTTGAACTTCAGCACCGCAAGGTCGGTCTTCTTGTCGACGCCGACCAGCTCCGCCTTGATCTTGGTGCCGTCGTTGAGGATCACGTTGATCTCGTCGGAATCGGCGATGACGTGATTGTTGGTCACCACCACGCCGGCCGGATCGATGATGAAGCCGGAGCCGAGCGAATTGGTCTTGCGCGGGCCGCCGCCCTTTTCGCCGCGGCGGTTCTTGAAGAAGTCCTCGAAGAACTCCTCGAACGGCGAGCCCGGCGGCAATTGCGGCGCGGCGCCGCCCTTGCTTTCGCCCGACCCCTTGGCGTCGACCGTCTGCGTGGTGGAGATGTTGACCACCGCATCGATCACCTTCTCGGCGACATCGGCGATCCCTTCGGGGCCGCGGGCGGAGGCTGGCGCCGGGCCGGCGATCACCGCCGCGCCGAGGCACAGCGCGGCGAACAGCGGCCTGATCCGCAAGGGCCTGATCCGGGAACTAAAGGCGATCGCAGCGGGCATGGTCGAATCATCTCCTGGCGTGCGCAAAAGAGAGCGCAGTCGCGTGAACACTGCGCCCGATCCTGGGACCGGCGCAAGCATCGGTGGTGAACGAAGCTACCCTATCCGCGCCACTGATTGCGGCGAAAACCAGCGCCAAACCCGATGTCGTGGTTGAAAACGTCGTGACAGCATTCCGGCACCGTCACCGGCGCGACTACGCCGGATACGCGCCTCAGTGCCGGACCAGCCAGATCAGCAGCAGGCCACCGACCGCGGAGCCGATGCCGACCGCACGCAGCACGTTGTCCGGAGTTTCCAGTGCGCTCTTCATCGCCCGCCGCATCCAATTCGGACTGGCCGCGAAGATCAGGCCTTCCAGAACGAACAGCAATCCCACGCCGATGAGGAGGTCGGCGAACGCGAAAGACCTCATGCGACAGCTTCCTCCCGGCCGGCGCGCGGCCCTTGTTGTCCCAGCGCAGCTCAGCGCGCGCCGCTGTTGATCGGCCTGTTCTAGAGCAATTCCGCGTCCGATTGAAATCCAACTGCGGCTCTACAGGGGTGTTTTGTCGCGCCTTCTGACCGGAGCCTTAACCGGCCATAGCAGGCGAAGGGTAAGGCCAAAAGCAAACGGGCCGCTGGTGGGCGGCCCGTTGCAATATCGTGGTTCCGGTTTAGCGCGGTGCGGCAGGTGCCGCCGGAGCTGCAGCCGCGGCCGGCGCAGCGCCGTTCGTGGCCGCCCGCCCGTCCGGGCTGCCGAAGAACCGGAAGAAGTCCGAGTCAGGCCGCAGCAGGAAGCGGGTGTCGTTGCTCTTCAGCGACTGCTCGTAAGCGGTCATCGACCGGTAGAACGCGAAGAACTCGGGGTCCTTCGAGTACGCCGTCGCGAACAGCCGGTTACGCTCGGCGTCGCCCGAACCTCGGATCTGCTCGGCCTCGGAATTGGCCTCGGCGATGATCACGGTCGCTTCGCGGTCGGCCTTGGAGCGGATCTCCTGCGCCTTCTGGCCGCCCTGCGCGCGGAACTCGGCGGCTTCACGCTGACGCTCGGTCTGCATCCGCTGATACACCGCCTGGCTGTTCTGGTCGGGCAGATCGGCGCGGCGGATCCGGACGTCGACCACCGAGATGCCGTAGCCTTCGGCTTCCTTGTCGAGCTGAGCACGGATGCGGCCCATCAGAGCCTCACGCTCGTCGCGCACCACCTGGATGAAGGTGACCTCGCCGAGCACGCGGCGCAGCGACGCGTTGAGCAGCGTGGTGAGCTGCACGTTGGCGGCCGGGATCGAGCCGACGCTCTGATAGAAGCGCAGCGCGTTCTTGATCCGGTAGCGCGCGAACGCATCCACCACGAGCCGCTTCTGGTCGGCCGCGATCACTTCCTGGGACGGGTTCTCGAGGTCGAGAATCCGCTTGTCGATGCTGATCACCGTATCGATGAACGGCGCCTTGAAATGCAGGCCCGGCTCGGTGACGACCCGCACCGGCTCGCCGAGGCGGACCAGCAGTACCTGCTCGGTCTGATTGACGGTGAACAGCGACGACCAGCCGACGATGACCGCGACCAGCGCCACGATCAGCGCGACGACTCCTGCGACTCCGGCCTTCATCGGTTGCCTCCGCCCATCGGCTGCTGGTTCTGCTGCACGGTTGCCGGCGGCGACGAGCGCCGGGTCAGTTCGTTCAGCGGCAGATAGGGCACGATGCCTTGCGCATTGCCGGCGCCCGGATCGTAGACCAGCTTGTCGGCGGAGCCGAGCACGCGCTCCATGGTTTCAAGATAGATACGTTCGCGGGTCACCGCAGGGGCCTTCTTGTATTCCTCGTACACGTCCAGGAAGCGCGCGCTCTGACCCTTGGCCTCGGCGACCGCCTGGCCCTTGTAGCCTTCGGCGTTCTGGATGATCTGCGAAGCGCGGCCCTTGGCGTCGGGTATGACGCGGTTGGCGTAGGTCTGCGCTTCGTTCTGCATGCGCTCCTGGTCGGCGCGCGCGGCCTGCACGTCGCGGAAGGCGTCGATCACCTGCTGCGGCGGGTCGACCTTCTGCAGCTGCACCTGCTGCACCAGCACGCCGGCGCCGTAGCTGTCGAGCGTCCGCTGCATCAGTTCCTGCACGGCGTTTTCAATGGTGGAGCGGGCGCCGGTCAGGATCGGCTGAATGTCGGAGCGGCCGATCACTTCGCGCATCGCGCTCTCGGCCACCGCCTTCACCGTGCCCTGCGGGCTCTGGATGTTGAACAGGTAGTCGCCGACGCCGTCGGGCTTGATCCGCCATAGCACGGTGAAGTCGACGTCGACGATGTTCTCGTCGCCGGTCAGCATCAGGCTCTCTTCCGGCACGTCGTGCATGGTCGCGCCGCGGCGGGCCGGATCGTTCATCAGCGTCATGCCGATGCTGATCGTGTTGACGCGCAGCGCCTTCGGCAGCAGCACGGTCTCGATCGGATACGGCAGGTGATAGTTCAGACCCGGCTGCACGGTGCGGACGTGCTTGCCGAAGCGGAGCACCACGCCGAGCTCTTCCGACTGGACGCGGAAGAAGCCGGACAGGCCCCAGATCGCCAGCGCGCCGAGCAGCACGACCGCGATACCGAGCCCGCTGAAATGGCCGCCGGGAAGGATCTGTTGCAGCCGGTCCTGACCACGACGGAGCAGGTCTTCAAGATCAGGCGGCCGCGGTCCCGATGATTGTGGCCCCGAGCCCCACGGACCCTTGGGGCCCGAACCCCACGGGCCTCCGCCTTGATTCTTCCACGGCATTCAAACATCTCCTTCGCAGCCGAACGGCCGCAGTCTGCCCGGCTTTATAGGGGACCGTCCCCCCGGGCACAACGCGCGTCATTCCGCGTTGCGAGCTAAGCCTTGACGAAGGTTTGTCAATTGCAAACGGTGCCGCGCCCCCGCTCAGCACGTGGTTTCGCGTCGATACGTCACATAGGAAAAATCAGCGCTGTCGTGCGGCCCGGCCGTATGACGTTCGCGTGCCACTTCACGCCATTGTTCCGGACTGATCGGCGGAAACGAGGTATCACCGGCGGGCTGCGCATGCACTTCGGTGAGTTCGATCCGCGCGGCGCGTGGCAGCCACTGCGTGTAGATCTCCGCCCCGCCGATCACCGCAATCTCGGTGGCAAAACGCCGCAGCGCATCGCCGCGCGCGACCTCTTCGGCCGCCGTGAATGACGGCGCCACCACCACGCCCGGAGCCGTAAACGCCGCATCGCGCGTGACCACGATGTTGGTGCGCCCGGGTAACGGCCGGCCGATCGACTGATAGGTCTTGCGGCCCATGATCACCGGCTTGTTCAGCGTGAGCTGTTTGAACCGCTGCAGATCCGACTTCAGCCGCCACGGGATCGCGTTGCCCTGCCCGATCACGCCATTGTCAGCGACGGCGACGACCAGGACGATCGACAGGCCTGCTACCTCCGCGGCCTTACTACTCACACCGCCACCTCGGCCTTGATATGCGGGTGCGGATCATAGCCGGTCAGGGTAAAATCCTGGTAGCGGAAGCCGAAGATGTCCTTCACCGCCGGATTGATCGTCATCACCGGCAGCGCGCGCGGCGCGCGGGTCAGCTGCAGCCGCGCCTGCTCCAGGTGATTGGAATACAGATGCGCGTCGCCGAGGGTGTGAACGAAATCGCCCGGCTTCAAACCGGTGACTTGCGCCACCATCATGGTCAGCAGCGCGTAGGACGCGATGTTGAACGGCACGCCGAGAAAAACATCGGCGGAGCGCTGATACAGCTGGCAGGACAGCTTGCCGTTCGCGACGTAGAACTGGAACAGGCAGTGGCACGGCGGCAGCGCCATCTTCTCGACGTCGGCCGGATTCCACGCCGTCACCATCAGCCGCCGTGAATCCGGATTACGTTTGATCATCTCGACGACGTTGGCGATCTGGTCGATCGAGCCGCCGTCCGCAGTCGGCCAGGAGCGCCACTGCGCGCCGTATACCGGGCCGAGATCGCCATTGGCGTCCGCCCACTCGTCCCAGATCCTGACGCCGTGATCGTGCAAATATTTGATGTTGGTGTCGCCCTTCAGGAACCACAGCAGCTCGTGGACGATCGCCTTCAGCGGCAGCCGCTTGGTGGTCACCATCGGGAAGCCGGCCGCAAGATCGAACCGCATCTGATGCCCGAACACCGACAGCGTGCCGGTACCGGTACGGTCGTGCTTCTCCGCCCCGTCGCTCAAGATGCGTTCGAGCAGGTCCTGATATTGGATCATCGGCGATGTGGCTCGAAAATGCCGCGGACGCGGCGGTTCAGGCCTGCGGGCGCGTGGGCTTTAAGGAGAATCCGGACAGGCTGCGAAAATGGCCCGGGACGATGGCCACGGCAAGGCCGCCGCGCCGCCCTTCCACACGCAGGCCCGTGATCGGCCTCCGCCCGGCGGTTGCAGCTAGGGGATGTTTCCCTTCACCACCTCTTCCCAGCGGTTGATCTCGTCCTGAACGAGCTGGGCCAGCACGACCGGGGCGCGCTGCTCCGGCCGCGGCACCAGGGCGCCGAGGTCGGTCAGCCGGGTCCGAACATCCGACTGGTCGAGGGCGCGGGAGACCGCCGCATTGATCTTGGCGACGATCGGTTCCGGCGTGCCGCGCGGCGCGAACAAGCCGGTCCAGGCGCCGACCTGGAAGCCGGGCAGCCCGGCTTCGCGGGCGGTGGGTATGTCGGGAACCACCGGGTCGCGCTCGGACGAGGCGATCACATAGGCTTTGACCTTGCCCTCGCGCAGCGCCGGCACCGCATTGACGATCTGGTCGCACATGTAGTCGACCTGCCCTTCCGCCAGCGCCTGCAGCGCCGGGCCGGTGCCGCTGAACGGCACCCCGGTCGGATCGACCTTGAGCAGGCGGTTGAGCAGCAGGCACGAGGCGTACGACACCGAGCCGAAGCCGGCATGCGCGACGTTGAGGTTGTCGGTGTGCGATTTCACGTAGGACGCGAACTCGCTGAGGTCCTTCGGCGGGAACTGCTTGCGGGCCAGGAGCAGGACCGGCATCTCGGTGAGCAGCGCGACCGGCGAGAAGTCCTTGTCGGGCCGATAGGCGAGCTTGGGGAACAGCGCCACCGCGGCGCCGTGAGTTCCAAGATGTCCGACGATCAGCGTGTGGCCGTCGGGCGCGGCGTGCGCGACGCGGGTCGCCGCCAGCGTACCACCGGCACCGAGCATGTTCTCGATTTCGATTGGCTGACCGAGCGTCTTCGCCATCTCGGCAGTAATCAGCCGTGTGACAGTATCGGTCGGTCCGCCCCTGGCGAACGGAACCACGACGGTGACTGTACGAACGGGAAAATCGATCTGGTCCAACCGGTCCGGCTCGGCGGCCGCGGCGGGCGACACCCAGAGTGCCATCAGGGCGATCGCAGCGCACCTCGCTGCGCTCGCTCCGTCAAACAAATTCATTGTGCGTCTCCGCCGGAAAGACGTGGTGATAGCGAATTACTCGCTATCAGATCAACCGGCGAAAACGACGTTGCGGCGATGCGGGATTGGCGGCGCTGAAATTACCCTTCGGACTCGACAAACACTTCATCGCGCTTGCGCCGCAGCATAGGTAATACCGCCAGGATAAGCAGGCCGGCGGCGACGACCAGCAGTGACGCGGAAAGCGGCCGGGTGATGAATACCGAGGCATCACCACGCGAGATCAGCAGCGCGCGCCGCAGATTGTCCTCCATCAGCGGACCCAGCACCATGCCGAGCAGCAGCGGGGCCGGCTCGAAGTCGTGCTTCACCAGCCAGTAGCCGATCAGCCCGAAGGCACCCGCCAGGATGACATCGACCGGGGCGTTGTTCACCGAGTAGATCCCGATGCAGCAGAACACCACGATCGACGGAAACATCAGCCGGTACGGAACGCGGAGCAGCCGCACCCAAATACCCACCAGAGGCAGATTGATCACCAGCAACATCAGGTTGCCAATCCACATCGAGGCGATCATGCCCCAGACTAGTTCGGGCTGGTTCTTCATCACTTGAGGCCCGGGCACGATGTTATGGATGGTCATCGCACCGACCATCAGGGCCATCACCGCGTTCGGCGGAATACCGAGCGTCAGCAACGGGATGAACGAGGTTTGGGCGGCGGCGTTGTTGGCACTTTCCGGTGCCGCCACGCCTTCGATCGCGCCGCGCCCGAACCGTTTCGGGTCGCGCGCGATCTTCTTCTCCAGCGTATAGGCGGCGAACGAGGCGATCACCGCCCCGCCGCCGGGCAGGATACCGAGGAGCGAACCGAGGATGGTGCCGCGGCCGATCGCCGGCGCGGCGTCGCGCAGGTCCTTCCGGGTCGGCATCAGCCCGGTGATCTTCTGCTGCACCAGCTCGCGGTCGGTCGCGGCGCCGAAGTCGAGGTTGCGGATGATCTCGGCGAAACCGAACACCCCCATCGCCACGGTGGCGAAGCCGAGCCCGTCGGCCAGTTCCGGAACATCGAAGGTCATCCGGGACACGCCGGTTTCGATGTCGGAACCGACCGTCGACAGCAGCAGCCCGAACACGATCATCGCCACCGCCTTCAGCACCGAGCCGCGCGCCAGCACCACAGCGAACACCAGGCCCAGCACCATCAGCGAGAAGTACTCGGCCGGCCCGAACTCCAGCGCCAGCCGGGTCAGCGGCTCACCGACCAGCGCGATCAGCACGGTGGCGAAGCAGCCGGCGGCGAACGAGCCGATCGCCGCGATCGCCAGCGCCGGGCCGGCGCGGCCCTGCTTGGCCATCTGGAAGCCGTCGAGCGTGGTCACCACCGAGGTCGCCTCGCCCGGAATGTTGACCAGGATCGAGGTGGTCGAGCCGCCGTACTGGGCGCCGTAATAGATGCCGGCGAGCATGATCAGCGCGCCGACCGGCGGCAGGCCAAAGGTGATCGGCAGCAGCATGGCGACCGTCGCGATGGTGCCGATCCCCGGCAGCACGCCGATCAGGGTGCCGACCAGCGCTCCGGTCAGGCAGAGCAGAAGATTGGTCGGCGACGCGGCGACCTGGAAGCCGAGCGCGAGATTGGAAAACAGATCCATCATCCCGGCCTCACTGCGTCAGGAAGGCGGGCCACAGCGCGAACGGCAGCGCCAGCCCATATACGAACAGCCCGCAGCAGGCCGCGGTCAGCACCAGGCCGACCACGAAGGTCTCGCCCCAGCGCGTTTCCGGCGTCCCCAGCGCCGCGATCAGGAAACTCGAGAACGCCGCGATCACCAGGCCGAGCGGCCGGATCGTCACCGCGAACGACAGGATCGCGAGGCCGACGAACAACGGCCCGCGCCAATGGAATTTGGCCAGTTGCTCCCCTGGAGCGAAGATCCCGGTCGCGGCGACCACCGCGCCCAGGCCGAGCAGCAGCACCGCCAGCAGCCGCGGCACCGTGCCGGCGCCAAAGCGAAAGCCCTGCATGCCGCCGAGATCGCTGGCCGCCCACAGCGCGAAGGCTGCCACCCCCATCAGCGCCAGCCCGCCGACGAAATCCTGCGGTCCGCGGATCCAGCTCGGAAATACCGATCGCTCACGCAACCCGCTCGGCGCTTCGTCCATCGGTCCCTCCCCGCACTGCGCACCGCCCGCCTCGCGAACGGCATCTTCTGTCTTTGGCCTATCGGCTTGGATCAAACAACGCCGGCAAATCCCAACACGCCGCCAGCTAGCAACAGCCACAGCGGATTGATCCGGGTCACCGCCGCCAGCACCGCGACCGTCGCGGTCAGGATCACGGCCCCGGCCGACCGGTCGGAACCCAGCGCCAGGATCAGGCCGCTCGCCGCCATCAGCCCGATCGACAGCGGCACCAGCGCCGCCTGGATGATCCCGGGCCATGGCGATTGGCCGGCCCGGCCCAGCAGCCGGCTGACCACATAGGCCAGCGCCCCGCTCGGCCCGCACATCCCGACAGTCGCCACCACCGCACCAGCAAGCCCGGCGGCCTGGTAGCCGATCAGCGTGACGATCAGCACGTTGGGCCCGGGCGACAGCTGGGCGATCGCGAAGGCGTCGGCGAATTGCTGTTCGGTCAGCCAGTGGTTGAGCGTGACGGCGACGCGGTGGATCTCCGGCAGCGCCGCATTGGCGCCGCCGATCGCGAACAGCGACATCGTGCTGAAAGTCGCGGCGAGCCCGCCGAGCGAAGGCGCCCCGGTCATGTGGCGCGTCTCCGCAGCAGGTAGGTCGCCGCGATGCTGAACGGCACCGCGACCGCCAGCACCCACGGCATCGGCAGCCGCAGCACGCCGACCGCGACGAACACCGCGACCAGCAGACCGATCGCAACCGGATCACGCTTGCGCAGCAGTGGCACCAGCATCTTGAACACCACGGCGAACAGCAGCCCGATCGCCGCGTAGGACACCCCGGCCAGGATGCGCCGCAAGGTCTCCAGCTCGCCGTAATGGGCGTACAGCACCGCCAGCAGCGTCACGATCAGCAGCGGCGGACCGAGCAGCCCGGCAAACGCGGCGACCGCCCCGGGGATACCCCGGAACCTCGATCCAAACACCACCGACAGGTTGACGATGTTCGGTCCCGGCAAGAAATGGCAGAGCGCGAAGGTCTCATTGAACTCGTCGGCAGTCATCCAGCGATGCTGCTCGACGATCGCCCGCCGCGCCCACACCAGCACGCCGCCGAACCCCGCCAGCGACATCTTGGCGAAAGCAACGAACAGCTCCCCGAGGCCGGGCGCCGGAGCAGCCGCGGCGCCCCCAGCATCACGATCGGGTGCATCGATAAGAGCCATTCGCAAGCTTTAGACCGCCGCGAGGAGCACAACTACCGGCTTTTCCGCCGTCCCCCTGTTCGCACACAGCGAAGCTGCCCGGATCCTGGACCGGCCGTTCGGAAGCCCCGGCCGCCCGCCCACAAGTGCTTGGCCGGGAGGCCCTTTCGCCGGCCGACATTGCCCCCTATATTGGGAGGGTCGGGGCAACCCGACTATGGAAATAAATGGCCGCCGCAATAAACCATTCGGACCCGGGGGCGGTACCCGGCGCCTCCACCCAAGCCCGCTCTTTTCGTTCGGAAAGGCGGGTTTCGGCGGGGGCGAAATAGGATCGACGAGGGCGTAAAGGGCTCGCTTTTTCCCGGTATTGTTCCGCCGTTATCGGGCTACTGCAATAGTTGCCAACGACAACTATGCTCCGGTTGCTCAGGCTGCGTAAGGCAGTTTGAAAGACCACTTTAAAGCCCTAACGGGTTAAGCTCCGTTAGGCGGGGTTCGGAGGCACCTGGCAACAGAAGCCTCCACTCATTCTAATCATGCCTTGCTCGTTCAGAATTTTGCAGGCTGGAGGATGGCTTACCGCCGGTTTCTCCGGCGCGGCGCCGCACAATTCTGCCGCGATAGGTGCTGACCATACGCGGCGGCCGGGGTAGCATGATGTTCGGCGCGAGTCGGGCCCCGCCCCAGTGCCGAACCAGCCTTCAGGCATCCGAGCGACGGAACGACGAGACGGGACGACGACATGGCCACCGACCACATCCGATATGACGTGCTCGCGCGCGATGCCTTGCGCGGCGTTCTTCGCCACGTCCTCACCGACGTCGCTCAGAACGGCCTGCCCGGAGAGCATCACTTCTTCATCACCTTCCAGTCGAAGGGCGACGGCGTGAAGCTGTCGCCGCGGCTGCTGGCGCAGTATCCGGAAGAAATGACCGTGGTGCTGCAGCATCAGTTCTGGGACCTCGTCGTCACCGAGGACCGTTTCGAGGTCGGGCTGTCGTTCGGCGGCATTCCGGAGCGGCTGGTGGTGCCGTTCGCCGCGATCAAGAGCTTCTTCGACCCGTCAGTGAAGTTCGGGCTGCAATTCGAAGCCGCCGATGAGGTCGACGAGACCGGCGAGTCTGACGACGTCACCGAACTGGTGACCGCGGCTCCGGCACCTGTGGCGCTGCCGTCGTCCACTTCCACCACCGACAGCGACGCGTCCTCCGACGACCAGCCTGCGCACTCCGGCGAAGGCGCCGAAGTGGTGCGGCTCGACCGCTTCCGCAAGAAGTAACGACTCTGCATTTGTCAGGTCTTCCGCGCGCTGGATCGTTCCGGCGCGCTTGGCGTTGCCGGCCTGCGCCGCCACGCCCCTCTTCGACCCTCAACTCCCAGGACGATGATCATGGCCCGCACGCCCCGCTCCCCCCGCCCCGCGCGTTCTGCTGCGACCCGAAGCGAGACCGACAGCTTCGGTCCGATCGATGTCGCGGCCGATCGTTACTGGGGCGCGCAGACCGAGCGTTCGCGTCAGAACTTCCGCATCGGCACCGAGCGGATGCCGATCGGCATCATCCGAGGGCTGGCCATCGTCAAGCTGGCCGCGGCCGAGACCAACAAGGAACTCGGCCTACTCGACACCCGCCGCGCCGGCGCGATCGTCCGTGCCGCACGCGAAGTGATCGACGGCACCCATGACGATCACTTCCCGCTGGTGGTGTGGCAGACCGGCTCCGGCACCCAGACCAACATGAACCTCAACGAGGTGATCGCGAACCGTGCCAACGAACTGCTCGGCGGCGAGCGCGGTTCGAAGAAGCCGGTGCATCCCAACGATCACGTCAACATGAGCCAGTCGTCGAACGACTCGTTCCCGACCGCCATGCACATCGCCGCGGCGCAGGCGATCACTTCGGACCTGATCCCGGCGCTGACGCTGCTGCACGACGCGCTGCGCAAGAAGGAGAAGGCGTTCGCCAAGATCGTCAAGATCGGGCGGACTCATACCCAGGACGCCACCCCGCTGACGCTGGGACAGGAGTTCTCGGGCTACGCGGCGCAGCTCGCCAGCAGCATCGCCCGGATCAAATCGGCGCTGAAGGAGCTGTACCCGCTGGCGCAGGGCGGCACCGCCGTCGGCACCGGGCTGAACACCCATCCGAAATTCGCCAAGGCGTTCGCCAAGCGGGCCGCCGCGATTACCAAGCTGCCGTTCGTCACGGCGCCGAACAAATTCGAAGCGCTCGCCGGCAACGACGCCTACGTGTTCGTGCATGGCGCCCTGAATGCCGCCGCCACCGCGCTGTTCAAGATCGCCAATGACATCCGCCTGCTCGGCTCCGGGCCGCGCTCCGGCCTCGGCGAACTGATCCTGCCCGAGAACGAGCCCGGCTCGTCGATCATGCCCGGCAAGGTCAACCCGACGCAGTGCGAGGCGATGACCATGGTGTGCTGCCAGGTGTTCGGCAATCAGACCACGCTGACGGTCGCCGGCAGCCAGGGTCATTTCGAACTCAACGTCTACAAGCCGGTGATGGCGCAGGCGATGCTGCAGTCGATCGGGCTGCTGGCGGATGCGGCGCGTTCGTTCACCACCAACTGCGTCGACGGCATCCGCGCCGATGAGCAGCGGATCGGCGAACTAATGCAGCGCTCACTGATGCTGGTGACAGCGCTGGCGCCGACCATCGGCTACGACAACGCCGCCAAGATCGCCAAGGCGGCTCACCAGCGTGGTACGACCTTGAAGGAGGAAGCGGTGCGCTCGGGGCTGATCAGTGCGGTCGATTTTGACCGGCTGGTGCGGCCGGACAAAATGACGCATCCGGGCTAGCCTCGCGGGATGCCCCGAGAGTCGTAAAAATGCCCTTTCGGAAATTGATGTAAATCATATCCCTTGCGCGCCCAGATTGGTCAACTTGCACTTGCGGCGGTGTGGTTCGGCGGCCTTATTCGATTTACGGAATAAGTGTTGAACCACATCCAAGCAGCGATATGGTTTTGTTCTTGATGGTGATCGAGCCTCTAATGGCTTCGTGCATTCGTGCCCGCCTGGCTGGCGACGCCCGTTGCCGATTTAATCGATGATGGGTGACGTTATGACCGACGTGGTCAATTTGAAACGCTTCAAGAAGCGAGCCGAGCGGGAAGCAGCCGCTAAACTCGCAGATGCCAATCGCGCACGATTTGGCAGGACCAAATCGCAGCGTGCGCTCGACCAACATCATGTCAGCCGCGCCAATCAACTGCTCGATCAACACATAATCGGTGGCGAGGACGCGTCATGAAATCGCCGGTGGTGAAACGGTCGATCGTGGTCGCGGGCCACAAGACCAGTGTCAGCCTCGAAGAAGCGTTCTGGAACGGCATGAAGGAAATCTCCAGCGTGCGGGACATGACTTTGTCCGAGCTCGTCGGAGAGATCGACAGCAATCGTCAGCAGGGTAACCTGTCCTCGGCGATCCGGCTGTTCGTGCTCGACTACTTCCGCAGCCGCGCCTTGCAGGCGCAGCAGCAGGCAGTGGCAGATACCAAGACCGAGAGCTCGCTGACAGCGCACTGATCGTTCGATCGGTGCGCTGATCAGTCGGTCGCCCTCGCATTCGGGGGCGACAACATCAGGGGCGGACGCGGCCGTGACGGGCGCGCGTCTCCTGGTGCAGGTTTGATCTCCAAAGGCGGCGGCAGTGGCGCGAGCTTTTCGCGCGATGTCGAAGGCGCAGCGGTCGATGCTTGCGGCTGAGATGACGTTTGCGGCTGAGGCTGTGACGGTCGTTGCGGCTGAGCGCGCGGCTTCGGTGTCACGCGGCGCGGATCGGCGTCCGGCAATGGCGGCGTGACCGGCGGTGCCGGGCTGATCGCAGCGCCCTGCCCGATGCCCGGAGCGGCCGGCTGTGGTGCAGCCTCGGGCACGGTTTTCGGCACGGCTTGGGGATTGCCCGATGGCGCGCGAGTTGCCGGCGGCGCCGTGTCCGACTTCGCCGGTGCGGTGGGCGGCGGCAGGCTCGAGGTCTGCGCCGGAGCGCGATCGGCATTGGCGGGCGCCTGAGTCGCAGCCTGCGGATCGGCGGCAGCGGCTGGTTTGCTTCCCTGTTCGAGCATCTGCAGCTTGCGGGTCTCACGATCGATCCGGCGGATCGACAGCCACGACGACAATCCCGACAGATCGACAGACCACTCCATCCGGTCCGGCGGCCCGGCCGCGAAGATTCGAATCTCCGGCGGCAACTCCTGGGCCGGCTCGGCCTGGATCAGCGCGACCCGCAGATCGGCCTGTCCCACCGCCACGTCGTAGCCGCCCGACACCATTGCGCGGGCGTCCTTGGCCTGCAGCGTGGTCGGCGCCAGCTTGAAGCGGCCGTCGCTGACACTGATCGGAAGCTGCACGCTGTCGACTTTCAGCGGCACGGCCTTCAGCGCCGGCTCGACCAGCTTCGCCAGATGGTCGGCATCGACCGGCTGGCCCTGATCGGCGGCGCGGATCGCGACCACGAAGGCGCTCGGATCAAGCCCCGAGATCGCCGCCTGCGACAGCGTCACCGTACCGCCGCCGGACAGCGCGCCGACGAGCGCCGAGGCGCTGCGGCCGCTGCTCGCCAGCGTGGCTTGGAGCGACAGCTTCCCTGGCGGCAGCGCGAGCGCGCCATCGCGCAGCGCCGCGGCGTCGGCATCCTTCAAGCTGAGCTGTGCATCGAGCGCCACCCCGGCGTCCACCGGTTTGGCGGTCAGCACCGCCTTGGCGTCACCGCCGCCGAGCTTGCCGCTGCTGTCCAGCGTCAGCGACCGCCCGTCGCTGCGGATCACCCCGCGCAGCGGCTGCAGCTCGCTGCCGCCCGGCAGCTCGGCCCGCACCGCCTGAAACGCGATCTTGCCCCGCCAGCCGCGCAGCCAGCCCTGCCCGAGCGGCTCGTCGGCGGGGCGTCCGGCGGCACCGAGCGCGAGCTGCAGTGCCGGTCCGAGCGGCAGCGTGTCGATCCCGGCTTCGCCGTCGAGTTCGGCTGTCTCGCCGCGGGTCAACGCCAGCCGGCCGCGCAGCCGCGAGCCGGCGATGCCGGCGTCGATGTCCTTGAAGGTCCATTTGTGGCCGGCGACCGTCAGTTGCGTCGCCAGCGACGGCGGCGCCTCGCTCGTGGCGGACGCCGGCAGATCGAGCAGCGGCGCCAGATCCAGCTTGCGTGCGTTCAGCGACAGCGCCGCCTTCGGCTCGGCGGCGAACGGCTCGATCTCGCCGTTCACCTCGGCGTCGAGCCGAGTTGCTGTCAGCTTGGCTTTGCCGCGCAGAGCGCCGCGCCATTTGCCGGTGCCCGAGGCTTGCAGCGTCGCCACGCCATCGCCGGCAGCGATCACGCGGTCAAGCCCGAGCAACGTCATCAACGCCTCGCCGCGGGGCGCCGACAGATCGCCGTCGAGCTTGAGCTCGCTGCGGCCCAGCGCATCGAGATCGAGCTTGCGCAGATCCGCGGCGGTCGGGCTCGCCTTCACTGTCAAACGGCCGCTGAGCTGCGGCGCGGTCAGTTGGAGCGAGCCGCTGGCCTCGACATGGTCCCGCGCCGCGCCGGATTTCTCGGTCGACAGCGTGAGCTTGGCACGGGCCTCACCGGCCTCGGCAGGCAATGCCTTCAGCCGGGCCGCAACGGCCGGCGCGAACGGATCGATCGCCGCCGCGATCAGCCCCGGCGACGGTGCCCGCGCTGTGAGGCTCAATCGTCCGGCGGCGTTGTCGCGATCGAGGGCTCCGTCACCTTCCAGCAGCAATCCGGCGCTGGTGCCGAGCTTCAAACGGTCGACCGCGATCCGGTGCGGATCATACGACAGCCGCAGCGCTGTAGGCTGCCACACCTGGTCGCCGACGCTGAGCTTGCCGAGATCGAGCGTGAGGCTGGCCTGCTCCGGCCAGCCGCCCTCGGGACCGGCGAGCGTCCGTGCCCATTGCAGCGCGGCGTCGAGATCGGCGCTGTCGCCCTTCAGCTCGGCGTCGATCTGCGCGCCTTGATCATCGCGCCGCGCTCGATAGGCGAAGCGGCCGCGCAGCGTGTCGCCGCCGCTCTGCACCGTCAGCGGATCGAGCACCCAAGCGTCAGAGCCGGCGCGGACCCCGCCGGCGATCCGCAGCGCCTTGGTCAGGCCACCGGCCACAGGCGTGCGACCCTGCAGCCAGGCGGCGAGCAAATCCGGATCGCTGGCGAACAGATCGAGCGTGCCGGTAATCGCCGCGTCGGCGGCCCCGGCGCCGCCGCGCAGCGCCAACCGCGTGCCGCCGGGCGCCCGCAGCTCGAGTTGCTCGATCTGCCAGGCCTGCGGATCGCCGCGCAGTTCGGCGGTCAGATCGGTGACCGGGCGGTTGCCGATCATGATCTGGTCGGCGTCGAGCGACACCCGCGCCGGCAACGGCGGCAGCGGCAACGACTCCGCCAGATCGCGCAGCCGCGCCAGCCAGGGCTGCGGTGCCGCGGCATCGCCCGGTTTTGCCAGCAGCCGGTCGGCATCGAGCTGCCGCGCCGACAACTTGGCATCGAGGCGCGGCGCCGCGCCGAACCGCGCTTCGCCGCTGCCGGTGAGCTTGAGCGCGCGGTCAGCGCCCCAGGAGACCTCAACCTGATCCAGCCGCGCCAGCGCCGGATCGGCCTCGACCTTGGCGGCGAGCCGCCACGGCGTCCGCGGCGTCTCTCCCGCCGCAGCCGCGAGCGCCGCCAGCGAAGCTGCGCCGTCAAACCGGGGCCGGCTTTGCTCGAACCTCACCAAGCCGTCGAGATCGGCCGCGATCCCGCCGGCGCCCTGGCTGATGCCGGCGCGCAGCCGGATCGCGTCGCTATCCGCCGCGCGGCTGGTCGACAGCCGAAACGGATAGCGCTGGCCGCCGAGCAGGAAATTGCCGTCGCCGCGCAGCGCCGCGGCTTGCGCCCGCAGCTCGCCTGAGAATGCGATGTCGCTGAGTTCGAGATTGCTGCGGCTCGCCGCATCGTGCAGCGCGATCCGCCCCGTGAGGTTGAGCCGGTCGACGGTGAGCGCGGCGAGATTGGACAGTCCGGCCGCCGGCCAGTCGAGCCGGCCCTGCGGATCGAGACCGAGATCGAGCGACAGCCCGTTGATCGACAGTTCGTCGGCGCGCAGCTCGCCGCGCATCAACGAGCCGAGGCTGAATTGGACATCGAGCTTGGCGGCTCCGACCCGGCCGGCGTCGTTGGCGCCACCAACCGTCACCTGCTGCAACCGCAGCGACGGCGTCGGCAGCACCCGCGCATCAAGCGGCCCGGCAACGCGAACCTGGGCGCCGAGCAGCCTTGTCGCTTCGGCCTCGAACGGCCCGCGAAACTGGTTCCAGTCGATCAGATACGGCCCGACCAGCGCGGCGAGCAGCGCCAGGATCAGCGCGATAGCCAGGCCGAGCAGCGTCGTCTGCACGCGGTCTCCCCTCGGGGGCGTTGCGACGCCCCTCGCTGGCGTCGTTCTTTCGTGATTTCAACGCCTAGCGACAGACTGTGGCGAACTCACAGCAACTTCAAGCGGCGGATTCATACGGCTCAAAGTTGTTGTGGTTCAAATCCCTTGCGGCAGGATCTTGCCGGGATTGAAGATGTTCTGCGGATCAAGCGCCTGCTTGATCGCGCGCATCGCCTGCAGCGCTTCCAGACCGAGCTCGGCCTGCAGATACTTCTGTTTGCCTTGGCCGATGCCGTGCTCGCCGGTGCAAGTGCCGTCCATCGACTGCGCCCGTTCCACCAGCCGGTGCATGAATTCATCGGCGCGCTTCAGCTCTTCGGCGTCGTTGACATCGCACAGCAGCGAGCAGTGGAAGTTGCCGTCGCCGACATGGCCGACGATCGGCGCCAGCAGCCCGAGCCGGTTGAGATCGGCCTCGGTCTCGCCGACGCAATCAGCCAGCCGCGAGATCGGCACGCAGACGTCGGTGGCGACGACGCCGACACCGTCACCCTGGCGCAGCGCCCGCACCGACCAATAGGCGTCGTGCCGGGCCTGCCACAGCTTATTGCGGTCTTCCGGGCGGGTGGTCCAGGTGAAGTCGCCGCCGCCGCAATCCTTGGCGATGGCGCCGAAATTCTTCGACTGCTCGCCGACCTCGACCTCGCTGCCGTGGAATTCGAGCAGCAGCAGCGGCGTCTCCGGCAGCGTCAGCTTGGAATAGGCGTTCACCGCCTTGACCTGGGATTCGCTCATCAGCTCGATCCGGGCCAGCGGAATGCCGGTCTGGATCGCCAGGATCACCGCCTGGCAGGCGTCGCTGACCGACGGGAACGAGCACGAGGCTGCGGCGATCGTCTCCGGAATGCCGCGCAGCTTGATGGTCAGTTCGGAGATGATGCCGAGCGTGCCTTCCGAGCCGACGAACAGGTGGGTGAGGTCGTAACCGGCAGCCGACTTCTTGGCGCGGGTGCCGGTGGTGATGATCTCACCGTCGCCGCGCACCACCTTCAGCGCCAGGATGTTGTCGCGCATCGTGCCGTAGCGCACCGCGTTGGTGCCGGAGGCGCGGGTCGCCGCCATGCCGCCGATCGAGGCATCGGCGCCGGGATCGATCGGGAAGAACAGGCCCTGGTCGCGCAGGTTCTCGTTCAGCGCCTTGCGGGTGACGCCGGGCTGAATCACGCAGTCGAGGTCCTCGGCGTGGACGGCGAGGATCTTGTTCATATCGCGGAGATCGATGCAGACGCCGCCGGCCGGCGCGTTGACATGGCCTTCGAGCGAAGTGCCGGTGCCGAACGCGATCACCGGCACCTTGTGCTGCGCACAGATCCGCACCGTGTCCTGAATGTCCGCGGTGTCCTGCGCCATCACCACCGCGTCCGGCGGCTGGTTCGGCAGCCAGGTCGTGGTGTGGCCGTGCTGCTCGCGCACCGCAAGCGAGGTGACGAGGCGGTTGCCGAACCGCGCCGCGAGCGCTTCAATGGCGCTCGCCACGGCCTGCGGCTCGGCGCGCTTCGGCGTGTTGGTGATGGTCAGGCCCACGATAAAAACTCCTTCGGAACGGGGCGACCGTGGCAAAGGATACCGGAGGGGTCAAGGGAGGTACGATTGACTTTGGAAGTAGATCGCAGCAGCGAAGTCGGCACCGTAGTTGGGCCGTTCCTGTCGTCGGTGATGCAGATCGAGCCCGGCTGGATCGACTATAACGGCCACCTCAACATGGCCTACTACAACGTACTGTTCGACCGCGCGATCGATCAGATCTGGAGCGAGCTCGGGATCGGCGTCGACTATCTGAACACGCGCGGCGGCTCGACCTTCACTGCCGAAGCTCACGTCCGCTACTTGCGCGAGGTTCATCTCGGCGACCCGGTGCAGGTCGCGGTTTACATCGTCGCGGCGGACGAGAAGCGGATCCACACCTTCGAAGAATTGCGCCATGCCGAGGAAGGCTGGCTGTCGGCGACATCCGAGAACATGTCGATGCACGTCGATATGGCGAGCCGGAAAGTCGCGCCGTTTCCGGACGACATCCGCGCCAACATTGCGCGGATGGCAGAAGCTCATCGGGCCCTTCCGCAACCCGAGGGCATCGGACGCAGCATCGCGATGCCCTCGAAGAAGCGGCCGGCGTCCTAGACCCGTGTGCGGCCGCGGAAGATGCTGACCACCGCCGAGATCAGGAACAGCACGATCGCGATGAAGAAGATGATCTTGGCGATTTCGATCGACGCACCGGCGATGCCGCCGAAACCCAGCAGACCCGCGATCAGCGCAACCACGAGAAACGTCACGACCCAACCCAACATGTGATGACCTCCGTTTCGCTTCAGGCACCCGCTGGCGGCTGCCTCTTGGGATGAGGCGCCGCCGGTTTCGGCTGCGCCGCTTGGCGAAACAATCCGAGGCTGGAACGAAAGTTCCGGCCGGTTTCGGTGTGTCAAGGCGTCATTTTCACGCGAGAAACAGGAACGAAATCGCCTTAACCAGCCGCTGCGCCGGCCTGCGATGCGTGGTCGAACCTGTCGATAGCGGCCCGCCCCGCCTATATCGGCGGATAATCCTGCTCTAAAGGCTCCCCTTCGAGCCCCGCAGCGCGGCTGTGGGTGGTAAAACGATTCGCATGACCGATCCGACCAAGCGCCAGCCTCTCGACCTCTCCAGCTATCAGCCCGCCGCCGGCGGCATCGCCGCGCGCGCCCGCGCCGCGGCCGGCCCGGCCTATCTGTCCGGCCTCAATCCGGAGCAGCGCGACGCCGTGGAGACGCTCGACGGCCCGGTGCTGGTGCTGGCCGGCGCCGGCACCGGCAAGACCCGCGTGCTGACCACGCGGATCGCTCACATCCTTTCCACCGGCCGCGCCCGCCCCGCCGAGATCCTGTCGGTGACCTTCACCAACAAGGCGGCGCGCGAGATGAAGCTGCGGCTCGGCCAGATGCTCGGCCAGGCGGTCGAAGGCATGCCGTGGCTCGGCACCTTCCATTCGATCGGCGGCCGCATCCTGCGCTATCACGCCGAGCTGGTGCAGCTCACCTCGAACTTCACCGTGCTCGACACCGACGACCAGATCCGCCTGCTCAAGCAGCTGCTCGCCGCCGACAACATCGACGACAAGCGCTGGCCGGCGCGGATGCTGGCCGGACTGATCGACGGCTGGAAGAACCGCGGCCTGACGCCGTCGCAGGTGCCGGCCGGCGAAGCCGCAATGTTCGGCAACGGCCGCGGCGGCAAGCTCTACGCGCAATACCAAGAGCGGCTGAAGATCCTCAACGCCGCCGACTTCGGTGATCTGCTGCTGGAAAACATCCGGCTGTTCCGCGAACATCCCGACGTGCTGCGCAGCTACCAGTCCCGCTTCAAGTTCATCCTGGTCGACGAGTATCAGGACACGAACGTCGCGCAGTATCTCTGGCTTCGGCTGCTGTCGCAGACGTCTTCTGCCTCATCGTCATTGCCGGGCTTGACCCGGCAATCCATCGCTTCTTCGCAAAACGATGGATCACCGGGTCTCGACGCTACGCGTCGGCCCGGTGATGACGACCGAGGTAGCAGCGATGTCGTTGCCCAAACCTCGCCCCCCAAAAACATCTGCTGCGTCGGCGACGACGATCAGTCGATCTATGGCTGGCGCGGCGCCGAGGTCGATAACATCCTGCGGTTCGAGCACGACTTTCCCGGCGCCAAGGTCATTCGCCTCGAGCGCAACTATCGCTCCACCGGCCACATCCTCGCCGCCGCCTCGCACCTGATCGCCCATAACGAAGGCCGGCTCGGCAAGACGCTGCGCACCGAAGACGTCGACGGCGAGATGGTCACCGTCACCGGCGCCTGGGATTCGGAAGAAGAAGCCCGCGCGATCGGCGAGGAGATCGAGCAGCTGCAGCGCCAAGGCCACGCGCTCAACGAGATCGCCATCCTGGTGCGCGCGTCGTTCCAGATGCGCGAGTTCGAAGACCGCTTCGTCACCCTCGGCCTGCCCTACCGGGTGATCGGCGGCCCGCGGTTCTATGAGCGCGCCGAAATCCGCGACGCGCTGGCGTATTTGCGGGTGATCAACTCGCCGGCCGACGATCTCGCCTTCGAACGCATCGTCAACGTGCCGAAGCGCGGCCTCGGCGACGCCACCGTGCAGATGCTGCACGACCACGCTCGCAAGCGCCGTATTCCGTTGTTCGAGGCGGCGCGGATGGTGATCGACACCGACGAACTGAAGCTGAAAGCGCGCGGCAGCCTGCGCGGCCTGATCGAGAATTTCGAACGCTGGCAGGTGCAGCGCGACGCGCTGGCGCACACCGAGCTTGCCGAAATCGTGCTCGACGAGAGCGGCTACACCGAGATGTGGCAGAAGGACCGCTCCGCCGATGCCGCCGGCCGGCTGGAGAACCTGAAAGAACTCGTGCGCTCGATGGAAGAGTTCGAGAATCTTCAGGGATTCTTAGAGCACATCTCGCTGGTGATGGATCGCGAAGGCGGCGCGGACGAAGACGCCGTCAGCGTGATGACGCTGCATTCCGCCAAGGGCCTCGAATTCGAGACCGTGTTTCTGCCCGGCTGGGAGGAAGGCCTGTTTCCGCATCAGCGCGCACTCGACGAACAGGGCCGCGCCGGCCTCGAGGAAGAGCGCCGCCTCGCCCATGTCGGCATCACCCGCGCCCGCAAGCGCGCGAAGTTGTACTTCGCCACCAACCGCCGCATCCACGGCACCTGGAACACCACGATCCCGTCGCGCTTCCTCGATGAACTGCCGGCGGCGAACGTCGAGATCACCGAGTCAAAAGGCGGCTCCGGCTGGGGCGGCATGAGCGGCTACGGCCCGTCGCGGTTCGACAACGTCGAGTCGTTCGGCTCGAGCTACTCGCCCCCGGGTTGGCAGCGCGCCCAGGCGCAGCGCGGTCGCAGTGGTGGCGGCAGTAACGGTGGCCGCAGCGGCGGCTTCGGCGAAAGCGGCTCGTCCTACTCGTCCGGGACCACCCGCCGCGCCCCCTTCACCATCGAGGGCGAGCTGGTCGCCAAATCCACCGGCACAGAGTCGGCATTCTCGCCGAAGGATCGCGTCTTCCACCAGAAGTTCGGCTACGGCCACGTCACCAAGATCGACGGCAACAAACTCACCATCGTGTTCGACAAGGCCGGCGAGAAGAAGGTGGTCGATAGTTTCGTGGAGCGGGTGTGATGGTCCACTACGTCGCCTTGATCCATCAGGACTCCGACGGTAGCTACAGCGTGTCGTTTCCCGACATTCCAGGCGTCGTCACCGCCGGTGAGACGATCGAAGAAGCCGAGGAAGAGGCCGCCGAGCTTCTCGCCTATGCGATTGAGGATTCAGATGGTGCGATCGCGCTGAAACCGCCGCGGTCGATCGACGAGCTGAACAATGACCCGGCCTTCGTCGCAGCTAGCAAAGACGCGATCGTGGCGCTGATCGAATTTGACGCCGACGCAGACGCGGCGGAGTAAAACCCGCCTCTCTCCGTCATTGCGAGCGAAGCGAAGCAATCCAGAAACTCAGCGCACAGGGTCTCTGGATTGCTTCGTCGGCTTCGCCTCCTCTCAATGACGCGGTCAGGTTTCGGTGCCAGGAAGCCACGACGCGATGAGGTGGCAAGGGTCGGTGCCACCAAGCCGCGACGCGAAATTTTCCCCTCCCCGGCCTGTTCGTCCTGTCGGTTGCGCCAATCCTCAGCCGTCCTTATGTAAGCCGCCCGCACGTCACGGCTGCGGTCCGCCTGTCCCCGCCGAAGTTTCGCGAGCCCGCATGGCCCCGATCATTTCCGTCAAGAATCTGAGCAAGACCTACGGCACCGGGCGCAAGGCGCTGAACGGGGTCAGCCTCGACATCATGGGCGGCGAGATTTTCGCGCTGCTCGGCCCGAACGGCGCCGGCAAGACCACGCTGATCGGGACGATCTGCGGGCTGGTCAATCCGACCGGCGGCAGCGTGACGGTCGACGGCTACGACATCATCACCGACTATCGGGCGGCGCGCGAGCTGATCGGGCTGGTGCCGCAGGAGCTGCACACCGACGCGTTCGAGTCGGTGTGGGACACGGTGAGTTTTTCCCGCGGGCTGTTCGGCAAGCCGAAGAACCCGGCGCATATCGAGAAAGTGCTGCGCGACCTGTCGCTGTGGGACCGCAAGGACAGCAAGATCATCACGCTGTCGGGCGGCATGAAGCGCCGGGTGATGATCGCGAAAGCGCTCAGCCACGAGCCGCAGATCCTGTTTCTCGACGAGCCGACCGCAGGCGTCGACGTCGAACTGCGCAAGGGAATGTGGGAGGTGGTGCGCGCGCTGAAGGCGACCGGCGTCACCATCATCCTGACCACGCATTACATCGAGGAAGCCGAGGAGATGGCCGACCGCGTCGGCGTCATCAACCACGGAGAGCTGATCCTGGTCGACGAAAAATCGGCGCTGATGCAGAAGCTCGGCAAGAAACAGCTCAAGCTGCATCTCGACGCCCCGATCGACACGGTGCCGCCGCAGCTCGCCGCCTATGGCCTGACGCTGTCGGACGACCGCAACAAGCTGATCTACACCTACGACACCCGCGCCGAACACACCGGCATCACCGCGCTGCTCGGCGACGTCCGCGCCGCCGGCATCCGCTTCCACGATCTCGACACCAGCCAGAGCTCGCTGGAGGAGATCTTCGTCAGCCTGGTGAGGACGTGAGCATGAACCTGCGGGCGATCCGCGCGATCTATCTGTTCGAAATGGCGCGGACCTGGCGGACGCTGATGCAGAGCATCGTGTCGCCGGTGCTGTCGACCTCGCTGTATTTCATCGTGTTCGGCGCCGCGATCGGCTCGCGGATCGACCAAGTCGAAGGCGTCAATTACGGCAGCTTCATCGTGCCGGGTCTGATCATGCTCAGCGTGCTGACGCAGAGCGTCGCCAACGCCTCGTTCGGCATCTATTTCCCGAAATTCACCGGCACCATTTATGAGATCCTATCGGCGCCGGTGTCGTTTCTGGAAATCGCGGTTGGCTATGTCGGCGCCGCGGCCAGCAAGTCGATCATCCTCGGCCTGATCATCCTGGCCACCGCCGGCCTGTTCGTGCCGCTGCACATCGCCCATCCCATCTGGATGTTCGCGTTTCTGGTACTGACCTCGGTGGCGTTCAGCCTGCTCGGCTTCATCATCGGCATCTGGGCCGACGGTTTTGAGAAGCTGCAAGTGGTGCCGCTCTTGATCATCACGCCGCTCACCTTCCTGGGCGGCAGCTTCTATTCGATTTCGATGCTACCGCCGGTCTGGCAGACCATCGCGCTGTTCAACCCGGTGGTTTATCTGGTCTCCGGCTTCCGCTGGAGCTTCTACGAGATCGCCGACGTCAATGTCGCCGTCAGCCTCGCCGCCACCTTCGGCTTCCTGCTCGCCTGCCTCGCGGTAGTGTGGTGGATCTTCAAGACCGGCTATCGCCTGAAGGCCTGAGCGCAGCAGCTTCGTCACCAGACACGTCGTAAACAAAAAGGCGCGGCCCGATGGCCGCGCCTTGATTGTTTATGAGCCGCTCGTCTTAGCGGCGATAGCAGCGGAAGTTGCCGCTCCGGGTGTAATAGCCCTTGCAGCGATGGCCGCGGTGATAGCGGTAGCGCGGGCCGTGGTTCGGCAGGCCGAGCACGCCGTTCACCGCACCCACCGCGCCGCCGACGCCGGCACCAATCGCGCCGCCCACGGCGCCGCCGATCGGTCCGGCCGCGCGATTGCCTTCACGGGCGCCCTGCTCCGCGCCGCGCACGATGCCCTGCGAATGACCCGCGGTCGGAATCGCCAGCACCGCGAGCGCCAGGGCGGCTGCTGCGAACAGTGCTTTGAACGGGGTGCGCTCTGCGCGAACGGCGAACGCCTTGGCAGTGGTCTTCATCGATGTCCCTCCGGATTGAAACGCCCGACAGAACGCCGGGCGCGGACTCTGCAGCACATTAACACGCCCGCGCGCCTCGGGTTCCCGTTTCGCCGAGATTCCGCCGTGGTGGTGTCTTGATGCTGCCGCTGGAGTCGCCGAAGCCATCTTAACGATGCCGAAGGTTTTGCCGCTGCGGCACAGCGGCGACTGGAAACTGTCGCAGCCGCTATGCATATTACCATCGGGCGGGCAAGGAAGTGAAAGGATCGGGCCAGGAGGCCGCACAATGCGTTCGTATCTCGTATCTCTGACCGGCCTGATCCTGCTGGCGGTCTCGAGCACCGCTCAGGCGAAAGTCGCCATTACTGTCGACAAGGACAATCAGCAGCTCACCGTCGCGGTCGACGGCGTCGAGCGATACCGCTGGCCGGTGTCGACCGGCAATCCGTCGCACGAAACGCCGAACGGCAAATTCCAGACCTTCCGGATGGAAGCCGATCATTATTCGAAGGAGTTCGACGATGCGCCGATGCCGCATTCGATCTTCTTCACCAAGCAGGGTCACGCCATCCATGGCACCGACGCGGCCGGCAAGCTCGGCGTGCCGGTGTCACACGGCTGCGTGCGGCTGTCCCGCGACAACGCTGCGACGCTGTACGCGCTGGTCGAGAAGGAAGGCGTGCTCAACACCACGGTGACGCTGACCGGCTCGTCGCAGGTCGCGCTGGCGCGGCTGAAGAGCAAGGGCGGCAATGCCATCGCCCGTGCCGAACCGCTGCCGTCTCCGACCTATGATGCCAACGGCCAGCCGATCGATTTGGCCCCGAGCCGGCCGCGCGCGGTGCGCCCGCAGGTCACCGATGACGGCTACATCTACCCGGCCGACGGCAGCTACGCCGACCGCCGCTACCCGGCCCCTCCCGGCTATCGCCGCGTCGCGCCGCCGCAATACGGCTACGTCGAGAACGACTCCTACGCCCAGGATTACGCGCCGCGACGTTATTATCAGCCGCGCGGCTATTATGACGGCGGCTATGGCGGCTACTCGGCGTACTGAGCCGAGCCACGACTGACCCGATTGAAACGCGCGGCCTCCCCGGGCCGCGCGTTTTGTTTTGCCTAGAGCATTTCTGATTTCGACGGAATCAGGACCGCACTTCCTAGCGGTCGCAGCTTGCAGAACCTCATGGTGAGGAAGCGCGAAGCGCCGTCTCGAACCATGTGCCGCAAGCCCTGCGGCTCCTCATGCTTCGAGACGCCCGGCTTTGCCGGGCTCCTCAGGATGAGGGCTTTAGTGCGCTTGGAAAGGTCAAGTTCGCTTCAATCAAGAAGAAGCGCTCTAATCCTCGCCGTCGCGCAGCCGGCGCCACACCGCGCCGAGCACGTTGGAGTAGTCGTCGGTCCACACCCGGTCGCCGTCGCGCGGCGCGGTCAGGGTCCAGTCGTCATTGGCGGCGAGCCGACCAATGTCCGCCGCCTCGCGGGCCGAGATCACCACCGAGGTGGCGAAGATGTATTCGGCGTCGCGCCCGGCATCCTGCGACGCGACCCAGCTCTTCAGACCGTTGGCGTCGGCGATGCCGACCGCCACGCTTGCCAGTTCGAGATGGCGGTTGGAGACGTGCATCAGCACGGCGCCCTGCGGCGCCAGCTTGGCCTTGTAGATCGCCATCGCCTCGCGAGTGGCGAGATGGATCGGGATCGCGTCCGACGAATAGGCATCGACGATGATCAGGTCGTAGGCGCCGTCCGGCTCATGCGCAAAGGTCAGCCGCGCATCGCCGACCACCGGCTGCAGATCCGGCGCGCATTTGCTGACGAAGCTGAAATATTTCGGGTCGCGCGCGGTATCGATCATCGACTGATCGATCTCGAAGAACCGCCAATGCTCGTCCGGTGCCGCCGCGCAGGTCAGCGTGCCGGAGCCGAGCCCGATCACGGCAACGCGGATCGGGCCGCCCTTACGCTCGCGGAGCGCGGTGATCGCCTGCCCGATGCCGCCGTCCTTGTGGTAGTACGAGATCGGCTCAGGCCGGCCGGTGACCGGCGTGCCATCGTCGTTCAGCACGCGCTCGGCACCGTGGATCGTGGTGCCGTGCAACAGCACATGGAAGCGGCCGTCCGCCGTCACCTGGATCTTGTGCACGCCGAAGAAGCTGCGCACCGTCTCGATCCGCCCCTCGTCGGCCGGATACAGCCGGATCAACACCAAAGCCAGCACGACCGTGGCGAGCAGCTTGGCCGGCGCTGCGCGCAACACCACCGCGAGAACCACGCCGAGCCCCACGACATCGCCGATCACCAGCACGCGGTTGGTGGCGAACCACTCGTGCAGCTTGCCGGTGGTGAACGCCGAGGTGATCAGCACCACCGCCAGGGCGGCGATCAGTAGCCAGATCGCCGCCGACCATTGCGGCCGCCATTCCGGCGTCTGCGGCCGGCACAGCACTGCCAGCGCCAGCAGGATCGGGTATTCGGCGATCCAGGAGAACGTGTACGGCGCCAGCAGCCCGGCAAACAGGCCGCCGACCATGCCCCCGAACGACAGCGCCACGTAGAAGCCGGTGAGATATCGCGCCGGCGGCCGGGTCCGCGCCAGCTCGCCATGGCAGGCCATCGCGATGATGAAGAAGCACACCAGGTGTCCGCCGAGCGTCAGCAACAGATTGTGCTCGGAGGCCGAATACGCCAGCAACACCACGATCACCGCGATCGCGATCGGCTGCAGCGCCAGCATCCATTTGTGCGGCAGCAGCGGCCGCGACTGGAACACCAGCACCCAGGTGAGCAGGTACAGCGACAGCGGCAGCACCCATAGCAGCGGCGCGGCGGCGACGTCGGTCGAGATGTGCGCCGTAACGGCGATCAGCAGCCCGGACGGCACCGCGGCGAGGAACACCCAGCGCCCCACCGTCAACCACGACGGCGCCGGGACGTCCTGATCGTCGGCAATCACGTCGACCGCAGCAGCGGCCGGTGCGCGCAGCAGCAGCACGCCACAGGCAGCGATCAGCAGGATCAGCACGCCGTAGCCGGCGGTCCACATCAGGTTCTGCAGCCGCAACGTCAGCAGCGGCTCGAGCAACACCGGATAGGACAATAGCGCCAGGAAGCTGCCGATGTTGGACGCCGCATAGAGGAAGTAAGGATCGCGGCCGTCGGGATGGCCGGTGCGGACGAACCACGCCTGCAGCAGCGGATTATTGGCGGCGAGCGCGAAGAACGGCAGGCCGATCGACACCGCGAACAGGCCGAGCAGCCACAGCTCATAACCGCTCGCGGGCGGCGTGCCCCATCCGCCGGCGATCGCCAACGGCAGCGTCAGCAACGCGCCGACCAGCACGAGCAGGTGCACGACAACCGACACGCGGCGGTCGGCAAACCGGCTCAGCCCGTGCGCATAGGCGTAGCCGGCCAGCAGCAGCGCCTGGAAGAACACCATCGCCACCGACCACACCGCCGGCGAGCCGCCGAGCCGGGGCAACACCATTTTGGTGAACAGCGGCTGCACTGAAAACAGCAGCAGCGCGCTGACGAAGATCGCGGTGGTATAAACGATCAGGATCTGCCGGTTGCGCGCCGGGCTGTTCGGGCTCGCGCCGAGGGTCGGTTCAGTCATGGCGTCTCCTGCTGCGGTCCGCCGCGGCGGACGCTGGACATCGTCGGCCATGGCGATGGATTCCGGCAGGCCCGTGACGCGCCGCATCCTAGCGTCGCTCTGTGAACAATGGCAAAACCAGCCGCGAACGTGTCTGTCACATCCGGTCCGGGAACCTTCCGATGTCCGATCCCGACGTCCTGATCATCGGTGCCGGTCACAACGGCCTCACCTGCGCGGCCTATCTGGCGCGCGCGGGATTGAAGGTGAAGGTGGTGGAGCGCCGCAGCGTGGTCGGTGGCGCCGCGGTGACACAGGAGTTTCATCCTGGCTTCCGCAACTCGGTCGCGGCCTACACGGTCAGCCTGCTCAATCCGAAAGTGATCGCCGACCTCAAGCTGCACCAACACGGGCTCAGAATCGTCGAGCGCAAAGCGCAGAACTTCCTGCCCGCACCGGATGGCCAATATCTGCTCACCGGCAACAACTTCACCGCCGCCTCGCTGGCGCGGCTCAGCCCGCATGATGCCGCAGCGTTCGGCGGGTTCGCGGCCGAGCTCGAAATCATCGCCGATGTGCTGCGGCACTTCGTGCTGCGCGCCCCGCCCAATGTGGTGGCGCAGTTCGGCTTGCCGGCGATCCGCGAGAGCCTGAACGCGCTCGGAACCGCCAACCGGCTGCGGGCCCTCACCATGGAGCAGCAGCGGCTGCTGCTCGATCTGTTCACCTGCTCGGCCGGAGAGATGCTCGACGCGCGATTCGAGCACGATCTGGTCAAGGCGCTGTTCGGCTTCGACGCCATCGTCGGCAACTACGCCAGTCCGTATGCTGCCGGCTCGGCCTATGTGATGCTGCATCACGCGTTCGGCGAGGTGAACGGCAAGAAGGGCGTCTGGGGTCACGCGCTCGGCGGCATGGGCGCGATCAGTCAGGCGATGGCTGCGGCTGCGCGGGCCGCTGGCGCGGAGATCGAGACCTCCGCTGGCGTGCGCGAGGTGCTGGTCGAGAAGGATCGCGTGGTCGGCGTCACCCTCGACGACGGCCGCAGCGTGCGGGCGCGGTTCGTGGCGTCCAACGTCAATCCGAAGCTGCTGTACACCCGCCTGCTGCCGCAAGATGCCCTGCCCGACGACGTCCGCCGCCGGATGCAGCACTGGAAGACCGGTTCAGGCACGTTCCGGATGAATGTCGCGCTGTCGCAGCTGCCGTCGTTCACTGCGCTGCCCGGCGACGGCGACCACCTCACCGCCGGCATCATCATCGCGCCGGGCCTGCCCTACATGGACCGCGCATATCAGGACGCCCTCGCCCACGGCTGGAGCCGCGAGCCGGTGGTCGAGATGCTGATCCCGTCGACGCTCGACGACAGCCTGGCGCCGACCGGCCAGCACGTCGCCAGCCTGTTCTGCCAGCACGTCGCGTCGGACCTGCCGGACGGCGCCTCCTGGGACGCCCACCGCGACGAGGTCGCCGACCTGATGATCGCCACCGTCGACCGCTACGCCCCCGGCTTCGCCGCCAGCGTGCTCGGCCGGCAAGTGCTGTCGCCGCTCGATCTCGAGCGCGAATTCGGCCTGGTCGGCGGCGACATCTTCCACGGCGCGCTCAGCCTGAACCAGCTGTTCTCGGCTCGCCCGCTGCTCGGCCATGCCGACTATCGCGGCCCGCTGAAGGGCCTGTACCACTGCGGCAGCGGCGCCCACCCCGGCGGCGGCGTCACCGGCGCTCCCGGCCACAATGCGGCTGCGGCGATCCTCAACGACCACCGCAGCTTGTTCGCAAGCCGTGGATAAGTTCGGGGATAAGCCTGTGGATAAACTGTGGAAAACTTGTAGATGAACAGTGCGGCTGCGGGCGTTTTTCAGCCGCGCAGGCAGCGCTTGGCTTCGGCGATCTGCGCCCAGCTGTAGCCGTTCTTCAGCGCCCAGGCGATCGACTTGGCCCGGCCGTGTTCGCTGACGTAGTAGCGCACCGTGACGCAATCGACGCCCGCCGGAATGGCGGTCTGCCCAGCCGGGAAAGCTACCGGCGTCACGCCGCCCTGCCCTTCGGCGAAAGCCGCGGGCGTGCCAACGGTTGCGAGCAAGGCTGAAACGAACACCATCGTAGACAGTTTTCGGCGCCGGGTGGCGGTCGCGCACAGAACTTCGTTGGCCTTGCTCATCAAACCTCATGTCGTTGGGGATCGTCGCTGGCGGCGCCGTCATTGGAGCTGCGGCCAAGCGCGCGAACCCATTGGCCAAAGAACAAGGCGACAATAGGACTCTCACAACCAAAACTTGAAACGCAGCCGGCACGGAACTGGTTCCGCGCATCTATTTCGCACCCGCTATCCGTTGGGGCGGACCACTCCCTGGGAAGCGTGTGCGTAACAGAACCTCCGAGTCGTTTTCTGTCCACGCGCATAGGCTTCGCAGCCGTTCGTCACGCTGTGCACGAATCTGGCGACAAGTTGCGCGAAGGCTGTGGAGAACCGTGAATCTTGCGGATTCAACCCTGTGCATAAGTCATGGACAAGCTGTGCGTTTCCGGCGCAGAAGCGGTGGACGATCTGTTGAGAGATCACTTCAGCCGCGCCCTTTCGCTGCCAACCTTCGGACCTGCCATGACTGATCCCGCCCCCACCGTCCGCGCCAGCTTCGTACTCGGCGACGAGGCCACCGCCCGCCGCGTCACCGACCTGCTCGGTGAGTGCTTCGACGAGGCCGAGATGGCGATCGCAGCGTTCGAGCGGCCAGACCGCAGCTGGGAAGTGGCGCTGCATTTCGGCGAGCAGCCGAACCTCGACCATATCCGCGAGCTGGTGGCGCAGGCCGCCGGCCCCGAGGCCGCGCAGGCGATCAGCCTCGAAACCGTCGCCGCCAAGGATTGGGTCGCAGCGAGCCTGGAAGGGCTGGTGCCGGTCCCGGCCGGCCGCTTCGTCGTCCATGGCAGCCACGACCGCGACCGTGTCCCGGCCAACAAGCTCGGCATCGAGATCGAAGCGGCGCTCGCGTTCGGCACCGGCCATCACGGCACCACCCGCGGCTGCCTGACCCTGCTCGATCTGGTGTTGCGCGCCGGCCCGCCGCAGCGCGTGCTCGACCTCGGCACCGGCACCGGCGTGCTGGCGATCGCCGCCGCCAAGGCACTGCGCCACACCGTGCTCGCCACCGACATCGACAAGCAGTCGGTCGCGGTCGCGCGCGAGAATGCGCGGCTCAATGGCGTCGGCAATCTGGTTCAAGCCGAATGGGCAACCGGCTTCGCCTCGCCGGTGTTCGCCGCCCACGCGCCGTTCGATCTGGTGCTGGCAAACATCCTCGCCAACCCGCTGCGGGCGCTGGCCCAGCCGATGAGCGAGCACCTGGCGCCGGGCGCCCTGGTGATTCTGTCGGGGCTGCTGCAGCCGCAGGCGCAGAGCGTGATCGCGGCGTATCGGGCGCGCGGCTGCGTGCTGCTGAGGCAGCTGGTGATCGAAGGCTGGAGCAGCCTGCTGCTGGTGAAGACGTTCTGACGGGGAGCGCTGCTGAGCGGATGCTCAGTGCGCGGGCTTGTCGGGGAAGCGGCTGTGGGCGTCGCCGTTCGGGTCGGTGCGCCTGACCGCCGACTGGACGAAACGGTCCAGGATGCGCACGATCACACCACGCGGCTGCGGCTGCTCGGGCTCGACGTTCGGAGGCGTACCACCCGGGCGGACCGGCGGGGAAATCTTCTCAAACGTAAAAGCAGGCATGGTGTATCACCTCGTCGTTGAGTTGAGACACTCCCGGGATTGTCCCGGACGCGTTGTCAGAGCGTGGTGCAGCTGGCACTGCGGAGCTCTCGCCCGTCTCTTGCGGGCTCGATAAATCAAGCATAACTCGTGCCATAAGCTGGACTTTATGCATATCGCGTGAGCCGTGCGCAACGTGTCGAGGGAGCAGACCGCTATGTTCGAGTCGCATTTCCAGAGCTTCGAGGAGCCCGAGAGCGGCGTCGCACTCACCGCGCGGCTGTCGGCGTTTCGCGAAGAGCTGCTGCGGCGCAAGCTCACCGGATTTGCGATTCCCCGCGCCGATCAGCAACAAAACGAATATGTGCCGCCGTCCGACGAGCGGCTGGCGTGGCTCACCGGCTTCACCGGATCGGCGGGTCTGGCGTATGTGCTGATCGATCAGGCCGCGCTGTTCGTCGACGGCCGCTACACCTTGCAGGCCGCCAAACAGGTCGACGGCAATGCGTGGTGCATCGAGTCGCTGGTCGAACCGCCGCCGGAGCGCTGGCTGGAGACGCATCTGAAAGCCGGTGATCGCCTCGGATTTGATCCGTGGCTGCACACTTCTTCGGCAGTCGAACGGATGCAGGCCGCCTGCGCCAAAGCCGGCGCCGAGCTGGTCGCGGTCGACGGCAATCCGGTCGATGCGGTGTGGAGCGAACGCCCCGCGCCGCCGCTCGGGCCGGTCACCGTCCACGGCGTGGAATTCGCTGGCGAGAGCGAGGCCAGCAAGCTCGGGCGCATCAACGAGGAGCTGGCCCGGCTGAAGGCCGATGCGCTGGTGCTGTCGGATTCCCACGCCGTCGCCTGGACCTTCAACATCCGCGGCGCCGACGTCTCGCACACGCCGCTGCCGCTGTCCTACGCGCTGCTGCCGAAGGACGGCCGCCCCACCATCTTCATCGACGGCCGCAAGCTGTCGAACAGCGTGCGCGACCATCTCGAACAGACCGCCGAGGTCGCCGAGCCGGCCGAGCTGGCGCCGATGCTCCGCGAGCTCGCCAAGACCGGCGCCACCATCGCGCTCGACAGCGCCACCGCGGCCGATGCGCTGACCCGGCTGATCAAGGAGGCCGGCGGCAAGCCGCTGCGCGGCGCCGATCCGGTCGCGCTGCTCAAGGCGGTGAAGAACCAGGCCGAGATCGACGGCACCCGCGCCGCGCATCGCCGCGACGCGGTGGCGCTGGCGCGCTTCCTCGCCTTCATCGATGCCGAGGCGCCGAAGGGCACGCTGACCGAGATCGATGCGGTCGAAGCCCTGGAGACGTTCCGCCGCGACACCGGCGCGCTGAAGGACGTGTCGTTCCCGACCATCTCCGGCACCGGCCCGAACGGCGCGATCGTGCATTATCGGGTCACCCGCAAGAGCAACCGCCGCATCCAGCCCGGCGACCTCTTACTGATCGATAGCGGCGCGCAGTATCAGGACGGCACCACCGACGTCACCCGCACCATCGCGGTCGGCGAACCGACCGCGGAGATGCGCGACCGCTTCACCCGCGTGCTGCGCGGTCACCTCGCGATCGCCCGCGCGGTGTTTCCCGACGGCACCACCGGCGCGCAGCTCGACACGCTGGCGCGGCAGTTCCTGTGGCAGGCCGGAATCGATTTCGAGCACGGCACCGGCCACGGCGTCGGCAGCTATCTGTCGGTGCACGAAGGCCCGGCGCGGATCTCCAAGCTCGGCACCACGCCGCTGAAGCGCGGCATGATCCTGTCCAACGAGCCCGGCTACTACAAGACCGACGGCTTCGGCATCCGGATCGAGAATCTCGAACTCGTAGTTGAAAAGCAGATCGACGGCGCCGAGAAGCCGATGAACGGTTTCGAAGCCCTGACGCTGGCGCCGATCGACCGCCGCCTGATCGAGGTGGCGATGCTCAGCACCGAGGAACGATCCTGGCTCGACGCCTACCACGCCCGCGTCCGCGAAACCGTCCGTCCCCACCTCGACGGCCCCACCCAACTCTGGCTCGATCAGGCGACCGCGCCGCTGGGGTCCTGAACACGTGAAGCGGTGAGCACTTCCCTCTCCCCGAGTCATTCCGGGGCGCGAGCGCCAGCTCGCGAACCCGGAATCTGAAGCGGGCACGGCCTGGAGCTGCGTCGCGCACACTAACCTCGAGATTCCGGGTTCGCCGCTGCGCGGCGCCCCGGAATGACACGCGAGATTTTCTGCGCACGCGCCCCGGAATGACAGGTTGAGAGTCTGCGCGCGAATGACACCGGTCCGAGGCCTGTGCGGCCCCACGACCAGCAGCCCCTCGCCCGCCTTCCGCATAGCCTTATGCCGAAAAACCGCCTGTTAGCATTGCACTGGCAGGCTACAGTCGAACCACCAGCTCACATCCTTCGCCTTGGCAGGCCCGTCGGGAACCGATCTCGCATGCACGGAATCGTCGGCAGATACGCAACGATCGACGCCAGCCGGCGCGACCTGCCGCCGTCGAAGCTGCTACTCCTGCTGCTGGTGCTGATGAACGGCGCGGCGCCGATCGCGCTATACATCTTCGTGCCGGCGCTGCCGGTGCTGGCGAGCGATTTTTCCAGCGACATCTCGGTCGCGCAGATGACCGTGTCGCTCTACATGGTCGGGCTGGCCTGCTCGCAGTTGATCATGGGGCCGTTGTCCGACCGCTTCGGCCGCCGCCCGGTGCTGCTCGGCGGGCTGGCGCTGATGGTCGCGGCCAGCATCGGCTGCATCTTCGCGCAGACGCTGCCGCAACTGATCGGGCTGCGCTTCCTGCAGGCGCTCGGCGGCGCCTCCGGCATGGTGATCAGCCGCGCCATCATCCGCGATCTCTACAGCCGCGACCGCGTCGGCGGCATGCTCAGTCTCGTGATCGCCGTGATGATGATTGCGCAGATGCTGAGCCCGCTCGCCGGCGGCGTGATCGAAACTGCGCTCGGCTGGCGCGCGATCTTCTACGCCGTCACCGCCGGGGCGATCGTCGTCGCCGCCGCGATCACGCTGGCGCTGCCGGAAACGAGCCGCCGCAGCAGCACGCCCGCCGCGCAGCGCGGCGGCTTCCGCACCGACCTCCGCAGCCTGTTCGGCAGCCGCGCCTTCATCGGCTACGTGCTGTGCCAGGTGCTTGCGTCGGCGATCATCTTCATCTTCGCCGGTGGCGGTCCCTACGTCGTGGTGACGCAGATGGGCCGCAGCAGCGCCGAGTACGGCGCATGGTTCGCCAGCTCCGGCTTCGCCTATCTGATGGGCAACGTGTTCTGCGTGAAATTCTCGCCGCGGCATTCGCTCGACCGGTTGATCTGGTTCGGACTCAGCTTGCAGATCGTCGGCGCGCTGCTCAATCTGGCGTGGGGCGTCCTCGGCTGGAATCAGGTGCCGAGCTGGCTGTTCGGCACCCACATGATCATCATGTTCGGCAACGCCGCGGTGATGGCCAATGCTGCCGCCGGCGCGATCAGCATCCGCCCGCAGGCTGCCGGGACCGCATCCGGACTGATGGGCTTCACCCAATTCGGGTTCGGCTCGCTGTGTTCGCAGGCCGGCGCCTGGCTCGGCGGCCACTTCGCGACACCGTTGCCGCTCAACATCGCGATCTTCGGGACGGCACTCGCCTGCGCCTCGGCGATGATCTTCCTGGTGCCGCGCCGCAACCTGATCGCGACCGAGGAAATGATCGAGAAGGCGGAAGAAGAGACGCTGGTGTAGAGTGACGTTCCTCCACCGTCATCCTCCGCGAAGGCGGAGGATCCAGTATGCCAGAGCCTCACGCGTTCACATCGAACCGCCCCAACGAGTCATTCCGGGGCGCTCACGCAAGTGAGCGAACCCGGAATCCGACACGCGGCGAACTTCAGCGAGATTCCGGGTTCGCGCTGCGCGCGCCCGGAATGACTCGTGGAGGCGACGGCGGATCGCCTCAACGCTCTGGGATACTGGGTAGCCCGCCTGCGCGGGCGATGTCGATTGGGATGTTGACGATCATCCGCCAATCAGCGCCAACCACTCGTCTTCGGTCAGCACGGTGACGCCGAGGTCGCGGGCTTTATCAACCTTCCAGCCAGCATCTTTGCCGGCAATCACAAAATCTAACGCGTCGGAAACGAGAGTTGTCACCTTCGCACCTAGTGAGCCAGCTTTCGCCTTGGCTTCGCCGCGGGTGAAGTTCTCCAGTGATCCCGTAAACAGAACTGTCTTGCCGGCTATCGCGGTGTCGGATCGATACTCTAGAGTTTCAGCTAAAGCAGGAACCGTCGTCTTAGGACGAGCCGGCGCCGCCACTCTTCTGCTTTCGCTGCTGCATAACCGCACCGGACGTTCGGATGGCGGACACCATTCGCTGTATAACGAAGGTATGCCGCCAGTCAGATCGATCTTGCGTCGAAGCCTCTCGACGTCACACTCATTGCCAGAGGCGAGATAAGTGACATCTCCGTACAGCAGAGCCTGAATGTGCTTGCAACGTCGCCGCGTCTTCCAACCCATGCATTCACATTTCAGACCGACGCCATCGTCGAGATCGACTTCTTCGATGTTGTAATAGTTTCCAGAACTACCCTTCATCAAGAAGCGCAATCTCGACCCAAGGCACTGATCTGGAGGGCCGGGATACTCGGTTAACCGTCGAACATAATCGGTCAACCGACGTGGACCACCCATCGGCAGAGCGATCTCCTTGCACGATACAACGCCGATCTCATCAACGATGCCCGCTTGAATCCCTAATCGAGCAAGGAGCCCAGGCAGATCAGTCGCACGAGCGCTGGACATCAATGCGAGCAACACTTGCGCACAAGCAACGGCATCTTCACCCGCATGATGGTTTTGAAAGGAGAAGCCAATTCGTCGACAAAGATCAGCCAACCCAAACGAGCTCTCTTGCCGCCAAATCCTTCGCGCTATGGTCAAACTGCAAGCGAATGAGAAACGCGGAACTGCTAGACCGTAGAGAGACAGGGTAGAGCAAAGAACGTCGACATCGAATTGCGCATTGTGCGCCACCAACCAACCGCCATCGATATCCGAGAGAAACTCTGAAACGACCTCCGGGAATTCCGGTGCGCCCTCGACATCCGATGGGCCTAGGCCGTGGACGCGCGACTCATAGACACCGAAACGCATCTGCTTTGGCCGGATCAGTCGATACTCTTGTCGAACGACCTTTCCACAATCGATCCACGCAAGCCCCATTGAGCAAGGGCTGGACGGCAGTTCATTCGCAGTTTCAAAATCAATCGCGACAATCGACATCCTCGCCCCCACGAAGCTGTCGCTCACCTTATGACGATTTCACCAGCTTTAGCCAATCGTCCTCGCTCAGGACCTTAACACCGAGCTTTTCTGCAGAACTGAGTTTTGATCCTGCCCCGGGTCCTGCAACAACAAAATCGGTGTTCGCCGAGACCGAACTAGCGACTTTCGCGCCCATCCTCTCTGCCGTAGCTTTCGCTTCGTTTCTCGTCATTAATTCAAGCGTTCCGGTGAAGACGATCGTCTTGCCCGCCATAGGCAAATCCTTGCCTACAATATCACGGCGGCGAACCACTAATTCATTATTCAGTTGTGCAACGACATCTCGATTATGGGGCTCATCGAAGAACTCAATGAGATGATCGGTCGCTACTCCGCCAATATCGCTATCCGTGGACAGAGCAAGATATGCCGCGCCAGGCCGCTGTGTGCGAGCCGCATCAATCGCACGCTGAATCCGCTCGGGGCTTCCATAACGCTCAATCAGGCTCTCTCTTTGAGCCTTGTTGAGCTTCCCTCCTTCGCGCGACCGACTCGGAGTTTCGAAGTTTAGCGAAAGCTGGGATGCACCATCCTCGAATCCCTCTCCCAAGAGAAATCCAAGGGCGACTGGTCCGATGCCCTTTACGTTTGAAAGGTCATGCCAAGCTGGCCCAGGTCGATCGCGGCGGGCAGCATCAACACCCCGAACGAACTCCGCAACGTCCTCGAAGTGCCTCTCCAGAGCTTTGGCAGTTGCATCACCAACGTGGCGAATCCCAAGAGCATAAATGAAGCGATGAAGATCGACGCTCCTGCGACTCTCGATCGCTGCCAGCAAGTTGTCGACTTCTTGATAGCTCCGATCCTCTTCAGATCGAGTTTTCTTCCTCTTCCGTCCGGTTTCGCGCTCTCTTTGTTGCGCTAACTCTTCTCGCTTTTGAAACAGAACAGATCGAAGCTCATCTACTTTCGTGTGTAGCCTGAAGATGTCCGGAGGACGCTTGACCAAACCCCGCTCAAACAGAAGCTGGACATAGGTTTCACCAAAGCCTTCAATATCGAAAGCATCTTTCGAAACAAAGTGTTTCAATCGCTCGATTGCTTGTGCGGGACAAATCAGTCCGCCCGTGCACCGGCGAACAGCTTCGCCGTCTTCTTCGTCCCTCACTGCTAGGCTATGGCAAACTGGACACTTGCTCGGAAAGCGATATGGCTTTGCTGTCTCCGGTCGCTTGTCGCGCACAACGCTAACGATTTGCGGAATGACATCACCTGCCCGCTGCACCACGACAGTGTCGGTCACGCGAATGTCCAGGTTCTTGATGTAGTCCTCGTTGTGCAGCGTCGCGTTTTGGACCACCACGCCACCAACCGTCACCGGCTGCAGCCGTGCCACCGGAGTGAGAGCGCCGGTACGGCCGACCTGGATGTCGATCTTCTCCAGCACCGTCGTCGCCTGCTCGGCCGCAAATTTGTGCGCGATCGCCCAACGGGGGCTACGCGACACGAAACCGAGGCGCTCCTGATAGTCGAGCCGGTCGACCTTATAGACGACGCCGTCGATATCGTAAGGCAGCGACGCACGCTGCTCGCCGATCCGGCGATAGAAGGCGAGCGCATCCTCGACGCTGTGGCACCGCTTGATCTTGTCGTTGACCGTGAAGCCGACCTGCTGAAGCCAGTCGAGCATGTCGTATTGGGTCGGCTCGGCCATAGGATAGTCGCTCATCTCACCCCACGCATAGGCGAAAAACTTCAGGGGGCGCGACCGGGTGACCTCCACGTCCTTCTGCCGCAGCGAGCCGGCGGCGGAGTTGCGCGGATTGGCGAACGGCTCATCCCCGATCTCCTCTTGTCTCCTGTTCAAGGCGAGAAAATCTTGCTTCAGCATGTAGACTTCACCACGCAATTCGCAGGCTGCGGGTGGACGGTTCACTCGGAGCTCGTCGGGAATATCCTTGATCGTCCGCACATTGGCGGTGACATCTTCGCCGGTGAAGCCATCCCCACGCGTTGCCGCGCGCACCAATTCGCCGTGCTCGTAGCGAAGCGACAATGACAGGCCGTCGATTTTCGGCTCGGCAACGATCGCAGGGACGTCTTCCAGATTTAGGAAACGCTGCACCCGCTCTACGAATTCGGCAACCTCACCATCGGTGAACGCGTTGCTGAGCGACAGCATCGGCTCGACGTGCTGAACCTTCGCAAAGCCTCGCGCCGGCGCCGCGCCCACCTTATTTATGCGAGCAAAATATTCTTTCCAGTCCTTCTTCTGCTTCAAGGTGATCTGAAGGACTCTCTCCAAAGTATCAAAGTCAGAATCGGACATATAAGGAGCATTTGCGACGTAGTAAGCTTGTTTTGCGCGCTCCAGCTCCTTGGTGTAGGCCTCAAGCATATTGGCGATCACCGCCAAGTATTTCTTGGGCAGATCACGCAGAATTCGTCGCCTTGTTTCCGGCGTTAATTTTTCAATTCTTTCATGGAACGCGTACACGTCCCCGAGATGTTCATCGGAGAACGTCTCCAGAGCCGCGCGGAGTTGGTCTTTCTTAGCATCAGGGAAGACGAGCAACCAATCATCGGCAATTTGATTGACGATTGCGGCTCTGTTCAATCCACCTATCATCGTGCCCTATCTAATCCCTACCCCGCCGCCTTGATCAGCCGGTCGGCCGCGGCCCTCGCCTCTGCGGTGATCTCGGCGCCGGCCAGCATGCGGGCGATTTCTTCGCGGCGGTGGTCTTGTTCCAGCGCGGCGACGCGGGTGGCGACGCGTTTGCCTTTGTCCAGGGCAGCCTTGGAGATCAGCAAATGCTGGTCGGCACGGGCGGCGACCTGCGGGGCGTGGGTGACGGCCATGACCTGGACCTTGGAGGCGAGCCGCCCCAGCCGCGCGCCGATCGCATCGGCGACCGCGCCGCCGACGCCGGTGTCGATCTCGTCGAACACCAGGGTCGGTGCTGAGCCCTTGTCGGACAGCACCACCTTCAGCGCCAGCAGGAAGCGCGACAGCTCGCCGCCAGACGCCACCTTCATCAAGGGGCCGGGGCGCGTGCCGGGATTGGTCTGCACCCAGAACTCGACGCGGTCGATGCCCTGCGGCCCTGGAGCCGCGTCATCGGCCTCGACCTGGGTCATGAACTTGGCGCGTTCGAGCTTGAGCGGCGCCAGCTCGGCACCGACCGCCTTGTTGAGCTTCTCCGCCGCCTTGGTCCGAGCCGCCGACAGCTTCGCGGCTGCGGCGCTGTAGCGGGCGTCGGCTTCGGCGGCGTCCTTCTCCAGCACCACCAGCCGATCGGCGCCGGCATCGATCAGCGCAACGTCGGCCACGTATTGCGCCGCGAGCGCGGCGAGCGAATCCACCGGGGTCGAATACTTGCGGGCGGCGGCGCGCAGCGCGAACAGCCGCTCCTCGATCCGCTCCAGTTCCAACGGATCGAAATCGGCCGCCGCCAGCGCGGCGTTGAGATGCTGGTCGGCCTCTTCCAGCGCATTGATGGCGGCGTCGATCGCTTTCACCGCCGGCTCGACCAGTTGCGGCGCGGAGCCGGCGCGGCGCTCCAGCCGGCGCACCGCGGCAGCCAGCGAGGCGACCGGCGAATGCGGCCCGCCGACTGCCTCCTGCGCCTCGCGCAGGTCGGCGGCGATCTTCTCGCCCTGCATCATGGTGGCGCGGCGCTCGGCCAGCGTGGTCTCCTCGCCATCCTGCGGCGCGAGCTGCTTCAGCTCATCGGCAGCATGGCGCAGATAGTCGGCCTCGCGGGCGGCGCGCTCCATGCCGGCGCGGTGGGCGTCGAGCGCCGCCCGCGCGGTGCGCCGGCCTTCCCACAGCGTCTCCAGCGCGCCAACGTCCTTCTCAAGCCCGGCGAAGGCATCGAGCAGCCGGCGATGAGTGGCGGCGTCGACCAGCGCCCGCTCGTCATGCTGGCCGTGGATTTCGACCAGCGTCGCGCCGACCGCTTTCAGGGTCTGCACGCTGACCGACTGGTCGTTGATGAAGGCGCGGGTGCGGCCGTCGGCGAGCTGGACGCGGCGCAGGATCAATTCGCCGGATTCGTCGACCTCACGATCGTCGAGGCCATTGGCCTTGAGGATCGCGAACGCCGGATGGGTCTTGGCGACATCGAAGCTGGCGGTGACCTGGCCGTGCTCGGCGCCGTGGCGGACCAGCGCGGCATCGCCGCGGCCGCCGAGCGCCAGCGCAAAGGCATCGAGCAGAATCGACTTGCCGGCACCGGTCTCGCCGGTCAGCACCGCAAGGCCACGGGAAAATTCGATGTCGAGCCGCTCGATCAACACGATATCGCGGATCGAAAGGCGCGAAAGCATGGGAGACGGTCCTATCCGAGACCGAGCTTTTTGAAGGACTTGCTGATCCAGGAGCCCTTGTTCTCGGTGGGTTCGAGTCCCCCCGACTTTACAAGATTGTAGGCGTCTTTGTACCAGCGGCTGTCAGGAAAGTTGTGGCCAAGCACGGCGGCGGCGGTCTGCGCCTCGCCGACGATGCCGATCGCCATATAGGCCTCGGTCAGACGCGCCAGCGCCTCTTCGACGTGGCGGGTGGTCTGATAACGCGTCACCACGGTCTTGAACCGGTTGATCGCCGCGGCGTAGTCGCGCTTGCTCATGTAATAGCGGCCGATATCCATCTCCTTGCCGGCGAGCTGGTCGCGGGCGCCTTCCAGCTTCTGCTTGGCGCTGTTGGCATATTCGGAGGTCGGATATTTGCGGATCACCTCTTCAAGCGCGGCGATCGCCTTTTCGGTGCGGCCCTGGTCGCGCGAGATGTCCGGGATCTGGTCGTAATTCGACGCCGCGATCAGGTACTGCGCATAGGCAGCGTCCGAGCTGCCGGGGTGCAGCGTGACGTAGCGGGTGGCGGCGCCGATGCAGCTGTCGTAGTCGCCGGCCTGATAGTACGCGTAGGCGGACATCAGCAGCGACTTGCGCGCCCAATCCGAATACGGGTGCTGGCGGTCGACCTCTTCGAACTTCTTCGCGGCGCCCTTAGTGTCCTTGTCCTGATTCATCAGGTACAAGCCCTCGTTGTAGAGCTTGTCCGCCGGCTCATCGACCATCTTGTCGTCTTTGGCCAGGAACTTGTCCCACAACGCGCCGGTGCCGCAGCCGCCCAGTGGAAGCGACAGCGCCAGCAGGCTGAAGATCATCGGCAGCCCGCGCCGCAGGCGATCGCCCCTGCGAGAAGTCTCTCCGTTCCGCAGTCCGAGCGCGATCCGCTGTGCCGACATCAATTCCAACCCGACAAATGGAGAACGGTGCCCCGGCAATCGACCAGACCGCTGTGGCCTGAGCCATCGACCTGCGCCGGAAAGCGTGGAGTCAACCGCCGGCTGTTTAGCCGAAAAAGGCGACTTCACCAACCGGGTACGCAGCTATTTCGCCGGGAATAAGGCGGCCAGCCCAATCAGTTAACAGGCCACAAGATGTGGAAAATCGCCTGACGCGCTGTTGCGGTCAGGACACGTCCGGGCCGTAGGCCGGAGCCACCATGCCGCCGACCAGGCCGGTGACGGCTTCGGCGTGGCCGCGCACCGCACGACGCGCCGGCTCGGCTTCGATCACGCGCCAGGCGCTACGATCGGCCAACAGAGTGGTCAAAACGGTGTGGTTGAGCTTGTGGCCGCCACGCACCGAGCGATAGGCGCCGAGGATTGGCAGGCCGGCGAGCGCGAGGTCGCCGATCGCGTCCAGCGCCTTGTGGCGCGCGCATTCGTCGGAGTAGCGCAGGCCTTCCGGATTGAGCAGACGGTCGTCGTCGAACACCACCGAGTTCTCGAACGAGGCGCCGAGCGCGTAACCCATCTTCCACAGCCGGGCGACGTCGTTCATGCGGCCGAAGGTGCGGGCGCGCGCGACTTCGCGGCGGAAGATCTCCGGCTCGACCGCGAGCGCATATTTCTGCTTGCCGATCTGCGGATTGGAAAAGTCGATTTCGACTTCGACGCGGAAGCCGGCGGCGTAGGGCCGGAACTCGCCGAAGGATTCGCCGATCGCGGCGGAGACGGGCTTCAGGATCTGAAGGTATTTGCGGGGAGCGGCCTGCTCGCGGAGGCCAGCCTGGTCGATGGCGGCGACGAACGGGGCGGCGCTGCCGTCCATGATCGGAACTTCGGGGCCGTCGACTTCGATCGTGGCGTTGTCGATGCCCATGCCGCGCAGCGCGGAGAGAATGTGTTCGGCGGTGGAGACCAGCGGACCGTCGCTGTCGCCGAGGACGGTGGCCAGCTCGGTGGCGACCACCGACTTGGACGTCGCCTTGATCTCGCGATCAGCGCCATCAAGTCCGGTCCGGACAAAAAGAAAACCCGCATCGATATCTGCGGGTCCCAACGTCAGAGTCACAGGACGGCCCGAATGAACACCTACGCCCGTCACCGTGGCTTGCGAACGCAGCGTGGTTTGCCGGCTGAACTTCATAAGTAAAGTGTCCCACTGACGCAGTGCGGAGATCGTTCCGGTCCTGTCGGCCGGGCGACTCGCTCTAGGCGTCCCCAAGTCCGTATTGACCATAGCACTGCCCCAAATCGCGCCAACTCACGCTTTTTTACGGATTGTTACCCCAAACCCGCCGCATTACCGCCGCCTGCCGATCGAATTCGACATCAATCGTGATCGGCGCGATTTCGTTTCAGTTCCGCCTAAAGTCGTAAACTGACGATTTTTCAGTGACTTAGATTTTGAAGGCCAGAATACCGGCTTGCCACAAAAAAGGGCCCCGGCGGATCGCCGAGGCCCTGAGCTTGGTCAGATTTCAGACATTGTTTCAGGTCGCCTGCCGCCGGAGAAAGGCGGGGATATCCAGATGGTCGTCGCCCTGTGGCGCGGGGGCCACAGGCGCCGGGCGGCCGTGCATGTCGAGACCCTGCGGCGCCGGACGCTTGGCGTACTCGGACACCGGCTCCTTACCCATCTGATCGGCGACGCTGCGCTGCGGCCGGCGCTCCGGCAGCGGCGGCATCTGCGGACCGCCGTTGCGGGCGACCTGCGGCGCTTCGGCCGGCTCGTCGTCGCGGCGGCCGAGGCCGTTGGCGAGGCGCTGCAGCAGCGACAGCCGATTCTTCTGCGGATGATCCTCTTCGCCGTCGCCGCGGGCCTGGCGGATTTCGTTCTGGGCCGGCACAGGCAGCTCGTCGAAGCGCGGCATCCGCGGCGGGCGCATCGCGGCGCGGTCGGCGGCCGGCGGCACGAAGGCTTCCGGCGCCAGCGGCTCTTCGGACACGGCGCGCGACTGTTCCGGATCCGGGAACAGCGACGGCTTCTGCGGGATCGGGCGGACGGTGACGTCGCCGTAGGACGCCGGCTGCACCGGGGCCTCCTGCGGCATCGGCTCGTTGCCGACGGCGGCGGCGATCGCGGCGAGCGCGGCGCGCTCGACATTGGCGGCCTGGCGCGGAGACGAGTCGACGACAGCGGCGGCCGGAGCAGCGGCGGCCTGGGCGGCGCGCATCGCAGCAGCTTCGGCAATCCGCTGATTGTCGGCCCGCAGCTTGGCTGTCAGCTCAGCCAAGCGGCTATCGTTTCCCACCGCACTCACGGCGGCGGCCGCGGCCGGGGTGCCGGCATTGCGCGACAGCTGCGCCTGCTCGATGCCGGTGGCGACCACCGACACGCGGATGATGCCGTCGAGGCTCTCGTCGAAGGTGGCGCCGACGATGATGTTGGCGTCCTGATCGACTTCCTCGCGGATGCGAGTGGCGGCTTCGTCGACTTCGAACAGCGTCAGGTCCTTGCCGCCGGTGATCGAGATCAAGAGACCGCGGGCGCCCTTCATCGAGGAATCGTCGATCAGCGGATTGGCGATCGCGGCTTCGGCGGCGGTCAGCGCGCGCTTTTCGCCGGTGGCCTCGCCGGTGCCCATCATCGCCTTGCCCATCTCGCGCATCACGGCGCGGACGTCGGCGAAGTCGAGGTTGATCAGGCCTTCCTTGACCATCAGGTCGGTGATGCAGGCGACGCCCGAATACAGCACCTGGTCGGCCATCGCGAACGCGTCGGCGAAGGTGGTCTTCTCGTTGGCCACCCGGAACAGGTTCTGGTTCGGGATGATCAGCAGGGTGTCGACGACTTTATGCAGCTCGGTGATGCCGGTCTCGGCGGTGCGCATCCGGCGCGCGCCTTCGAAGTGGAACGGCTTGGTCACCACACCGACGGTCAGTATACCCATCTCGCGCGCGGCCTTGGCGATCACCGGCGCGGCGCCGGTGCCGGTGCCGCCGCCCATGCCGGCGGTGACGAAAACCATGTTCGCGCCCGAGAGGTGGTCGCGGATTTCGTCGATGACTTCCTGCGCGGCAGCCGAGCCGACGTCCGGCTGCGAGCCGGCTCCGAGACCCTGGGTGACCTGGGTGCCCATCTGGATCAGCCGCTGGGCCTTCGACATCGTCAACGCCTGCGCGTCGGTGTTGGCGACCACAAAGTCCACGCCATCCAGTCCGGCCGTGATCATGTTGTTGACCGCGTTGCCGCCGGCGCCACCGACGCCGAACACGGTGATCCGGGGCCGCAGCTCGCGAATATCCGGGACATTGAGATTGATGGTCATGGTTGCCTCTCGATTACGCGCGCGTTGGTTCGTGAAGTCCCCGGCAAATGGCCTGGGCAATCTGTGAAAGCGGAAGGGGGCGGAAAAGAGTCATCAGAAGCCCTCGCGCAGCCAGCGGCCGACTTTGCCGAAGTAACCGGCATGGGCGTCGGCCCGGATGTGGCGGGTGTGGCGAGGTTCGATGTGCTCGAGGTGAGCGAACTGCGGATAGACCAGAAGACCGGTCGGCACCGCGAACGAGCCGCTCTTGGCTTCGTTCGGCAGACGGCCGACGCCGAGCGGACGGCCAACCCGGACCGAGCGGCCGAGAATCCGCGTGGCGAGCTCGGGCACGCCGGTGAGCTGCGACGCACCGCCGCTCAGCACCACACGCGCCCGGGGCTCTGCCGCAAACGGCGACTCCGCCAGCCGGTCCCTGACCATCTCAAAAATCTCCTCGGCCCGATGCCGGATGATGTTCGCGATCGTGGCGCGGGAGATCACTTGCGGGCTATCCCGCTCGTCCCCGGCGGCCGGGATCGACATCAACTCGCGCGCATCGGAACCGCCAGTTAGCACCGTGCCATATAACGTCTTGATTCGCTCGGCATCCGCAATGCACGCACCGAGTCCACGGGCGAGATCCATCGTGATGTGATGCCCGCCGACCGCAAATCCGCTGGCATGGACGAAGCGACCGCCGGAATAGATCGCGATCGTCGTGGTACCAGCCCCCATTTCGATCAGCGCGGCGCCGAGATCGACCTCGTCGTCGGTCAGCATCGACAGCCCGGCGACATACGGGCTCGCCGCCATCGCTTCGACGTTGAGGTGGCAGCGCTCGACCGCGAGCATCAGGTTCTTGGCGACGGTGGCGTCGGTGGTGACGACGTTCATGTCGACGCCGAACTGACGCGCCACCATGCCGCGCGGATCGCGGATGCCCTTGACGCCGTCGAGCGTGTAGCCGACCGGCAGCGCGTGCAGCACAGCGCGGCCGATGCCGGTGGCGTGATGCATGCCGGTCGAGGTGACGCGGCTGATGTCTTCGGCGGTGACGGCACCGCCCTTGATGTCGGAGGTCGCTTCGATCAGCTGGCCTTGCAGCCGGCCGGCGGAGACCGACAGCAGCACCGACTCCACCCGCACCTTGGCCATGCGCTCGGCCAGCGCCACGGCGTGGCGGATCGCCTTCTCGCATTCGGCCATGTCGACCACCGCGCCGGCCTTGACGCCGCGTGACTGGATTTGGCTGTAGCCGACGAGTTCGATCGAATGGGTGCGGCCGCGCAGCGCCTCCTGCGGCGGGCACGGCTTCAGCCGTGCGATCATGCAGGCGATCTTGCTGGTGCCGATATCGAGCGACGCCACCATCGCGGTGCGATGCGGCGCAATCGGCCGTGTCTTCGGCGTCTGGGTACGATCGAAGACGGTCACGCGTCACCAGCCTTCTTTTTGGACTTCTTGTCCTTGCTGAACAGCTCTTCGCGCGCCTTGAAGGCGGCGTCCGACAGCCGCACCGTCAGACGGTCCGGCAGCCGCATATCGATCGCGGTGATGTCGCGCGAGAACAGCTTGTCGTCCTGATCGAGCTGGCTGAGCATCGTCAGCGCGTTGCCGACATCGTGCTCGGGCATCCGAATGACGAGACCGCTGGTGAGCCAGACGTTCCAGCGCCGTTCGCCGACCAGGGCGACGGCGCGGGTCTGCGACCACACCTGCGGATAGCGCTTCAACAGCGCGATGAAATCCTTGGCTCGTTCGCCGGCGCCCTTCCCGACCACCAGCGGCAGCGACAGGAAGCGGCGCGCCACATATGGCTCGAGCACCGCGCCGTCATCGGCGATCACCGACATATGGCCGTCGAGCTGCCAGCGCGCGAAGGCGGTGCGCTCGACGATGTCGATCTGCAATTCGCCCGGATAGAACTTCAGCACGGTGGCGTCGGCGATCCACGGGTTCGCCTTCAGCTTGTCGCGCACCGCGGCGGCATCAAGAAACAGCAGCGACGACCGGCCGGTGATGCCACCGATCGCCAGGATCTCGTCCTGGGTGAGCTGCTTGCGGCCGGCGATCGCCACCTGCTTGATGCGGAAACCGGCGAGATTGGCGGCGCCGTTGCGGGTGTCGTCCAGCGCCTGAACGAACTCGTCGACATGACCGCCCTTGACGATGCCCATGCCGGCACTGCCCAGCAGGATCAGCGCGGTGAAGGCGACGCCGACGCGGCGCGGCAGCCAGCGCTCCAGCACGGCGATCACACCGCGCGACGGCTCGGGACGCACCAAACGTTGCGGCCGCGCCTGCTTCTTGCGCGAACGGCGTTCGCGCAGCAGCGCAGCCACCGCGTGGGCGACCGCCTTCAGGTCAGACTGAAGCCTCGACAGTCTTGACGACCGGGCGAGGCGCCCTCCACCGTCCATTGCAAAAGCTCGTTACACGTTGCGCCCGCGCCTACTCCGGGCAATGGCGCAGGTGACTTCTCGGTGGTTCCGGACCAGCCCTGCGGGCCGGACCGTCTGCCTGAAATGCAAACCGAAACGGATAAAGAGCTCCGCCCGGCTTACGCCACGACAGCCGAGCGCCAGGATGCGCCGCCAGCGTTAACCTTCGGCCCTCCTGGTAAACAAATCGTAAAGCAGGCCTGCGCAGACCCGAATTTGTTGCGTCCGGAGAAGGATTTGCGGCGAAAACGCGACTTTCCGCCAAGGCCTCCGGATGGAACCCGGAGGCGTCCCGGTCAGCTCCGCACGGCGCGTTCGGCCAGCGCGATCTGCCCGTTAAGGAAGTCGACAAAGGGGATTCCCAGCGCGTTCAACGCCTTGGGATAGAGCGAGGCTTTGGTGAGGCCGGGCAGCGTGTTGGTCTCCAGGAAGATCGGGCCATCCTTGCCGACGATGAAGTCGGAGCGCGAGTAGCCGCGGCAGGACATCACCCGGTGCGCCCGCACGGCGTAGTCCATGATGGCCGCCGCAATCTCGGGAGCGAACCGGCCGGGGCAGATCTCCTGGGTCGATTTGGCGAGATATTTCGCCGTGTAGTCGAAGCCGCCGTCGGCCGGCACGATCTCGATCGGCGGCAGCGCGCGCAGCGAGCCGTCTTCGGCTTCGAGCACGCCGCAGGTCGCCTCGACGCCGGCGACGAACGGCTCGATCAGATAATCCTCGGTCTTGGCAGCATGGCGCACCGCGACCAGGTCCTGCTTGGCGTTGACGAAGAACAGTCCATAGCTCGAGCCGTCGCAGGCCGGCTTGGCGATCAGCCGGCCGTAGGTTTCGAGCGCCGCCTCGGCATCGGCGAGCGCGATCCCGCTCACGGTGCGGACACCGGCAATCGCCGCGAAGTGCTTGGCGGCGACCTTGTCGAAAGCCAGATGCGACGCCGCCGAACCCGAGCCGGTGAACGGCACCCGCCGCAGTTCGCACATCGCCTGCAACTCGCCGTTCTCGGCGGCGCCGCCGTGCAGACCCAGCACCAGCAGCCGCTGCTCGGCAGCGGCGCGGTCGAGCGCGGTTTCGAGCGGACCGACGTCCTCGCCGTCCGGCACGAACGCCTCTTCGAACGGCCGGGCGTGCGCCAGCAACGCTTGCGCCGAAACGGCATGGACGCGGTCGTCGTCGTTCCAAAACCACAGATCGGCGTCCGGCAACGCGCTGTGCAGCGCCTGCGCCGAGGCGACCGACACCAGCCGCTCTTTGCTGGTGCCACCGAACAGAATGGTGTGTCGCATCGGTCGATCCGCCGCGCGGTCCCTGTTGAAGTCGAAGAAAAGCTGCTGCGTCCCGCGGACCCGGCGCGCGGCGTCATTTTGCCGATTTGGCCGATTCGGAGAAGCGGCGTTACGGCGGCGCGGCTGCGCGCCGCAGGGAGGCGAAGCCCCACAGCAGCAGCACCACCAGCGCCGGCGTGGTCAAACCGACTACCCGCAGCGGCTGCCACACCCCGCCTTCGGTCGCGATCATGCCGAGCCACATCACGCCCGACCAGGCGATCAGCGCCGGCACCAGGCACACCCGCCCTCGCCGCAGCCAAACTTCGAGCTGCACCAACGCGACCAAGGGTGCGGCGAACGCCACGTAGTTCGGCTGCGACACCGACAGCATCACCGGCAACGCCGCACACAATAGCGCGCCGCCGATCAGCAGCGACGGGCCGAGCGGCGGCTGCGGGCCCTTCAGCCGCCAGAACCGGCCATCGCCGAACCACACCAGCGCGCCGATCACTACCGCATCGAACGCGAGCTGGCCGATGGTGGCGAAGCGCGGCAGCGTGTCGGTCTCGGGCAGACCGCCGGCGGCGATCCGCGCCAGCATCGCGCCGATGCTGAGCATGTCGTAGGACGTGAAGGTGATCTCGTCGGCGATCTTAGGATTGGGCACGCCGGTGAAGATGCCGCTGAGATGCTCGGTCCACATCGCACCATACAGCTTCACGACTTCGGACGGCCCGAGACACAGCGTCGGCACCACGAACAGAAACACAGCGCTGAAGCCGAAAGTGGCGAGCACGGTGCGGAGATCGCGGCGCAGCACCGGGAAGATCAGCAGCGCCAGCGGAAACAGCTTGATGGTGAAACCGAGCGCCAGCGCACAGGCCGCGAGGTAAATGCGGCCGCGCAAGTACAGCACCAGGAATGCCACCATGGTCAGCAGCACCACGGCGCTCGGCTGGCCGCGGCCGAGTCCGTCGCCGAAGAACGGCAGCAGCGCCACCACCGGCCCGAGCCGCAGCAGCCACCACGCGCTCCAGCCGGTTTGATCGAGTGACGGCGGCAGCGCACGTTCGAGCCCCCGCGCCCACAGATCGACGGCGGCCAGCATCGCGAGGGCACTGAAGATGTACCAAGTCGCGACCGACAGCGGCAACGGCAGCGCCCACTCCGGTTTGGGGAAGCCGTCGAGCGGATGGGCGAACGGTCCCATCAGCAGCGCGAAGGTCGGTGGGTAGTGATAGGTCCAGCCGTGATGATCGGCGACTTCATACAGCGGATAGCCGGTCCACACCGCCCACGCCGCGCGGAAGAACACCTGCACGTCGCCGAAGCCCTGCACCGCAGAGCGCTTCACCACGACAGGCAGATAGATGCACAGCGCCGCTGCGACAGTGGCGATCAGCACGATCTCGTACCAGCGAAGCTGTCGCAGGCGCGGCGCAAATTGCGAATGCAAGGCAGGATGTCTCCTCAGCCGTCGCTGAGCACATGGCCGCAGCGGTCTGGCGGAACCGTGGCACTAGACCAGCATACGTGCAGGGCAGCCAAAACCCTCGCGCGCCGCCCGTGGACGATGGCGGCGAAAACCGCCAAAGTCGGACACGTTTGCAGGTGTTGCACCGTGATTCCGGCGGTCCCGCGTCGGTGCAGTTTCGCGCCGTTGCGGGGAAACAAAGAGAAACAGATGATCCGAGATTGGCTCGACCTTCCGCCGTTTGGAACCTTCGCGACGCTGGCGCTGCTGTACTACGGCGTCGCCGCCGTGCTGATCGTGGTGGTGTTCGTCTCGCCGCTGCGCGGACCGATCGCGCGATTGCAGGGCGTGGTGGCGCCGTTCTTCTCGTCGGTCGCAGTGCTGTTCGGATTGCTGACCGGCTTCCTTGGCTACGATGTCGCCGAACGCAATCGACAGGCGTCGCGCGCGGTGCAGACCGAGGCCGGCGAACTGCAGAACGTCTATACGCTCAGCGTTGCCTCGGTGTCGGACATGCAAGCCATCCGCGTCGCGTTGAAAGTCTATGTGGCGTCGGTGCTCAAGGACGAATGGCCGACGGTGAACGGTTTCGCCGCGCCGCGTACCAGCCTCGCCTACGATCAGATGCTGACTGAAATCAGCTCACCGGCGATTACCCGCGATTCCGGCGCGGCGGTGCATGTGGCGCTGCTCAGCTCCGCGGTGCGGGCCGGCACCTCACGCAATACCCGGATCAGCCTGTCGATCGATCGCACCAGCGACCTGAAGTGGATCTCCGTTCTGCTTCTCGGCGTGATCACCCAAATCGCGATCGCGCTGGTGCATCTCGATAAGCCGCGTGCGATGTCGGCGGCGCTTTCGGTGTTCGCCACCGGCGCGATCGTCGCACTCGGGCTAATCGCGCTGCAGGAGGACCCGTTCAGCGGCGTGTTCCAGGTGTCGGCAATCCCGCTCGAGCACGTGCTGTCGCTGCCGGATACGCCCGAACTACCTCCCAACGCGACGCCGACTCCGTCACCTCAAAAACCATGAGGCGCGGCAATCGCGTCGCTTTGCAATTCTGCTGAGTTGATCGGGGGCGGCAGCCGGCTCAGCCCTGCCCAGGCGCGACGCCGATCCGCTTGATCTCCCACTGCAACTCGACGCCGGACTGCGCCTTGACGCGAGCGCGCACGGTCTCGCCCAGCGTCTCGATATCGGCAGCGGTGGCCTCGCCCGTATTGATCAGGAAATTGCAGTGCATCTCCGATACCTGCGCGCCGCCGATTCTGAGGCCGCGGCAGCCCGCAGCATCGATCAGGCGCCACGCGCTCTGGCCTAGCGGATTCTTGAAGGTCGAGCCGCCGGTCTTCTCGCGGATCGGCTGCGCCAACTCGCGATGCGCCTGCACCTCGTTCATCTTGGCGCGGATGTGATCCGGCGTCGCCGGCGTGCCGCGCAGCCGCGCCGAGGTGAAGATCAGCGCCGGATCAGCACCGCTGTGGCGATACGAGAACTGCATCGCGGCGTTGTCGAACAGTTTGCGCATGCCGCTGCGATCATACGCGGTGGCGTCGATCAGCACGTCCTTGGTCTCGCGGCCGTTGGCGCCTGCGTTCATGCGCAGCGCGCCGCCGATCGAGCCGGGAATGCCGTAGTAGAATTCCAGCCCGCCGAGCTGAGCCGCGGCCGCGGTTTCGGCCACGCGCTTGTCGAGCGCGGCGGCTCCGGCATGAACGACCTCACCCTCGACGCGATGCTCGCCGAAGCCGCGCGGCGACAGCCGGATCGCGACGCCCGGCAGCCCGCCGTCACGCACGATCAGGTTGGAGCCGAGCCCGAGGCACATCACCGGAATTTCGGCCGGCAGCCGTGACAGGAAGTAACCGAGATCATCCTCGTCGGCCGGCGTGAACAGCACCTGCGCCGGCCCGCCGACACGAAACCAGGTCAGCGGCGCCAGCGGCTCGTTGCCGAGCAGCCGCCCGCGCAGCTCCGGCATCGCGGCTTTCAGGTCGGGCGTGAGATCGGGAAAACTCATACGTTTACGGCCACAAACGTGGATGGCCGGGCCGAGCCCGGCCATGACGATTGAACGGGAAATGTGCTATCATCGCCGCTAACGATCACCCAACCACTCTCGGAACAAACTCTCCACTCGTCATGGCCGGGCTTGTCCCGGCCATCCACGCCTTGCGGAGCTTCGGCATGGCCGGCGGCTACGTTTACATCATGACGAACCGCCCAAACGGCGTCCTGTACGTCGGCGTCACCAGCGATCTGGTCAAGCGCGTGTACGAGCACCGTATCGGTGTCGTCGACGGATTCACGAAACGCTACGGATTGAAGCGACTGGTGTACTTCGAGTGCTTCGACGACATCCGCACGGCCATCCAACGCGAACACACCATCAAGCATTGGCCGCGCGCCTGGAAAGTCCGGAAGATCGAGGTTCACAATCCGGATTGGGACGATCTGTATCCGGTGATAGTTCGTTGAAGGCGTGGATGGCCGGGACAAGCCCGGCCATGACGAAGATTCAACGTCCGGCCAGAACAACATCAACCCAGTGCCTTCAATTCGCCGGGCAGTGCGTAGGCCCATTGGGTGATGTTGCCCGCCCCTAAGCAGACGACGTAGTCGCCGCTGTGGGCGAGGCCGGCGACGACGCCGGCGAGCGACGCGGAATCCTGCAGCGCGACGACGTCGCGGTGACCGTGGGCGCGCAGGCCGAGCACGAAGTGATCGCGGTCGATGCCTTCGATCGGCGCCTCTCCGGCCGGATAGACGTCGGCAACGATCACCGCATCCGCGTCGTTGAAGCAGGTGCAGAATTCTTCGAACAGTGATTGCAGCCGGCTGAATCGATGCGGCTGCACCACGGCAATGACCTTGCCCGAGGTCGACTGCCGCGCCGCCTTCAGCACCGCGGCGATCTCGACCGGATGGTGGCCGTAGTCGTCGATGATGGTGACGCCGTTCCATTCGCCAGTCTTGGTGAAGCGACGGCGCACGCCGCCGAACGCCGCGAGCGCCTTGCGGATGGTGTCGTCGGACAGACCAAGTTCATGCGCCACAGCGATCGCCGCGGTGGCGTTGAGCGCGTTGTGGCGGCCCGGCATCGGCAGCTTGAGATCCGCGATCTCGTGCGCGGTGCCGGCCTTGCGATCGCGGAATGCGACTTTGAAGGTCGAGCCGCCGCCGCTGGCCGCGAGATCGAGCAGCCGCGCGTCGGCCTGCGGGTTCTCGCCGTACGTGATGATGCGGCGGTCTTCGATCTTGCCGACCAGCGTCTGCACCACCGGATGATCGATGCACATCACGGCGAAGCCGTAGAACGGCACGTTCTCGACGAAATTGCGGAAGGCGTCCTGCACCGCATCGAAGGTCTTGAAGTGATCGAGATGCTCGGGATCGACGTTGGTGACGATCGCCACATCCGCCGGCAACTTGAGGAAGGTGCCGTCGCTCTCGTCGGCTTCGACCACCATCCAGTCGCCACCGCCGAGCCGCGCATTGGTGCCGTAGGCGTTGATGATGCCGCCATTGATCACGGTCGGATCGAGATCGCCAGCGTCGAGCAACGCCGCCACCATCGAGGTGGTGGTGGTCTTGCCGTGGGTGCCGGCGATCGCGACGCAGCTCTTCAGCCGCATCAGCTCCGCCAGCATCTCGGCGCGGCGCACCACCGGAATTCGCTGCGCGCGCGCCGCGAGCAGTTCCGGGTTGTCGCGCTTGATCGCGGTCGACACCACCAGCACGTCGGCGCCCTTGATGTTGTCGGCCTGGTGACCGACGTGAATCTGGATGCCCTTCTCGCGCAGCCGGTTGACGTTGGCGCTTTCCGACGCGTCGGAGCCCTGCACGGTGTAGCCGAGATTGCACAGCACCTCGGCGATGCCGCTCATGCCGATACCGCCGATCCCGACGAAGTGGATAGGTCCGATATGGCGCGGCAATCTCATGGGGAGGGTCTCTATCGTTGCTGGTCGTGCCCGGATGGTCACGGGCATTTCCGATTCAGGGTCACTTCATGCAAGACGGGGATGGCCGGGACAAGTCCGGCAAATGCGCCGTTGCGAGGTTTTCGTCCGCCCGGCCTTAGACCTTCGCGACCCGTCCAACCACGTCGGCGAGGCGTTCTGCGGCATCCAGACGGCCAATTTGGCGCGCCGCGGCGGCCATTTGGGCCAATTTGGCCGGATCGGCGGCCAGCGCGGTGATTTCGGCAGCGAGCCGGTCCGGGGTAAAATCCGGTTGAACGATGCGCAGCGCACCGCCCGCCGCGGTCAGCACGCCGGCATTGGCGAACTGGTCCTGGTCGAGCGCGCCGGGCAGCGGCACTAGGATGCCGGGCCGGCCGATGGCCGCGAGTTCGGCGACAGTGCCGGCACCCGAGCGCGACACCACGAGCTGGCTCGACGCCAGCCGCTGCGGCAGATCGGTGAAAAACGGCGCCAGCTCGCAGTTCAGCTGCAGTCGGTCATACACCGCACGGACGCGGCCCATGTCCTCGTCGCGGACCTGCTGGGTCAGCACCAGCCGGCGCAGCAGCGCCGAATCCAGTTTCTCCAGCGCCGGCGGCACGATGTCGGCCATCACCCGGGCACCCTGGCTGCCGCCGAACACCAGCACCCGTAGCGGACCGCCGGCGACCGGCGGGTCGTAAGCGACAGTCGCGGCGTCGGCGACAGCCGGACGGATCGGATTACCGGTGTTGGAGATCTTCGCGGCGAGCGCCGGCCAGGCGGTCTCGTGGCCGGGAAAACCGGTGGCGATAGCGTCGACCCGCGGCGCCAGAAAGCGATTGGCGCGTCCCATCACCGCGTTCTGCTCGTGGATCAGCGTCGGCACTCGGCGCCAGGTCGCAGCGAGCAGCGGCGGCAGCGTCGGATAGCCGCCAAACCCGACCACTGCGGCCGGCTTGAGCCGCCCGATCAAATTGAAGGCGAGCAGCGCACCGGAGCCGAGCTTCAGCGCGGTCTTCGCCAGCGCCCACGGCGTCCGGCCGCGCACCGTCTCGCTCGGCACCACGTCGGTCATCTCGGCGGTGAACAGCCCGCTGTAGCGGGTGGCGCGATGATCGGTGACCAGGCGGACGCGGTAGCCACGCTGGATCAGCACCACGCCGAGCGCTTCGGCCGGAAACAGGTGGCCACCGGTGCCGCCGGCGGCGAGCAGGATCAGGGGAGCGTCGGTCATGGCCTCACGCGTAGCTTCCCGCCGCCTCGATCGCATTGACTTCGGTCTTGGGCCGCTGCCGCGTCAGCGCCAGCATCATGCCGACGCCGTAAGCCAGCGACACCATCGACGAGCCGCCATAAGAGATGAACGGCAGCGTCATGCCCTTGGCGGGGATCAGTTGCAGGTTCACCGCCATGTTGATCGCGGCCTGCACGCCGAACAGGATCGCCAGCCCCGAGGCGGCAAACCGCGAGAACAGATCCTCGCTGCGATACGCGCGCGACAGCGTCCGCAGCACAATGAAGGCGAACAGCGCGAGCAGCGCCAGGCACAGCACGATGCCGAACTCTTCGGCCGCCACCGCATAGACGAAGTCGGTGTGGCTGTCCGGCAGGCTGCGCTTGGCGATACCTTCGCCGGGGCCGAGGCCGAGCCAGCCGCCATTGCTGAACGCTTCGCTCGCCATGTCGACCTGGAAGGTGTCGCCCGAGGCCGGATTCATGAACCGCTTGATGCGGCCGGCAACGTGCGGGACGAACAGATAGGCGGTGAACAGGCCGCCCGCTGCCGCGCCGGCGAGGCCGAATACCCAAACGATCCGCATGCCGGCGATGAAGAACAGCGCGCCCCACACCATCAGCACCAGCATGGTCTGGCCGAAGTCCGGCTCCATCACCAGCAGCGACACCAGCGACAGCAGCAGCATCATGGCCATCGACGTCGCCGGCATCTCCGGCCGCCGCGCCGCTTCCGAGAACAGCCAGGCAGCCAGGATCACGAACGACGGCTTGGCGATTTCGGAGGCCTGGATGTTGATGCCGACCAGCGTGATCCAGCGCCGGGCGCCCTTCACTTCCGGCCCGAACAGCAGCGTCGCCACGATCAGCCCGATCGCCAGCACGAACACGATCAGCGCCGAACGCCGGATCTGCCGTGGCGACAGGAACGACACCCCGATCAGCACGATCAGCGACGGCGCCAGGAACAGGACGTGACGGTTGAAGAAGTGGAACGGATCAAGCCCGATCCGGGTCGCGACCGGCGGCGACGCCGCCAGCGACAGGATCACGCCCGCCAGCATTAGCGCAATCAGCGCCACCAGCAGCACGCGGTCGACGGTCCACCACCATTCGCTGAACGGGGTGCGTTGGTCACGGGAGATCATCGGCGATCCTGGGCAAAGAGGTCGCCCATTGGTGCGCCCACGTGGTTGCCAAGGGGTTAATGCGATGGCGCGGAATCGAGGATGTGAACGGCGGCTCCGTTCCCATCCCACACTCCGCTGTCATCCCCCTCCACTGTCATCCCCGCGAAGGCGGGGATCCAGTATCCCAGAGCCTATCGCTGGAAATCGAAGCGTTCTGGAATACTGGGTCGCCCGCCTGCGCGGGCGATGACCTCAGGGGATGGGGTGCACACCGTCGAGCGCCGTCACCAGTTCGCGGAACCTGGTGCCGCGGAGTTCGAAATTGCGGAACTGGTCGAACGAGGCGCAGGCCGGGGACAGCAGAACGACCGGCTCGGCCTGTCCCGATGCTGCGGCATCGCGCGCGGCGGCGGGCACCGCGACTTCCAGGGTTTCGCTGATCTCGTACGGCACCCGACCTTCCAGCGTGGCGGCGAATTCCTGCGCGGCCTGGCCGATCAGATAGGCCTTGCGGATACGCGGGAAATACTCGGCCAGGCTCTCGATGCCGCCGGTCTTCGGCTTGCCGCCGGCGATCCAGAAGATCTCGCCGAACGACGATAGCGCCTTCGCGGCCGCATCCGCATTGGTGGCCTTGGAGTCGTTGACGAACAGCGTCGTCCCCTTCTCGCTGACTTGGCGGCCGACCTGCTCCATCCGGTGCGCGAGGCCGGGGAAGCTGCGCAGGCTCTGCTGCAGCACTTCCGGCGAGACGCCGAGCGCCATCACCGCGGCCGCGGCGGCCGCGGCGTTTTGCGCATTATGCAGCCCGCGCAGCGAGCCGATGCCGCCGAGCTTGGCGACTTCCGCGGATGTGCCACCCTCGACGCGGCGAATGGTTTCCAGATCGGCGGTGATGCCGGAGTTCACCGGCCCCTGCACCGACATCCGCACCACGCGCTTGCCGGTGCGTTCGATCCGGTCCGCCGCGGCGCGGCCGAACTCATCGTCGACGCCGATGATCGACGTGCCGCCGTCCTGTACGCCGGCGACAAGCCGCTCCTTCACCGCAGCGTAGTGCTCGATGGTGCCGTGGCGATCGATGTGATCCTCGGTGACGTTGAGCAGGATGCCGACGGTCGGATCGAGCGACGGCGTCAGATCGATCTGATACGACGACATCTCGATCACGTGGACGCGGCCCTCCTGCGGGGGCTCCAGCGACAGGATCGCGGTGCCGATATTGCCGCCAAGCTGGGTGTCCCAGCCGGCCTCGCGCATCAGATGCGCGATCAGCGCGGTCGTGGTCGACTTGCCGTTGGTGCCGGTGATGGCGACGAACGGGGCGCGCGGCGCGTGCGCCTTGCGCTCGCGGCAGAACAGTTCGACGTCGCCGATCACTTCGACGCCGGCCTCCTGCGCCTTCAACACCGTCCAATGCGGCGCCGGATGCGTCAGCGGCACGCCAGGCGTCAGCACCAATGCGGCGAAATTGGTCCACGGCAGATTGCGCAGATCCGCGGTGATGAAGCCGGCCTGCGCCGCCTCGACCATGCGGTCGAGATTGTCGTCGCACGCGATCACTTCGGCGCCGCCAGCCTTCAGCGCATGGCAACTCGCCAGCCCCGACCCGCCGAGCCCGAACACCGCGACCGACTGACCGGCGAAAGAAGTGACGGGGATCATGCTGACACTCCGGCTACAAGGACGACCTCATCCTGAGGAGCGCGCGCCAGCGCGCGTCTCGAAGGATGATTATTTGGCACATCCTTCGAGACGCGGCCCTGCGGGTCGCTCCTCAGGATGAGGCTGTACCTACTCGATCGCATTAACAACGTCACCGCAGCTTCAGCGTCGACAGGCCGGCGAGCGCCAGCATTACGGCGATGATCCAGAACCGGATCACGATCTGCGGCTCGGTCCAGCCCTTCTGTTCGAAGTGGTGGTGGATCGGCGCCATCTTGAACACGCGCTTGCCGGTGAGCTTGAACGAGGCGACCTGCACGATCACCGACACCGCTTCGAGCACGAACAGGCCGCCGATCACCGCCAGCACGATCTCGTGCTTTACCGCGACCGCGATCGAGCCGAGCATGCCGCCGAGCGCCAGCGAGCCGGTGTCGCCCATGAAGATCGAGGCCGGCGGCGCGTTGAACCACAGGAAGCCGAGGCCGGCGCCGAGCAGCGCCCCGCACAACACCGCAAGCTCACCGGTGCCGGCGACGTAGTTGATCTGCAAATATTCGGCGAACACCGCGTTGCCGGCCAGATACGAGATCAAGCCGAAGCTCGCCGCGGCAATCATCACCGGCACGATAGCAAGGCCATCGAGACCGTCGGTCAGGTTCACCGCGTTGCCGGCGCCGACCACCACGAAGGCGCCGAACACGATGAACGCCCAGCCGAGATTGAGCATCACTTCCTTGAAGAACGGAATCACCAGCGAGCTCGACAGCGGCGCGCGGCCGAGCCACACCAGCGCGAAACACGCCGCGCCCGCGATGGTGAATTCGATCAGCAGACGGGTGCGGCCGGAGATGCCGGCGTGAGTCTGCTTGGTGACCTTCATGTAGTCATCGTAGAAGCCGACGAAGCCGAAGCCGAGCGTCACCGCCAGCACGATCCAGACATAGGGATTGAGCGGATTGGCCCACAGCACGGTGCCGACCGTCAGCCCCGACAGGATCATCAGGCCGCCCATCGTCGGCGTACCCTTCTTGGTCATCAGGTGGGATTGCGGGCCGTCGGTGCGGATCGGCTGCCCCTTGCCCTGGCGCAGCCGCAGATTGTCGATGATCCACGGGCCGAACATGAACACGAACAGCGCCCCGGTCACCATCGCGCCGCCGGTGCGGAAAGTGATGTAACGGAAGACGTTGAACGCCGGAAACGAGCTGGAGAGGTCGATCAGCCAATAGAGCATTCAAGCCGCCTTACACCGCAGCGTCGTCGCGTGCGGTCGTGCCGGGGAAGCGCTTCTCGAGCGCGGTGACAATGGTTTTCATGCGCGAACCGAGCGACCCCTTCACCATCACGACGTCGCCGGCTCGGATTGCGGCGACGACTTGGGATTCGAGCGCGGCCGCGTCGCCTGCATAGCCCCCTCGTTTGCCGGAGGAAAGGGCGTCCCACAAATTGCGCATCAACGGGCCGCAGCAGAACACCAGGTCGATGCCATGGGCCCGCACCGCCTCTTCCAGGCCCCGGTGCAGCTCCGGGCCGCGCGGGCCAAGTTCGAGCATGTCGCCCAGCACGGCGATCCGCCGCCCCTGCCCGCTGACCTCGGCGCGGCCGAGCACGCCGAGCGCCGCCGCCATCGAGGCGGGATTGGCGTTGTAGCTCTCGTCGATCAGCGTCGCCTCGCCGGAGCCGACCGGCAGCGGCTTGCGGACGCCGCGGCCGGCGGCGGGCGCGACCTGCGACAGCGCCAGCGCGGCGAGCGCGAGGTCGGCGCCGGCCAGCTCCGCGGCGGCCAGCACCGCCAGCGAATTCAGCGCCATATGCCGGCCCGGCATGCCGAGCTTGTAGGTGACGTCGTGGCCGAGAATGCTGGCATGCACGGCCGAGCAATCAGCATGCAGCGCGACGTCGAGCAGCCGCGCGTCGGCAGCAGGATCGGCGCCGAAGGTGACGATGCGGCCGACATTGGCGCGCAGCGCATTGCTGCACAGCCGGTCGAACATCGGCGTGTCGCGATTCAAGACCGCGATGCCGCCTGGCTCGAGCCCGGTGAAGATCTCCGACTTGGCATCGGCTATGCCCTCGATGCCGGAGAAGAATTCGAGATGCACCGCTTCGACCGTGGTGATGATCGCGATGTGCGGCCGCACCATCTTGACCAGCGGCTCGATCTCGCCGGCGTGGTTCATGCCAATCTCGAACACCGCAAACCGCGTGTCCGCCGGGCAGCGCGCCAGCGACAGCGGGACACCCCAGTGATTGTTGAACGACGCCACCGAGGCGTGGGTCGCACCCTGGGCGCCGAGCACGCCGCGCAGGCCTTCCTTGGTCGAGGTCTTGCCGACTGAGCCGGTCACCGCGATGACTTTGGCGGACAGCCGCGAGCGCGCCGCGACGCCGAGCCGGCGCAGACCTTCAAGTACATCTTCAACGACGAGAAGCGGCGCGTCGGCCGCGAACTTGTCGCGCTGCGCCTTCTCCACCACCGCCAGCGCCGCGCCGGCGTTCAGCGCCGCGGCGACGAAGTCGTGGCCGTCATGAACATCGCCCTTGATGGCGAAGTAAGCGTCGCCCGGCGCCAGCGTGCGGCTGTCGATCGAGATCCCGAACACGTCGCGCGGCAGCGTACCGCTGCGCGTCGCGGCCATCGCCTCCGCCATCGCGTCGGAGGTCCAAAGCGGTTGTTTGCTCATGCGGCGCTCGCTGATAGCGCCGCTTTCGCGGCGTCGTGGTCGCTGAAATGCAGCACGCGGTCGCCCACGATCTGCCCGGTCTCATGGCCCTTGCCGGCGATCAGCAGCGCATCGCCCGGCTGCAATTCGCTGATCGCGATGCGGATCGCCTCGGCGCGGTCGCCGATCTCGCGTGCGCCAGGCGCGGCCGCGAGGATGGCGGCGCGGATCGTCGCGGGATCTTCGCTGCGCGGATTGTCGTCGGTGACGATCACGACATCGGCGTTCTCGGCCGCGATCGCGCCCATCAGCGGCCGCTTGCCGGAGTCGCGATCACCGCCGGCGCCGAACACCACCACCAGCTTGCGTTTCGCGTAAGGGCGCAGCGCCTGCAGCGTCTTGGCGAGTGCGTCGGGTTTGTGCGCGTAGTCGACGAACACCGGCGCGCCGTTGTGGGCGCCGACCAGATCGAGCCGGCCCGGCGCGCCTTCGAGATGTTCGAGCGCGGCGAAGCTCGCCGCCGCATCGCCTCCGGTGCCGATCACCAGACCGGCCGCGACCAGCGCGTTCTCGATCTGGAATTCGCCGACCAGCGGCAGCTTGATGCTATAGCGCCGCCCCGCATGTTCGACGTCGAGCGTCTGCGCAAAGCCTTCGACCGCGGCATCGATCAGCTTGATGCCCGCGCCGGGATCGCCATTGCGGCCGATCGTGATCAGCCGCAGGCCGCGCGCACGCGCCGCCTCGATGACTTCGGCCGAGCAATCGTGGTCGGCCGAGATCACCGCGGCGCCGCCATCCTGCACCAGATTTCGGAACAGCCGCAGCTTGGCGTTGAGATAGTGCGCAACGGTGGGGTGATAGTCCATGTGGTCGCGCGACAGGTTGGTGAATCCGCCCGCGGCGACGCGAACGCCGTCGAGCCGAAACTGATCGAGCCCGTGCGACGAGGCTTCCAGCGCCAGATGGGTGATGCCCTCGCGGGCGATCTCATCGAGCGAGCGATGCAGCGCGATTGGGTCGGGCGTCGTCAGCGAGCCGTACACGCTGCGCGTCGGGGTGACGAGACCGATGGTGCCGATGCTGGCGGAGGCATGGCCGAGCCGCTGCCAGATCTGCCGGGTGAACGCCGCGACCGAGGTCTTGCCGCTGGTGCCGGTGACCGCCGCGATCACCTCCGGCTGGTGCGGGTAGAACCGCGCCGCGGCCTGCGCCAGCGCCAGGCGGGGATTGGACAGTTGCACGAACGGCACCGCGAGGTCGCCGTCCGGCCGATGTTCGCCGGCCACCGCCACCGCGCCGGCGGCGACCGCCGCCGCGACGAACCGCGCCCCGTCGGTCTTGGCCCCGGCGAGCGCGAAGAACAGGTCGCCCGGCTTCACCGCGCGGCTGTCGACGGCGAGCCCGCCGATGGCGAGATCGGCCGCCGGCGCGGCGATGTCGGCCTCAGCGCTGAAGAGGTCGCGAAGCTTCATGGTCCTGGGGCGTCCGATTCGAGACAGATGTTCTCACGCCTGCGAGGCTTTTAACGCAAGCAGCGCGCGGCGCAAAACGGCGGGGATGGCGCCGTCGCGGCAGGCCGCGCGGCTACTGAGCGGCCCTCGATGACGCAAGAATAAGGCGGTCGGGCGGCGGCAGATCGAACCGCGGCTCGATTCCGAGCAGCGGGGCGATTCGCTCGATCACCTTGCCGCCGGTCGGCACGGCGTTCCAGCCCGAGGTGATGAAGCCGTGGGTCTCCGGCAGCGCCTTCGGCTCGTCCAGCATCACCAGCACCTGATATTGCGGATTGTCCGCCGGCAGGATCGCGGTGAACGAGTTCAGCACCTGCTTCTTGGCGTAGCGGCCGTTGACCACCTTCTCCGAGGTGCCGGTCTTGCCGCCGATGTAATAGCCCTTGGCGATCTGGTCGGCGGTCTTGGCGGTGCCGACCTCCGCGTTGAGCCGCATCAGGTAGCGGATCTTGTCGCTGGTCTCGGTCTTGATCACCCGTTTGCCGAGCTTCTTGGCATCCTCTTCGGTGCGCTTCAGGAAGGTCGGCGGGATCAGATAGCCGCCATTGACCATGGCGTTGATGCCCATCACCGCCTGCAGCGGCGCGACCGCGACGCCGTGGCCGAACGAGATGGTGATGGTGTTGAGTTCGCTCCAGCGCTTCGGCACGATCGGCGATGCGCTTTCCGGCAGCTCGGTGCGCAGACGGTCGAGCTGGCCGACCTTCTTCAAGAACGCCTTGTGGGCCTCGACGCCCATCGACAGCGCCACGCGCGCCGCGCCGACGTTCGACGAATAGGTGAACACTTCCGCGAGCGAGATGGCGCGGCCCATATTGTGCGAGTCGTGGATCTTGAACTTGCCGTAGTGCAGCGGCCCGCGTGCGTCGTACATCGAATGCAGCGTCGCCTTGCCGGCATCGAGCGCCATCGCCAGCGTCAGCGTCTTGAAGGTCGAACCCATTTCATAGACGCCGGTGGTCAGCCGGTTGATGCGATCGGGGTCGTTGGCCTCGCGCGGGTTGTTCGGATCGAAGTCCGGCAGCGACACCATCGCGACGATCTCGCCGGTCTTGACGTTGGAGACCAGACCCGACGCCGCCTTGGCGCTGTACTTCTCCTTGGCCTTGATCAGCTCGTCGCGCAGCGCGTGGGTGACACGGACGTCGAGCGCCAGCTCGATCGGGCGCTGCATCCGGTCGGACGCGAAGCCGGCGCGGTGCAGGTCGGCAAGGCCGTTGTTGTCGAGCCATTTCTCGATGCCGGCGATGCCCTGGTTGTCGATGTTGACCAGACCGATCAGGTGCGAGACCTCGGCGGCGTTCGGATAGACGCGCTTGTTCTCACGCAGGAAGCCGATGCCGGGAATGCCGAGCTTCTTGATCTCGGCCTGCTGGCGCGGCGTGATTTCACGCTTCAACCAGACGAAGCCCTTCTTCGACGCCAGGCGCTCGCGCACTTCCTGGGTTTCGAGGTCGGGCAGCGTCGCGGTGAGCAGTTCGACCGCTTCGTCCTGATCGATCAGCCGGCGCGGCTCGCCGAACAACGACGGCGTCTTGACGTCGGTGGCCAGCACCTGGCCGTTGCGATCGACGATGTCGGGCCGCGCGGTGGCGACCGCATCCTGCGAGCCGGTGCGGCGCGCGCCGTGGCCGTCGCCGAACACCGCGATCATCGACAGCTTGAACGCGATGATGCCGTACACCGCCGCAAACGCGATCATCGCCAGGCCGACACGGGCGCGCGCCTTGCCGTCGCGATCGACGTCCTTGCCGTAGATCAGGCTGCGGATCAGCCGTTGGCGCCATTTGACGTGGTGGCCGACGAGCGGCAGCGAGGGATCGGTCACTGGGCAGGCTCCGGAGCCGGCAACGAGCCGGTGACGATGTCGGGATCGATCTTTTCGATCATCGATGCGATCGGATCGGGAGCGCTCGGATCGACGACGGCCGGTGGCCGCTCGGGCAGGTTCTTCAGCGAGTCGAACTGCCGCGCGCCGACCGGCTTGAGCTTGAGATGGCGGGTAGCGAGGCCCTGCAGCCGGCCCGGGGAGTCGAGTTGGGCCCATTCGGCGCGGAGCCGAGCGATCGCCTCACGCTCCTTGCGCAGCTCGGCCTGGATCTGCAGCACCTTCTCGGTGCGCACCGTCGACTCCATCTTGATCCGGTACACATAGGCCGCTGCGAACACCAGCATGCCGATCACCAGCACGTGCACGAGCCGCATCATCGCCCGTCCCTCATCACGCTGGCGAGCGTCGGCCATCCCGGCAGATCGCCGGCGGCATGCGCGGGGGCTTCGGTGCGTTCGGCGCCGCGCAGCTTGGCGGAGCGCGCGCGCGGATTGGCGGCGACCTCGGCATCGCCGGCGACGATCGGCCGCTTGCTGAGCAGCGTGAAGCTCGGCGCCGCCTGCGCGACTTCCGGCAGGTGGCGCGAGCCGCCGCCGGTCTTGCTGCGCTCGGTCAGGAAGGTCTTGACGATGCGGTCTTCAAGCGAATGGAACGACACCACCGCGAGCCGCCCGCCCGGCTTCAGCACGCGCTCGGCCGCGTCGAGCGCCTGGTGGAGCTCGTCGAGCTCTTCGTTGACGAAGATCCGCAGCCCCTGGAACGTTCGGGTCGCCGGATGGATCTCACCCGGCTTGGCGCGCACCACCTTGGCGACGATGTCGGCGAGCGCCTTGGTCGTCGTGATCGGTGTTTCGCTCCGCGCCGCCACGATGGCGCGGGCGACGTGGCGCGAATACCGCTCCTCGCCGAAGATGTAGATGATGTTGGCGAGATCGGTTTCGGAGGCGCGGGCGACGACATCGGCCGCGCTCGGCCCGTCGCGCCCCATCCGCATGTCGAGCGGGCCGTCGAACCGGAACGAGAAGCCGCGTTCGGCTTGGTCGAGCTGCATCGACGACACGCCGATGTCCATCACCACGCCGTCGACCGTCGCGACGCCCCGCGCGGCGCAGACGTCGGCCAGATTGGAGAACCGGTCCTGTACCAGCGTCAGCCGGCCGCCGGACTCGGCAACCAGATCGGCGCCCCCGGCAATCGCGGTCGGATCGCGGTCGATCGCAATCACGCGGCTGCCGGCGGTCTGAAGGATCAGCCGTGTGTAGCCGCCGGCCCCGAACGTGCCGTCGACATAGATGCCGCCGTCGCGCGGCGCGAGCAGGCCGACCGCTTCAGGGCCAAGCACCGGAATATGGCGCACGTCGGACGGCTTCATGCGATCGCCCCGGCCGCGGCAAAGCCCCGCCGGTCCCGCGTGGAGCGGAAACCGGTTCGGCTGATCGTCGGCTTGCTGCAGGGCAATCGGCCCATCGTGCCTCGCCTCGTCCCATTCCGCCGGCGGAGCGCCACGCCAGCCGACCAAGGCGACCGACGAACCCGGCTCTCCGCGTGGAATCTGATGGATTGCCATCGGCTTATGGGGCGTCACAGGAAATATTGCCGGCAATTTGACACCGGCTGTTCACCACTCAGTAACGGCGCTTACGCTTAAGAAACCGTTGACGGCTGCCCGTCATCCCGCGCCGAGGAACGCGGCAGCGCTCGCAGGCATTTTCGCTGCGCTGCAGGACGGCGAACCCGCGCTCGTCCACAGAAAATGGCAAAATCGTGAAGACAGCGCGTTGCAGGAGACCCGAGGGACTCAGATAGTAAATCGGATGTTGCAGTCGGCGTCGGTCAGCTTCGCCGTGGTCCTGCCAGTATTGAGTTATCCGATGTTGTCAGGTTCATTAGCGTCCGCTGGTCTGGAGTCGAAACGTCGACGCGGCCTCCCTTTGCCCAAGGGCATGCTGTCTATGCAGACCTTCACGCCCGACTCGTCGATGGTGTCCGACGTGCTGCCCTCGCCGAACTACGGCGAGCGCAACAAAGCGCGCCGTCCGGACATGATCGTCCTGCACTACACCGGCATGCCCGATGTCGAAGGCGCGCTGACCCGGCTGTGCAAGGCAGGCACCGAAGTCTCGGCGCATTACGTCGTGCTCGAAGACGGCCGGATCCTGCAATGCGTCCCGGAATCCAAGCGCGCCTGGCACGCCGGCGTCGCCTCCTGGGCCGGCGAGGAAGACATCAACTCCTGCTCGATCGGCATCGAGATCATCAATCGCGGCCACGATTGGGGCTATCCGGATTATCCGCTGCGCCAGATCGCGGCGGTGATCGCGCTGTGCCGCGGCATCATCCTGCGCCGCGATGTGCCGCCGCACCGCGTCGTCGGCCACTCCGACGTGGCGCCGGCGCGCAAGAAGGATCCGGGCGAGAAATTTCCGTGGCGGTCGCTCGCCGCCTCCGGCGTCGGCCTGTGGGTCGAGCCGGCGCGGATTGTGCCGGGGCCGGCGCTGAAGCAAGGCACCGAAGGCGAGGAAGTGCGGCTGATGCAGCAGGCGCTGGCCGACTATGGCTACCGCGTCCCGGTCAACGGCAGCTACGACCACGCCACCACCGACGTGGTCACCGCGTTCCAGCGTCACTTCCGCCCGGAAAAGGTCGACGGCATCGCCGACGCTTCGACGCTGGCGACGCTGCATGCGCTGCTCGACCGGTTGCCGGTCGAGGCCCGCGCTGTCGCCGCACTCGGCTGAGCGCTTCTTCCACACCACTTGCGGCTTGACGATCGCGGCCCGAGCCCGCATGGCTTGCCGCGTCAGTCGGCCGGACGGCCGCTCCGGCAAGCGCCGAAAGGCCGCCGGGGAGGAAAGTCCGGGCTCCATCGACATACGGTGCCGGATAACGTCCGGCGGGGGCGACCCCAGGGAAAGTGCCACAGAGAACGAACCGCCCGCCCACGCCCCTTCGGGGCTTCGGCGCGACAAGCTCTCGAGCCTGCCGCGCCATAGCAGCGCAAGCTGCGACGGCGGGTAAGGGTGAAAAGGTGCGGTAAGAGCGCACCGCGTCGCCGGCAACGGAGACGGCATGGTAAACCCCACCGGGAGCAAAACCGAATAGGGACGGCATCGCGGATAGTTCGCTGCTCGCAGCGATAACTCCGCAGGGCGATGTCAGGCTCGCCGTCCGGGTAGGTTGCTCGAGGCGCTGTGCAAACAGCGTCCCAGAGGAATGGCCGTCGCGTATCGCCTCCGCAAGGAAGCGGTGCCCTCCAGAACCCGGCTTACAGGCCGGCTGATACTTCTATGAATGAAGGGCTCGGCGGAAACGTCGGGCCCTTCGCCATTTCGCAAGGTCACAAGAGCGTATCGATCAGGTCGCGAAGCTGCCTCTCATCACCAAGAAAGCTCGAGATCATCGCGGCCATGACGGCCGTCGGGTCCATTCGCTTGACGTGCAGCGGGTGTCCGGAGGCTTCGGCAAGATGGATGAAGAACGCGAGCTGAGTCCGTCCATTTCCCTCTCTGAACGGATGGATAGAGTTCAGCTCGGCAAGAAAGTGAGCTGCGGAAGCGGCGAAGTCTCGTTGTGAGCAATGGCGAAAGTAGTCATCCGCCTGCAGACGTGAAAACAGCCGAACCATCTGCGGCTCAATGTACTCCGGATAGCAGAAAGCACTGCCACCCTTACCGATACGCACTGTCCGGTAAAGCCCGGCCCAATCGTAAACGTCCTGGAATAAATGCCGATGAAGGGCGCAGTAGTGCGCAACATCGAACGCCCCAGACGGAACCGGCTGCTCCGCCCGCACTGCAGTCACTTCGGCTTCATAACGATCCAGAGTGGATTGGTCGCGAATATCGAGCAGATTCCTCAGAACCGTCGTGCCCGGATAGCAATACGGATCGGAGACCGCATCGTACATGCTAACCCTTGCGGTAAACGTCCTTGATCCGCTCGATCCGCTGTTCCGCAGAAAGCCCGAGACGCTTGGCCTCGTCGGCGCGGCGCTTCATCTCGTCAGAGAGGACGATGCCCTCGACAGCGCTGATCTTTTCGAAGCGCTCGGCGCCAATAAGGAATTCCTGCTGCGCCGTTTGCTCCCGGGGACGATTATCTTCCGACATTTGATCAGCTTATCACACAGCGCCGAGAGCGTCACGGGTCAGAGCGCCTCAATGCCCTCCGCCGCCGCCAGGCCCGGCCATCGGGTTGGCCGGCTTGGCGAGCAGGAACACCAGCGTGGTCAGACCGAGGTAGAACACCGTCAGCAGGAAGAAGGCGTCGCCGTAGCTCATCACCACGGCTTGGCGGTGGACGATGGCGGTGAGCTGTTTCAGCGCCATCATCGAGGCATCGCCCATGCCCTGGAAGCGCTGGGTGAAGGTGTTGAGCAGCTCGACCGCCTGGGCGTTGCCCCAGTTCACCTTGTCGTGCAGCCGCGAGATGTGCAGGTCGGTGCGGCTGTCGAGGATGGTGTTGATCAGCGCCAGCCCGAGCGCGCCGCCGAGGTTGCGGGTCAGGTTGAACAGGCCGGAGGCGTTCTTGACCCGGTGCGGCGGCAGCGTGCCGAGCGCGATGTTGTTGACCGGCACCATTGCCATCATCATGCCGACGCCGCGGAAGATCTGCGGCCACAGCAGCTCGTAGAAATCGAAGTCGCGCGTGATCCAGGTCATTTGCCAGGTGCCGCCGGCGAACAGGATCAGGCCGATGGCGATCAGGATCCGCATGTCGACCAGCGCCATCAGCCGGCCGACGAGTGGCGCGGTGCAGAACATCGCGATGCCGGAGACGAACATCGTCTCGCCGATCATCAGCGCGCTGTAGCCGCGCACTTCGGCGAGATAGCGCGGGTAGATGTAGGTCAGGCCGTACAGCCCGATGCCGACGCAGAACTGGAACATGCAGCCGATCGCGAAATTGCGGTCGGTGAAGGCGCGGATGTCGACGATCGGCTCGCGCGCAGTCAGCACCCGCCAGAAGAACGCCACCGCCGAGACCGCGCAGACGATCGCGAAGATGAAGATCGACTCGTCGTTGAACCAGTCGTTGCGCGGGCCCTCTTCCAGCACATATTCGAGCGAGCCGAGAAAGCCGGCCATAAAGCCGAGGCCCCACCAGTCGAAATGATCGAGCAGCTCGTAATGCGGCTCGTCGAAATCGACCAGCGCCAGCACGCCGATGGTGATGCCGATGCCGGGCACGATGTTGATGAAGAACAGCCAGTGCCACGACATCAGGTCGGTGATGTAGCCGCCGACCGTCGGGCCGATGGTCGGCGCCAACGTGGCGACGAGACCAATGATCGGACCGACCATGTTGAACTTTGAGCGCGGAAACACCGTGTAGGCCGAGGCGAACACGGTCGGGATCATGCCGGCGCCGAGGAAGCCCTGGATCGCACGCCACACAATCATCTCGGCGATCGACGAGGTGAAGCCGCACATCAGGCTGGCGAAGGTGAAGCCGGCGGCCGAGATCGCGAACAGATTCCGGGTGCCGAGCGCGCGCGACAGAAAGCCGGACAGCGGGATCGCGATCACTTCGGCGATCAGATACGCGGTCTGCACCCACGAGACTTCGGATGAAGACGCCGACAGACCGGCCTGGATTTCGGACAGCGATGCCGAGACGATCTGGATGTCCAGGATCGACATGAACATCCCGAACACCATGATCAGAAACGCGATCAGTCGCGTCGCCGGGACGTGTTCGGATGGCTCGGCGGGCGCCGCGATCGGTGTATCTGCCGTGGTTGTCGCGGACATTGCTACGTTCTCAGCGCCCGACCTGAGCGGCCGTCAATAATCGAAGAATTTCCGTCATTGCGCGCGAAGCAAAGCAATCCAGGACTCGGTGCACGGGGCTGGATGGCTTGGTCGCTTTGCTCCTCGCAATGAGGCTGACAGAAAGGAATTACTTGGCGTCGCCGGTCCGGGTATCGACGTCGACATAGACCGACATGCCGGCGCGCAGCAGGCCTTCGCGCGCGACGTCGGCGGGGACGCGGATCCGCACCGGAACGCGCTGCACGATCTTGGTGAAGTTGCCGGTGGCGTTGTCGGGCGGCAGCAGGGTGAACACCTGCCCGGCCGCGGGCGCCAGGCTGTCAACGGTGCCTTCAATCTTGCGGCTGGAGAACGCGTCGACCGAGATGTCGACCTTCTGGCCGGGCTTCAGCCGGCGCAGCTGGGTCTCCTTGAAGTTGGCATCGATATAAACGCCGTCGAGCGGCACGATGTTGGCCAGCCGCTGGCCGGCGTTGATGTAGTCGCCGACATTGACCAGGCGGTTGGAGAACACGCCGGTCACCGGCGCGCGCACATTGGTGAAAGCGAGATCGCGCTCGGCCTTCGCCAGCGCGCTCTGCAGCTCGGTGAGCTGGGCGCGGGCTTCGGTCTGCTGCGCCTTGGTGACTTCGACATTGTCGCGGGCCGCGTCGTAGGCCGCCTTCGCGGCCAGCACCGAAGCGGCGCTCTGGTCGCGGCTCGCCTGCGAGGTCTCGAACACCGCACGCGAGGCGAAGCCCTTCGTGCTCAGCGCCTGCTGGCGATCGAAATCGAGATCAGCGCGCTTGGCGGCGGCTTCGGCGGAGGCGAGCTGCGCCTGGGCCTGCTCCACTGCGCTCTGCTGCGCGGCGACCTGACGGCCGATCCGGGCGATGGTGGCTTCCTGGGTGGCGATCTTGGCGCGCGCGGAGTCCACCGCGATCTTGTAATCGCCGTCGTCGATCCGGAACACGACGTCGCCGGCCTTCACTTCGGAATTGTCGCGCGGCAGGATCGCGGCGATGTGGCCCGACACCCGAGCGCCGAGCGTAGTGTTATTGGCGCGAACATAGGCGTCGTCGGTGCCGACCATGAAGCGGCCGACCAGCATGTACTGTGTGCCGAAGTAGCCGAGCGCGGCCAGCGCCGCGACGCCGACACCGATCAGCACGAACTTCTTCTTGCTCGGCGGCTTGGCGGCGGTGCCCGGACGCGCGGCCGGCGCCACTGGCTCCGACTCCGCTTCGGGCTCCGGCGGATCGGCGAGCTTCAGCGTCGAGGGATCTTCCAGCAGCGAGCGCAGCGCCTCGGCCTGCGACGGCGCACCGTGTGGCGCAGCCGGATGCGCGGGCGTGCCGGCGGCCGCTACCGCCTCCCCGTTCTCCAGCTCGGAGCGCAGCACGCGGGCAGCTTGGTCGCGTCCGGACATCGGGTTCTCCTGAACTCAGCTCGCACGACAAATGGACCTGCCGGACTGGTACCCCTAGCAGGTCATTCAGATCTACCATTGACCGAACGGTTCGGTCAACTTACCTTCACGGCATCAGGGTAGCAGGTGTGCGTTTCTACCTTAGTTCCACCCTTCGTGATTTTGCAGGACAGGCTGAACCAATGGTTGCAATCCCATCGGCGGCGGCGATTCACAGCGACGAGGACAGCGCCAAGCGGCGCCAGATCCTCGACGGTGCCCGCGCGGTGTTCCTGGAGTTCGGCTTCGACGGCGCCAGCATGGGCGAGATCGCCCGCGCCGCGGGCGTATCGAAGGGCACGCTGTACGTCTATTTCGCCGACAAGAACTCGCTGTTCTGCGAGATCGTCGAACAGGAGAGCCTGGCGCAAGGTATGCTGTCGTTCGAGTTCGCGGCCGACAGAGATATCGAGGCGACGCTGCGCGCGTTCGGTAACGCCTATATCGCGCTGATATGCAATCCCCGCGGCGCATCGGCGATCCGCACCGTGATGGCAATCGCCGAGCGGATGCCGGAAATCGGCCGGCGCTACTACGAGCGGGTGATCGCCAACACCATCGGCCGGTTCGGGCGCTATCTGCAGGCCCAGGTCGCGGCCGGCGCGCTCCAGATCGACAACTGCGAACTCGCCGCCGCGCAATTCATGCAGGCCTGCCAGGCGACGCTGTTTCTGCCGTTCATCTTCCAGACCTCGGAGCCGCCCTCGCCGGCGCGGATTGCGGGCGTGGTCGACAGCGCCACCGCGATGTTCCTCGCCGCCTATCGCGCGCCAAAAGTTAGCGGCCCGAACTAACTGCCGTTCGACTAATCGTCCTCGGCGTCGTCGCGATCGACCTTGTGACGCGAGGCATTGCGGCCGATCGAGCCGGTGACGCCGCTCCAACCCGGGCCCGGCGACGCGCTGCCTGCGTAAGGATTACGCTGCTGCAGCCGCTGCGCGATCACTTCGCCGGACACCGCGGCCGGCTTGCAGATCGTGCGCTGGCTACGCCGGCGCATCAGATCGACGTGAATATGATCGTAGTGATAGACGTTCGAGCCCGGCGCCAGCACCGTGGTGAACATCTGGCACGCCGAATTCTGCACGTCGTGCAGGAATGCCTGCTCCTCCGGCAATCCGCGCCAGCCGCCCTTCACGGTGATGCGGCGACCGTCGGCCAGCACGAAAGCGGCGATATCGAGCGCGTTGCCGAATGCGTGCTCGGAGATGTGGGCATTCGGATTGCCGTTCATGCCGCGGCACGAATACGCCGAGATCTGCTTGATCTCGACCACGCGCACGCCGAACCAGCGCATCGCCGAGGGCTGCACCGACTCCGCCAGCCAGCGATCGAGCGCCGACACGATCGGGCACGCCAGCGTCGCGGTCGGCTTGATCGCGACCGGCCCGACCGATCCGGTGATGCCGCCCTGCTGACCCGGTCCCAGCCGCGGCAATGGCCGCTCCGCTTCGCCGGGATAACTGCCCTGCGGCGCCGCGCCGCGCGGATAGCCGGTAACGTTCTCGGCCGGCGGACGCTCGGCCGACGGCTCGCCTTCCGGCGGCAGTTCGATATCGTCCTGAGCCGGCACCACGCCCGGCGCGTTCAGCGACACCGGCGCTTTGCCGTAGCCGCCTTGCGGCGCGCCGTAGCCGGCCTGCGGCTGCGCGCCGTAGTTCGGGGCGCGCGCCGGCGGCTCGGCATAGCCACGTTGAGGTGTCGCGTAGTTCGGCTGTGGCTGGCCGCCCGGCCAGCGCGGCTGGCCTTGATTGCCGCCACCGATCGCACCCGGCGGGCGCAGATCGTCGGCGAAACCGATCGCGCCGGTTTCACCGAGCGCCGCCACCTTCAGCGGAAACTCGGCACCGCACACACCAGGGCCTGAGATCGGATCGATCCGGACCAGATCCGGTCCTTCGCGGACCACGCCGGATTTCAAGCACGCGATCTCGGCCTCGGCCCGCCACGGTTCGCGCTCAGCGGTCTGAAACAGACCGCGACCGCAACCCGCAAGAGAGACAAGGACGAAGGAGCCGACGAGATACAAACGAACTCCGCGCGTCATGCGCGCACAGTCCACCAATCTGATTAAAGAGAATTGAACGGTATTGGGCGAGGATTTCTTAACCATAAGAGGCGCGCGGAACGCAGTGTCCCGCAGCGCCTCACTGTCGCCGTTGTCGCCTGATCAGGCGGCGCGGACTTCGCGCAGGAAGGTGTCGACCTGGGTCTTCAGCGCCTCGCCGCTGCGCGACAATTCCGACGCGGACTCGACCACTTGCCCCGCCGCAACGCCGGTCTCGCGCGCGGCTTCATTGACGCCCGAAATGTTGCTTGAGACTTCCGTGGTGGAGCGCGCGGACTCGGCAACGTTGTGGGCGATCTCGCGCGTCGCCGCGCTCTGCTCGCGCACCGCGCTGGCGATCGCGGTGGCGATCTCGTTGATCTGCGCCACCGTGCCGGTGATGCCTTCGATCGCCTGCACCGACGACTGCGTCGCCTGCTGGATCGAGTTGATCTGCGTGGTGATCTCCTCGGTCGCCTTCGAGGTCTGCTCGGCCAGCGCCTTCACCTCGGCGGCGACCACCGCGAAGCCGCGGCCGGCATCGCCGGCACGCGCCGCTTCGATGGTGGCGTTGAGCGCCAGCAGATTGGTCTGCGAAGCGATGTCGCTGATCAGTGTCACCACCTCGCCGATCTTCTGCGCGGCCTCGGCGAGACTGCGCACCTCTTCATTGGTGCGGCCGGCCTGCGTGGCCGCCTCGCCGGCGACCCGCGCCGATTGATCGACCCGATTGCCGATTTCGGTGATCGAGGCATCGAGCTCTTCCACGGCAGCGGCGACCGCCTGCGCATTCGAGGTCGCCTGCTGCGAGGCTGCGGTCGCGGCCACCAGCCGGCGCTCGGATTCCCGCGCGGTGCCGACCATCGAGTCCGCGGTGCCGCGCAGTTCGGTCGCGGCCGAACCGACCAGTTCGACCACGCTGCCGACGCCGGTTTCGAACCGCGCCGCCAGCTCATGCATTGCCTGTCGTCGCTCGCTTTCGTGGGCAACCCGCTGCTCGTCCTGCGCGGCGCGTAGCCGGCCGGTTTCGATCAGCCCCTCTTTGAACACTTCGACCGCCTTGGCCATCGAGCCGATCTCGTCGCTCCGCCCCCGGCCTGGCACCTCGACATCGTGACGGCCGCTGCTGATCTCGCGCATCGCATTGCCCAGCGCCTGGATCGGCTTGGCCATGCTGCGGCCGAGCCACACGGCAATCGCGGCAGCAACCAGCACGGCAGCAATCGCCGCGAAGGCCAGCCACTGCATCGATTGCCGTTCCAGCGCCGCATAGGCGCTGGCATCGCGCATGATCATCAGCACCGCGACCGGCTCGCCGGAGAACCGCTTGAGCGGGCCGAAAGTCGTGGCGATCGCCTTGCCGTCGGCTTCGCCCTTTTCGATCACCAGGTCTCCGCCGAACGCACGGCGCAGCGTCGCAAGATCGGTGACAGGATTGGCAACGCTGGACGCGATCACGTTGGTCTTGTCGCCGCTCAGCTGCAGGATCGCGACGTCGACGCCGAACCGCGCCTTCATCCGCTCGACAAACGCCTTGCCGAACGGCGCACCGATATCGACGGTGCCGATTACTTTGCCGTCCTCGACCATCGGGGTGGTGCCGAACACGGTGAGATTGTCGAGCCCCGGCTCGATGCCACCGACTGCCTTGCCGGTGGTCATCGCTTGCACCACCATGGCGCGCCGCGTCGACACGTCGTCACCGAAGGTCTTGGGATTGTGGATCCGCATCAGCGTCGTCGCCGGCGGCACCTGGATCGTGTACAGCGACAGCCCGCGCAGTGTGGTCAGGTCGCGGCCTTCCTTGAGCAGCTTCATCAGCCCGTCGCGGTCGCTCGCCTTGGTGAGCTCACGCAGCGGCGGCAGCGCCGCCAGCACGTCGCTCAGCGCCAGCGTAGTTCGGGTCTCGGCCTCGGTCGCCGCGGTGATGTTGGCAAAATCGGCGCGCAGCTCGCGCTCCAGGGCGACGTCGATCGTCGCTTTCTGGCGCCACACGCTGAAGCCGGCGAGCACGACACAGGAGCCGATCGCCACCAGCGTGATGGCCACGATCATCCGGGCCGATATCGATTTGAGCATTCCGCGGTCCCTTTTCTAGGTGCGCGCGGTCAGACCGCCGCAGTCCACACCTACCCGCAAGGGAACAAGAAGCGGTTAATGCCTACCTACCTCGTAGGATTACCAGTTCGAACCGGCCCGGTAAGGTTGACTGGTTAGGTTAAAACCGCAATCGCGTTGACCACGCGCGCGCGCCTGGTCAACTAACCGCATGATCAAGGACGACGATTACGAACTCGACGATTCAGGCAACCGCGTGCTGATTGGGCTGACGGCGGAGGAGACTGCCGAGTATTTTCGCCTCGAGGAAATCATCAGCAAGAGCATGCCGCTGCCCCAGGTCACCCGGGACGAGTGGTACCGGCCCGAAGATCGCCGCTGGCTCGAGCTCTACGAGAAACACGAATCCGCCCGCCGGCCGTTCCTCAAGAGCAGCAAGACCATGCATTGAGGCGCGTTCCGAGGCCGACCACCCTCACCGGAGCGATCACCACGCGTAGCGCAGCAGTCCCCTGCCGGCGTAGCTGCGGGTGACGTCGGAGAACTCGCCTTCGAAGCTGGCGGCGACCGAGAAGCCGCTCAGCCAGCTCACTTCCGCCGACACCGTGGTCAGCGCCGCATCCCGCGCCGGCCGCGCGCCGTTCACCACGAAGCCGGCGCCGGGCAGCGCCTGGAAGGTTGCTGTCACCGACCGATCGACATCGAAGTCGTGCGCCCAAGCGGCGCGGCCTCGCAGCGTCAGCAGCGCGCTATCGAGCGCGAACGACTTGTCGGTCCGCAGGCCGAACTCGCTGCGCGTCGCGGTGACGGTCTTGGCCGCATAGCCGAGCGCGAATACACCGGTTCCGCCCGCCGCCTGCTCGGCATAGGCCGGCAGATCGAAGGCGGTGACCTGGGCCGCAGCGTACGGCGTCAGACCAAGCCCCCCGATCGCCGGGGCGATCCAGCGATGTCCGGCTTCAACCCGCGCGGAGTAAGCGTTGGCGTTGAAGTTGGCGCGCAGTTGATTGAGGCCACCGATCGCGACGGTCCGCTCGGTGGTGATGTCCTGCCAGCCGTATGCCGCCGCGGCGGTGAGATAGCTCGCACCGAAACTGTGGCGGATGAAGCCGCCGACCTGGATCAGGTCGGACGTGCCCGAACCGAGGCCGCCCGCCAGGCTGAACTGCGTGGCGCCGCCGGCCATCGCAAAACCCGCGACGGTCTCTGGCGACAGCCAGTAATCGGCGCCGGCCGCGATGCCGGCAAGCCGGCTGGTTGCGGTGGCGGAGCCGAGCGAAGCATTGCCGTCGGTGGTTTGCGCGCCGCCGAAGCCGGCCCCCCACACACTCCAATGCGGCACGAACGGCGCCGCAGCGCTCTTGGTGATCATCGCGTAGGCGTCGGACGCCGAGCCGCGCACGGAGCGATCAGCATACGCCAGCGGACCTGATGCAGCATCCCGGGCGCTGCGGCCGTTGCTCGACGGATCGGTCAGCACGCCCAGGAACTGGGTCATGGCACTGAACGTCGACTGCTGCGCGCCGGTCGCCGTTTCGCCGGAGGCGATGCTGAGCCCGGCCGGCGTCAGCGCGCCGAACACGATCGGGATGCTGCCGCTGCGCGCGAAGTAAGTGCTCAGTGCGTTGGCGACCTGGCTCTGGTTGCCGGTGAGGCCGCCGTTGACTCCCGACGACGGGCCCGATGGGCCGGACGTATAGTCGAGCACAAGGTTGAGATAGGCATTGTTGGCGTCGTAGCCGAGGCTCGATCTGAAGCCGGACGGCAGATTGGTATTGACCAGCGTGCCGAAGGTGCCGACCACACCGCCGGTCGCATTGACGATTGTGTATTGCCGCTCGACATAGCCGCCGCTGGCGAAAGACGCGTTCACGGTGGCGCCGCCGAGCGTCGCCGTGCCCGAGACGTTGACGCGGTCGGCGCTGGTCGGCGACACCTCGACCATGTAGCTCGATTCCGCCGTGAAGGTCAGGTTGCCGCTGACATTCAGCGTGCCGATCGAATTGCCCGGCGCCAGCGCACCGCCGTTGATCAACGTGGTGCCGACCGTGCCGTTGCCGCCGAGTGCTGCGCCGGCATTCACCGTCGTCAGCGATGACGACGCGATCGAGCCGTTGACGCTGAGCGTGCCGGCCTCGACCGTGGTGGCGCCGGTGTAGCTGCTGACGCCGGTCAGCGACAGGTTGCCGGCGCCACGCTTGATCAGATTGCCGCCACCCGAGATCGCGCCGCCGAAGCTGGTCGCGTCGGAACGATTGAAGGCGAGCGTGGCGTTGTTGATGACATCGCCGAGGATCGATCCCGACGTGCCGCCGTCGCCGATCTGCAATGTGCCTCTGGAGACGGTGGTGCCCCCGGTGTAAGTATTGGTTCCGGTCACCGTGAAAACGCCACTGCCGGCGCTGCCACCGAAGCTGATCAGATTGCCGGTGCCGGAAATAGCGCCACTGAACGTATGGGCGTCGGAACGCGCGAATTCCAGCGTCCCGTTGTTGACGACATCGCCGACGATCGAGCCGGTAGTGCCGCCAGTGCCGATCTGCAAATAACCGCCGCTGATCGTCGTGCCGCCCGTGTAGGTGTTGTTCCCGCCCAGCAGCATCGAGTTGTTGCCGAGCTTGGTGACGCTGCCAGTGCCGGAGATCACACCGTTGAAGCCGATCGAATCGAACCGATTGAACTCCAGCACACCGTTGTTGACGACGTCGCCCACGATCGAACCGCCGGTGGCACCGTTGCCGACCCGCAGCGTGCCGGCCGAGATCGTCGTGCCGCCGGTGTAGGTGTTGTCGCCGAGCAGCGCCAGAATGGCGCCACCGAGCTTGATCAATTGCCCGGTGCCGGAGATCGCGCCGCCGAGGCTGGTGCTGTTGCCGCGATTGACGGTGAGCGTCGCATTGTTGGTGATGTCGCCGGTGATCGAGCCGCTGATGCCGCCATTGCCGAGCTGCAGCGTTCCGTCCGAGATCGTGGTGCCGCCGGTGTAGAAACTGTCACCGGTCAGGGTCAGCGTTCCGGTCCCGGTCTTGCCCAGTGCGAATTTTGCACCGTTATCGACAAACGTGCCGGAGAATTCCGTCGAGGTGTTCAGGCTGCCGATGGTTAGAGCCTGGACTGGAACTCCGCCCACCGCCGTCGCCTGCACGATTCCGCTGCCGGACAGCGATCCGATCGAGATCGCCCCCGTGGTGGTCCGCAGCGCCAAATTCCCGCCGTTACTGACGACTTCCGCCGTCCCGCCCGACGATGTCTGGCTGAAGAGCAGTGTCCCGCCGGTATTCGTTATCTTGACGTCTGCGGCGGTGCTGCTGCCCCGAAAATCGATCTGACCGCCCGAACCGAGGATCAGCTGCTGCGCGTTGCCGGAATTGTTCACGATGCCGGCGCCGTTGAAATTGAGCTGAGCGCCGGACAGAACCCCGATGAGGAAGCCGGGCGCTCCGGCTTCGAACGTGAAACCGTCGGGGTTGCGCGTGGTGCTGCCGGACAGCACCAGCGACGTCGACGCGCCGTTGTTGCGGAACACCGCGGTGTCGTTGGAGTCCGGAACGATAGCCGGTCCACTCCAGTTCGATGCCGTATTGTACAACTGATCGGCGCCGACCCAGACCTGCTGAGCCGTCGCGGGCATGGCCACCGCCACCAACGCAGTCGAACCGAGAAGCGACGAAAGCAGCAGCCGTCTTCGTGCGTGACGTGCCCGGCCTACGACGCTCGACCTCAGCCCCTCACCAATACCCCGAACCTGCACGCAACTGCCCCGTCACCTCTCAGGTCATTGGCGACCTGATTCAGGAAACAGCCTAAAGGTTCAGGATTGGGATGCAAATAGGAACCATTATCGGAACCCAAAATCGGCGATCAGACTGGTCGCCGCCGCGAGCGCGTGATAGCGCTCCGGCAAACAACAGCGGGGAGATGGAACGCGATGATCGAGGCGGTGATCTGGGATTTCGGCGGGGTGCTCACGAGCTCGCCGTTCGAGGCATTTGCGCGGTTCGAGACCGAGCGCGGGCTGCCGATCGACATCATCCGCCGCACCAACGCCGCCAATCATTTCGAGAATGCCTGGGCCAAATTCGAGCGCGCGGAAATCGATCTCGACACCTTCGACGAGCTGTTCGCTGAAGAATCCCGCGCGCTCGGCGCCGAGGTCCGCGGCCGCGACGTGTTGCCGCTGCTGTCCGGCACGCTGCGGCCCGAGATGGTCGCGGCGCTGCGCACCATCAAGCAGAACCACAAGACCGGCTGCATCACCAACAATCTGCCGGCCAACGCGATCGGTTCGAGCTCGGGGCGGACGCTGTACGTCGCCGAGGTGATGGCGCTGTTCGATCACGTGATCGAATCCGCCAAAATCGGCCTGCGCAAGCCGGATCCGAAGATCTATCAGATGATGATCGAAGCGCTCGGCGTCGATCCAAAGGCTTGCGTCTATCTCGACGACCTCGGCGTCAATCTGAAGCCGGCGCGCGAGATGGGAATGGCGACCATCAAGGTCGTCAGCGCCGAACAGGCGATTGCGGAACTCGAAGACGCGACCGGGCTGAATCTGCGCAGCGCCTGAGCGCCAATCCCCTCGCCCCTAGCCGGCGGTCGCGGCTCCCGGCCGCCGCCGCTCATCGGCCGCGATCCGGCGTCCGCGTAGTTTCCCGAGCAGCGCGGGGGCGCGGCTACGCCTCTACTCATACGAGAGTGATTGGAGTGATTCGTCTTGCGCCGCCGCGCTTGGATCAGCGGGCGGCGTCCGTGGTTGTTTTGCGTTCGATCGTTCCTGCAAGCGCGCGAGCCCGCATCGATGACCAAGGTCAGTTCGACCATCAGTTCCGCGTCGGATGATCGCGCCCGGATCCGCGTCGAGTTCGACCGCTTCGCCGCAACTCGCTCGCTGCAGCGGCCGAGCGATCTGATCCTGATCCAGCCGGCGCTGGTGCCGCAGAGCTATTTCGACGTCACCACCGCCCGCAGCGGCGGCTACTACAATTTCCCGCCGGTGGGGCTGCTGTATCTCGCCGCGGCCGCCCGCGCCGCCGATCCCGCGCTCGGCATCCACCTGATCGACATCAATCATCAGTTGCTCAAGGCCGCGCACGACGAAGCCTTCGACTACGGCCTTTGGCGCGATCTGGTCCGCGATGCGATCAGGGCTTGCGCCCATCCGCATGTCGGCGTGTCGTACATGTTCGGCACCACCAAGCCGTGCTTCACCGAAGTGATCGATCTGATCCGCAGCGAATTCCCGCAGGTGCCGATCCTGTGCGGCGGCGTGCAGGCGACGTTCGACTATCGGGAGATCCTGGCGAGCGGACTGTGCGACATCGTTGCCCGCCACGAAGGCGAACAGCAACTGATCGGTTATCTCGGCGCGCTGGCCGGCGATCCGGACGCCGTTCCGGTCGGCATGGCGTTCACCGAGGCCGGCGCCATCGTCGAACTCGGTGCACCGCCACCGGATAATCCGGTGAACTGGGACGTCACGCCGTTCTATGCGGCGATCCAGATCGAGGAGTATCACCGCTACGGCGGGCTCGGTGCATTCTCACGCTATGTCGGCGCCGACAAGCCGTTCGCCACGGTGCTGGCCGCACGCGGCTGCCGGGCCCGCTGCACCTTCTGCACGGTACGCAACTTCAACGGCTTCGGCCTGCGGCAGCGCACGGTGCAGGACGTGATCGACGAGGTGAAGCACCTCGTCACCGATCACGGCATCCGCTCGATCGACTGGCTCGACGACGATCTGCTGTGGGACCGGGAGCGCGCGCTGGCGCTGTTCAGGGGCCTCGCCGAGCAGGTGCCGGGGCTGGAATGGACCGCCAGCAACGGCCTGATCGCGGTGGCGATCGACGACGACGTGATGCAGGCGATGGTGGCGTCCGGCCTGCGCGCTTTCAAGATCGGCGTCGAATCCGGCAACGACGCGATGCTGAAGACGATCAAGAAGCCGACCACCAAGCCAAAGCTCCGCGCCCGCGCCAAGCTGTTCGCCAAATATCCGGAGGTGTTCGTCTCGACCAATTTCATCATCGGCTTCCCCGACGAAACCTTCGGGCAGATGATGGACAGCTACGATCTGGCGGTCGAGCTCGCCAGCGACTGGGCGAGCTTCTACATCTGCCAGCCGCTGAAGGGCACCGAGATGTTCTCGGCATTCCAATCGCTCGGCGACGCGCGCACTAAGGAAGAGCGCTACGACAAGACCATCAATCCGGGACGCTCCGCCGAGCGCGGCGAATTCGGCTACCGCTTCGCGCGCGACCGCGTGCTGCGCACCGGCTGGGAGATCTTCGAGATCGACCACGACAGCGTACCGGACCTCGAACAGCAGAAGGAGATCTGGTTCAGCTTCAACCTGGTCGCCAACTTCCTCGACAATCCGAACTTCCGGCCCGGCGGCAATGCCGCCAAGCTGGCGCGCTGGATCGAAGCGATCCACGATGGCTATCCCTACGACGCCTCGATGGCCGCAGCGCTGGCGCACGCCTATAACCTGCTCGGCGACGCGCAGCGCCATGCCCATCATCGCACCGACTTCCTGCGGCTCACCGCGACGTCCGCCTATTGGCAGAACCGCGTCGCGCAATTCCCCGAACTGCTGGCGCTGGCGCATGTCGAGGAGCCGCCGGACTGGTTCACGGGCCCGATGCCGCGCGGTCTGACGCGGCCGTTGCCGCAGCCCCAGCGCCAACAGGTGCACGCATGAGTTTCGCCGGCAAGGCCGCGCTGGTCACCGGCGGCAGCAAGGGGATCGGCTTTGCGATCGCGCGGTCGCTGGCGCAGGCCGGCGCATCGGTGATGATCTGCGCCCGCGACGAGAGCGAGATCGCGCAGGCGCTGCCGGCGCTCCGCGACGGCGTGCACGGCCGGGTTCACGGCCTCGCCTGCGACGTCCGCGACGAGGCGGCGGTGCGGCAATTAGTCGAGCACACCGTCACCGCGTTCGACGGCCTCGACATCCTGGTCAACAACGCCGGGGTCGGCCTGCTCGGGCCGGTCGAGACGTTTCCGCCCGAGCACTGGCGGCTCACCCTCGATACCAACCTCACCGGCGCATTCTATTGCTGCCACTACGCGATCCCGGCGCTGAAGGCGCGCGGCGGCGGCGCCATCGTCAACATCGGCAGCCGCTCCAGCGTCAACGCCTATGGCGGCGGCGCGGCGTATTGCGCCTCGAAATTCGGCCTGCTCGGCCTGTCGGAATCGCTGCTGCAGGAGCTGCACCCGTTCGGCATCCGCGTCAGTTGCGTGATGCCGGGCCGCGTCGCCACCGATTTCGCCGGCGAACCGCCGCAGGACTGGCACCTATCGGCCGACGACGTCGCGCAGGCAGTGATCGACGCGCTGTCGTTCGCGCCGCGCGCGCTGGCGAGCCGGATCGAGCTGCGCCCGGCGCGGCCGCCATCGCCGGCGCCGCGATGAGCGATCGCACCGCCCTGCCCCTGCACGGCCGACGCGCGATGGTCACCGGAGCCGCCCAGGGCATCGGCCTTGCGATCGCCCGCACGCTGGCGCTGCAGGGCGCGCAGGTCGTGCTGGTCAACCTCAAGCACGAGTCCGGCGAAGCGGCGGCACGCGCGATCATCGATGCGGGCGGCGACGCGCGCTTCATCGTCGGCGACATGAGCGACGACGCCGCGATCGCCGCAACGGTGGCGGCGAGCGCGACCGCGATCGGCGGGCTCGATATCCTGGTCAACAACGCCGCGCCGACGCAGCGGGCCCGGCCGCCATTCGCCGAACAGAGCGCCGTACTGTGGGATGCGACCGAAGCGGTGATGCTGCGCGGCTACATGCTCACCGCGCAGGCGGCGCTGCCGCATCTGACGCAGGCCCGCGGCGCGATCGTCAATCTGTCGTCGGTGCTGGCGCGCAGCGTCGCGCATGAGACCGCCGCCTATCACGTCGCCAAGGCCGGCGTCGAACAACTCACCCGCTATCTCGCCTGGCATCTCGGCCGCAGCGGCGTGCGGGTCAATGCGGTGGCGCCCGGCGTGGTCGATCGCGATGTCGGCGCCAAGCTCAGCGACGATCCGGTCAATCGCGCCGTCCTCGAAGCCGCGGTGCCGCTCGGCCGCGCCGCCACCGGAGCCGAGATCGCCGAGGTGGTTGCGTTCCTGTGTTCGCCGGCGGCGGGCTACATCACCGGTCAGACGCTGGTGATCGACGGCGGCCTGTCGCTGGGCGAGCCGTTCGGCGTCGCCCGCGCCACGCTCCGTGCTGCGGCCGGAGCAGCTTAATCAGGGCTCCGTCAGCCCGGCGTCCGCGTCACCGGGGCGCCCGCGGCAGCTTCGTACCAGCGCTTGGAGCGGTTGACGATCGCCACCACCGTCAGCATCACCGGCACCTCGATCAGCACACCGACCACGGTGGCGAGCGCGGCGCCGGATTCGAAGCCGAACAGGCTGATCGCCGCGGCGACCGCGAGTTCGAAGAAATTGCTGGCGCCGATCAGCGCCGACGGGCCGGCAACACAATGCTGCTCGCCGGACAGCCGGTTGAGCAGGTACGCCAGCCCGGCGTTGAAATACACCTGGATCAGGATCGGCACCGCGAGCAGCGCGATCACCAGCGGCTGCCGGATGATCTGCTCGCCCTGGAAGCCGAATAGCAACACCAGCGTCGCCAGCAGCGCCACCAGCGACAGCGGCTGGAATACGCCGAGCAGCCGCTGGAGCTGCGCGTCACCGCCTGACGCCAGCGCCCAACGTCGCAGGCCCTGCGCGATGAGCACCGGCACCACGATGTACAGCACCACCGACAGCACCAGCGTGTCCCATGGCACGGTGATGGCCGACAGGCCGAGCAGCAGGCCGACGATCGGCGCGAACGCGAACACCATGATGGTGTCGTTGAGCGCCACCTGGCTCAGGGTGAAATGCGGCTCGCCTTTGGTCAGGTTCGACCACACGAACACCATCGCGGTGCAGGGCGCGGCAGCGAGAATGATCAGCCCGGCGATGTAGGAATTGATCTGCTCGGTCGGCAGATACGGCTTGAACAGATAACCGACGAACAGCCACGCCAGCGCCGCCATCGAGAACGGTTTCACCGCCCAGTTGATGAACAGCGTCACGCCGATGCCGCGCCAGTGCTCGCGCACCCGTCCGAGCGCCGCGAAGTCGATCCGCACCAGCATCGGAATGATCATCAGCCAGATCAGCGCCGCCACCGGCAGGTTGACCTTGGCAATCTCCGTCGCCCCGATCACTTGAAACGCCCCCGGCATCAAATGCCCGAGCCCGATGCCGACGACGATGCACAGCGCGACCCAGAGGGTGAGATAGCGTTCGAAGGTGGACATAGGGTTTGCCTTTCAACCGAGAGGCGTTGAGTGCGAATGATCCCTCCCCGTCATTGCGAGGAGCGAAGCGACGAAGCAATCCAGCTCGGTGCACGGGGGGCTGGATTGCTTCGCTCCGCTCGCAATGACGGAGAAAGTCCTTACGCTGTCGCCACCCGTCGCCCACTGGCGTCGATCACCTGCTCGCCATCTTCCTTGAAGAACTCGCCTTGCTGCGGCGGCAGCAGGTCGAGCACTTCTTCGGACGGCCGGCACAGCCGCACGCCGTTCGGCGTCACCACCAGCGGGCGCTGGATCAGGATCGGATGCGCGATCATGGCGTCGAGCAGATCGTCGTCGCTGAGCGACGGATCGTCGAGCTTCAGCTCCGCATAAGGCGTGCCCTTCTCGCGCAGCGCCTGCCGCGGCGTCAGTCCGGCGCGGGCGATCAGCTGCTTCAGCAGCGTCCGGCTCGGCGGACACTTCAAATATTCGATCACGTGCGGCTCGATCCCGGCGTTGCGGATCAGGCCGAGCGTGTTGCGCGAGGTGCCGCAGGAAGGGTTGTGATAGATGACGACGTCCATAGGCTCCCTCAGCTTTTGGCGCGCGCCTTGCCGCGCATGGGTTTTGCGGCCGGCGCGCAGCACGGCTGCAGATCGGCGATCAGCGGCGCGCACAATTCCGGCCGGCCGCCGCAGCAATCCTTGATCAGGAACAGCGCGACCTCTTGAAACCGCGCGAGGTCGGCGCGGTACACGACCGAGCGGCTGTGCCGCTGCGACCGGATCAGCCCGGCCCGCGACAGCACCGCGAGGTGCGACGACATCGTGTTCTGCGGCACCGCCAACGCATCGGCGATCGCGCCGGCCGCCAAGCCGTCCGGCTCGTGCGCCGCCAGCAGCCGAAACGCCTCCAGCCGCGTGCCCTGCGCCAGCGCTCCGAGCGCGAGAATGGCGTCCTCTGATTCCATATATCGAGATTTATCGAAATAATGGGCTGAGTCAACGCCGCCGGTGGGGACGGTTGTCGTGTCAAGGGGGCTGGTTTGTCACGCTCCTCTGCCATAAGCGATCAAGCGATCCAGCAGTGGCAAAGCCTCAGACCTCGTGAACCGGTTGCCGATTAATCGACAATTGCCCTCTTCTCGTTTGCCCTCTCCCCGTCATTGCGAGGAGCGCAGCGACGAAGCAAACCAGCTCAGGATGCGCAGCCTGGATTGCTTCGCTTCGCTCGCAATGACGTGGAAAGGTCGAACTGAGTCTAACCATGCGCCGCCGCGGCGGTTGCTGCGGGGCGATGGACGCTGCGGAAGTGCTTCGCGTCAGTGGACGGCGCTGGAGCAAAGCGAGCGCGTCCGAGATCGGAGCGAACCGGTTCACCCCTTCTTCGCCAGCCGCTTTTCAACCTTCTTGCGCGCGTTGCCGACTTTCTTGACGGCCTTCTTCACCGCGGGCGCGGAGCGGCCGGTCTTGTTGGCCTCGTAGCGGACTTCGTAGTCCTGGCCGGCGGCGACGCGCGCCCGGTCCTGCTTGCGTCCGCGCGTCGTGGTCTTCTTGGTGGCTTTCTTCGCAGCCATGCTGGCCTCCTGATGTTGCCCCCGTGAGCAACGCATTCAGGAATCGCAGGTTCCGAAGACGCGGCGTCGTACCGAATGGAATCGAGCGTGGATTTGCCGCCCTCGTCATGGCCGGGCATCGTCCCGGCCATCCACGCCTTGCTCGCCAACAGGCCTCCAAGACGTGGATGCCCGCGACAAGCGCGGGCATGACGACGTTTGTGCTGCAAGACTTAAGTAACAGCGATGATTACAGGCTGTCGCCAAAGTCCTCGCGGAACTTCGCCACCAGCTTGTTCTGCCAGTCGGTCACCGGCTTGAGCAGGCCGTAGAAGAACCGCAGCACTTCCGGCTCCTCGACGAAGGTAAGGCCCTCGATCAGCTTGCGGTTGGCGTACAGCCAGGCGATGCGGTCGACCGCGTATTTGACCTGCGACAGCGTGAACACCCGGCGCGGCATCGCGAGGCGCACCAGCTCCATATTGGCGTAGATCTCGCTGCCGTCCGGCTCGCGCTGTTCGGACAGCGTGCCGCGCTCCATGCCGCGGATGCCGGAGGCGACGTACAGTGCCGCCGCCAGCGCGCCGGCCGGATATTGCGACTGCGGGATGTGGTCGACGAACCGCTTGGCGTCGATGTGGCAGCCGAGGCCGCCGGCCGGGGTGATCACCGGAACGCCACGCTCGACCAGCTGGTCGACCATATAGGCGATGAACTGCGGCCCCTGGTTGATCATCTCCTCGTCCATGGTCTCTTCGAGGCCGACGGTGAGCGCTTCCATTTCGCGCACCGACATGCCGCCATAGGTGAGGAAGCCTTCATACAGCGGCACCAGCGGCCGCATCTTCTCGTACAACGCGCGGTCGCGGATGCAGATGCCGCCGCCGCGGGCGCAGCCGAGCTTGCGCGCCGAGAAGTAGATGATGTCGCACAGGTCGGCGGTGCGGCGGGTGATCTCGCGGATCGACAGCGTCTTGCAGTGATCCTCGCGGGTCTTGTTGAAGTACAAATTGTCGGCCAGCAGGCTGGCGTCGAGCACCAGCGGAACGCCGTGCTCCTTGCAGACGTTGCTGACGTCGGCGAGGTTCTGCAGCGACACCGGCTGGCCGCCGATCAGGTTGGTGCCGCTTTCCATCCGGACGAAGCCGATATTGGCGGCGCCGACCTTCTCGATCACCGCCCGCAGCTTGGCGATGTCCATGTTGCCCTTAAACGGGTTGGCGCTGGTCACTTCGAGGCCGGCGTCGGTCACCAGCTCCTCCACCGTGCCGCCCTGCAGCACGATGTGCGCCTTGGTGGTGGTGAAGTGATAGTTCATCGGCACCACCTTGCCGGGCGTGACGAACACCTTGGCGAGGATGTGTTCGCAGGCGCGGCCCTGATGGGTCGGCAGGAAGTAGTGCATGCCGAAGATGTCGCGCAGCTTGTCTTCGAGCCGGGTGTAGGTGGCGCTGCCGGCGTAGGAGTCGTCGGCGGTCAGCATCGCGGCCTGCTGGCGGTCGCTCATCGCGTTGACGCCGGAATCCGTCAGCATGTCGAGGAAGACGTCGTCGTTCTTCAGCAGGAAGGTGTTGTTGCCGGCCTCGGTGATCTTCTCCAGGCGGCGCTCGACCGGCGGCAGGTTGAGTTTCTGCACGATCCGCACCTTGTGCATCTCGAGCGGCACCGCCTCGTTGCCAAAAAACTTCACTGTCGCCATGTCGTCAAACTCCCCCGACCCTTGCCCGCACCGCGCGGGGGCCTTGGCTTATCGGGCAGGCGGGCTTTCTCAATTGCGCTTGATCAAACGATCCGGCGCGCCTCCAGGAGCCCGCCGGGCGGACAGGCGAAACAAATCCCTACTGCGACGAAACCAAATCCATCGGTCGGCGAAAACGTCCGGAAACGGATGGTGGAGTAGTGATTGCGCCAACAAGTCGCCGAAAAGGCGTCGAGGCGAACGAACAGAGCACCCACAGGGGGACCCGACATGATCCGTTTTCCGCGCACCAGCCGTGCCGCTGCGGTCGCCATCGTCGCGATCGGGACCATTGCCATCGCCGCACCCGCGAATGCGGCGCAGACGCTACCCTTCCCGTTCCTGCCTTTCCTGCCGCAGCCGGAAGCGATGCAGCCGCTGGCCTACGCGCCGGTCGAACAGACCGCACCGCAGCCCCAAGTCGCGCCGCAGGAAGACGAGGACGGCACCGTCGCAGAGCTGCCCGCCCGGCTGAAGCGCCAGATCGTCGCCTATCAGACCCGCGAAGCCTCCGGCACCATCATCGTCGATACGCCGAACACCTATCTGTACTACGTGCTCGGCAGCGGGCGTGCGATCCGGTACGGTATCGGGGTCGGCCGTGATGGCTTCACCTGGTCGGGCGTCAAGGCGGTCGCCAGAAAGGCCGAGTGGCCGGATTGGACCCCGCCGCCGGAAATGATCGCCCGCCAGCCCTATCTGCCGCGCCACATGGCCGGCGGCCCCGGCAACCCGCTCGGCGCCCGCGCGATGTATCTCGGCGGCACCGTGTATCGCATCCACGGCACCAACGCGCCGTCGACCATCGGCACCCACGTCTCCTCTGGCTGCATCCGGCTGACCAATGAGGACGTCAAGGATCTGTATTCGCGGGTCAACGTCGGCGCCAAGGTGATCGTGCTACCCGACAACCGCCGCGCCGCAGATGCCGGCACCGGACGCCGCGGCTGAGTTTGTTACGGCAGTAAGCGATGAGTTAATTCAAACGCGCGATCTCATTGGAGGCCGCGCGTTCTTGCGTCAGGCATCCCATCGCCGCTTACCGCGAGCGTTGTCAGCTAATCGTCAGCACGCCGGAACTATCAGTTCTCCCGATCGCGGCCTGTCTCGTTCTGTACGCCGCGGCGAAGGGGGACTGTGATGGACAAGCCGATTGACTCCGCGGCCCTGGTGTCGCGCCGGCGCCTGCTCGGCATCGCCGGCCTGACGCTGGCAGCGACCTGCACGGTCGCGACGACCGGCCGGGCGCAGCCGGCCGCCGGATGTTCGGCGGTGATCCCGCGGAAATCATCGCAGCAGGATGCCCGCTTCGTCGCGTCCGCGACCTCCGGGCGGCGCTGCGGCTCCTGCCGGTTCTATCAGGCACCAGACCAGTGCCTGGTGGTCGAAGGACCGGTCAGCGCAGATTCGGTGTGCAATCTGTGGGCACAGCGCGGTGGCGCACTGGGCTGCGAGCCCGACGGACCGATCAGGCTGTAATTTCCGGCAACACTCCGCCGCATCTGCGGCGCCATTGCCGGCGATATCGCGGCGGTTCGCGGATCTTTCCACGGCTTGGCGACCCGCGGGGCTGGCTCGGCTGGCGCCCCCCGCCCCCGGGCTGTATTGTCCCGGCCGTCTCGCCCCGGGGTATCGATGCGTTTCGTCAAGTTTGGATTGGTAGCACTCGCGATCGTCGCGATTTCATTCACGGTCACGCTGAAGGCGTTCGACTGGCTGGCGCCGCGCGCCATCTCGCCGCCGAGCCTGCAGGCGCTGCCACCCTTGCCGCCGATCCGGCAGTCCACCGTGGTGGTGCCGGTGTCGGTGCCGCTCGGGACCATCCGCGACCTGGTCGACGCCGTCGCGCCGCGCACCTTCTCCGGCAAAGCCAACAATCCGCTATCGCAATATGTGCAGAACGCCGACATCCAATGGACCGCGACGCGCGGCACCGTAACGGTGCGCGGCGCCAAGGACCAGCTCACCATCACCTCGCCGCTCACCGGCACGGTGAATGCCAAGGGCTCGCTCTCCGCCAACACCCAGTCCAAGGTCGACGAGACGCTCGGCCGGCTGCTCGGCAACAAGATGGCTAAGCAGATCGGCGTCAACATCAAGTCGTTCAACGCCAACGGTGAGATCAAGGGCACGATCGCGATCAGTGCGCGGCCGCAGGTGCTGCCGAACTGGCATGTCGATCCGCATCTCGACGCTGAAGTGGCGCTGTCGGATTCCGGCGTCTCGGTCGGCGGCGTCCGCATCGACGTGCCGCAGCAGGTCAAGCCGGTGATCGACAAGGCGATCGCCGATCAGCTCGGCGTGCTGGAGCGTCAGATCCGCGACGACGGTGCGCTGGAGCGCAGCGCCCGGCGCGAATGGGATCGGCTGTGCCGCTCTGTGCCGCTGCAGGGTGCCGGCATCCCCAACGGCTTCTTCCTGGAGATCCGCCCGACCAGGGCGCTCGCTGCCCAGCCGCAGGTCGATGCCGCGGCCGCCACGCTGACGCTCGGCATCGTCGCCGACACCCGCATCACCGCCGGTCCGACCAAGCCGCAATGCCCGTTCCCGCCGGCGCTGCAGATGGTCGCGCCGGACAACGCCGGGGTCAAAGTCGCGGTGCCGATCGACATCCCGTTCCAGGAGCTCGACCGCATTCTGGAGGCGCAGTTCGTCGGCAAGACCTTCCCGGAGGGCGACAGCCGCGCCGCGATCACGGTGAAGCGCGCCAAGCTCGCCGCCAGCGGCGACCGGCTGCTGATCTCGCTGCTGGTCGACGCCAAGGAGAACCGCAGCTTCTTCGGCTTCGGCACCGAGGCGACGCTGCACATCTGGGGCCGCCCGACGCTCGATCAGGAAGACCAGACGCTGCGGCTGTCGGACATCAAGCTCGCGGTCGAATCCGAAGCCGCGTTCGGCCTGCTCGGCGACACTGCCCGCGCCGCGGTGCCGTATCTGGAGAAGGCGATCGCCGACAAGGCGGTGATCGACCTCAAGCCGGAGTCGACCAACATCCAGCGCCGGGTCGGCAATATGATCGCGACCTATCAGCGCAACGAGGACGGTCTGCGGATTTCCTCGGAAATCTCCAGCCTGCGGCTGTCGGACCTGGTGTTCGACTCCAACATGCTGCGGATCACCGCCGAGGCCAACGGCATCCTCGAGGTCAAGGTCACACGTCTGAAGCCGCCGGAGCTGCCGCAAGTCCCGCGCTGATCCGTTTCCTCACAACGCGCACAAACGCCGCCGGCAAAACCGGCGGCGTTTGCGTGACGGGACCTTCGGTCCGTGTCGCTTACTTGGAGTACTTGAACTCCGGCATCGACTTCAGCTGATCCTTGGTGGCGTTCAGCACCGCGTGGTCCGGATACCAACGATCGGCGTTGTTGGCGGTCGCCGAGGTCGAGGAGCTGCTCGAGGTCGCCGCACCGGTGGTGGTGCCAGCGGCCGGAGAAGCCGTCGAGGTGCCCGAGCCGGCCGGAGTGGTCTGGCTGTTCATCGCGGTGTTCGACGACACCGGGGTGTTGACCCACTGCAGCTTGTCGAAGGTCACCGCAACGTCACGCTGGCCGACGCCGAGGAAGCCGCCGACGCCGATCACGACGCCCTGGATACGGCCCTGGTTGTCGATCAGCAGTTCGCTGATGTCGCCGAGCTTCTCGTTGCCCTGGTTGTACACGTTGACGCCGATCAGCTTGGACGCACGCCACTGACCCATGTGCTGCTGCGAATCGGACGCCGCAGCGGACGACTTCGACATCGTGCTGCTGTTGTCGGCCGGCGCCGGATTCTGCGCGTAGGCGGCGGACGCGAGCAGCGTGGTCCCCAGCAGACCGGCGATGATCGTCTTGGCTTTCATTGGCTTGCCCTCTTTGCTTGTGAATGGTGCCTACAGAACCGCGGACTCCACACTGCGTTCCCGCAATCGAACTATTTTTAGTGCCTTGCGGCGCACCAAACGATTAGTTCGACAGACCGCTCACGAGTTCCGAAGAGTTCCGTGGGTTCCGCGTCCACGCATCGTAACGGCGTTCCGACATCACCAGCAAAAAGAGCGCATCCCCTTTGCGCCGAAGCGGAAGGGAATGCGCTTGAACCGACGGCGTCACACTGTCGGGTAGAAGACGAGACGATCAGGTCTGGTAGTTGATCAGCAGCGCGGTGAACGAGCCGGACGATGCCGCCGAGCCGCTGGCGCTGTAGGCGTTGGCGGTCGACGATTGCTGATCCTGCAGCAGTTGCAGGAACTGCTTCAGAATGTCGCTGATGTCGGACGATGACGACGAATCCGTCGAGGTGGTAGACGACGACGCGCTGGTGCCGTCATCCGGCGGCGGCGGACCGCCGGCACCGCCGCCCGGAGGCGGCCCACCGGCGAAAGTGTTCTTGAACACGTTCTGCAGCTCAGTGGCCTGATCGGTGGTCAGCTTGCCGCTCGAGACTTCGCTGGCGATCAGGTCGTCGATCTTGGATTTCAAGTCGGTGGGACGCGAGTCCGAGCTGCTGCTGGAGCGGCTGCTCTGCAGCGACGAGTCGATGTCTTGCAGCGCCGACGACAGCGCGTCGGCGTCGCTGGATTTCACGGTACCGGACGAGACTTCCGACGCGAGCTCCTTCTGCAGGAGTTGCAGCGGTGAGAGATAGCTGCTGCCGCCCGCGGCAGCGGAGGAAATTGCGGTCATGGGGCAGGCTCCGGGTTTGGATCGAAGCCGACGCTATGGTTAATCGATTAACAAGACCTTCGCCAAAGGCTTGAGTTAGTTGCGGGTTTTTGCCGGGCGGCAGGTAGAAACAATCGGAAACAAGATTCTCTGCTACAGTCCGGGCAAAACATCGCAAAACCCCTGCCATGAGCACCGCACCACCATCGATTCTCGTCGTCGAAGACGATCGCGAGACCCGCGCGCTGATCGCCAAGTATCTCCGCGCCAACAATTGCAACGTCGCCACCGCCGCGGACGGCCGCGAGATGGAGCGCTGGATCGCCGATCATCGCGTCGATCTGGTCGTGCTCGACGTGATGCTGCCGGGCGAGGACGGGCTCAGCCTGTGCCGGAAGATCCGCGCCAATTCGACGCTGCCGATCATCATGCTGACCGCACGCGGCGACGATGTCGACCGCATCCTCGGCCTGGAAATGGGCGCCGACGATTACTTGCCGAAGCCGTTCAATCCGCGCGAACTGCTGGCGCGGATCCGCTCGGTGCTGCGCCGGCAGGCGAGCGCGGTCACCGCCAGCGCCACCCCCGGCGCCACCACGCTCGGCTTCCTCGGCTGGCGGATGGATTGCCGGCGCCGCGAATTGCGCAATCCCGACGGCGCGCTGGTGGCGATGACCAGCGCCGAGTTCGACCTGCTGCAGGTGCTGTGCGAGCGCGCCGGCCGGGTGCTGTCGCGCGAGGCACTGCTCGATCTCACCCACGGCCGCAACGTCGGCGCATTCGAGCGCTCGATCGACGTGCTGATCAGCCGCATCCGCCGCAAGATCGAACCCGATCCGCGCGAAGCCACGCTGATCAAGACGGTGCGGGCCGGCGGCTACGTGTTCACGCCGGAGGTCGAAACGGCATGAGCCTGCGCGCGCGGCTGGCGGCGCTCGGCTTCGGCCTGAAGCCGGAAGGCATCCGCGGCCAGATCGCGATCCTGGTGCTGGCGTCGATCATTGCCAGCCACATCATCATCGCGGCGGCGTTCTTCGCCAACCGGCCCGACATGCCGCGACCGCCGCAGCAGCCGGAGCCGCATCAGCTCTACGAATTCGCCGAACTGATCGGGCGCACGCCGGCGGCGGACCGCCCGCAGCTGATCGTCACCATCGCAGCCGCCTTCCCGGAACTCGAACTCGCCGGCACCACGGCCGTGGCCCGTCCGCATGACGGCGCCTGGCCGCCGCACCAGATCGACTATCTGCGCCGGCATCTCGGGCCGGACTATCGCGTCGATCTCGCCGGCGGCGACCGGATCGTCATCACCCTGCCCGAAGGTGACGCGATCAGCGCGCGGCTGCCGCCGGAGCGGCACAGGCCGGTGCTGGGCAATCCGTGGATGGCGTCACTGCTGATCGGCGTGGTCAGCCTCGCGCTGCTCGGGCTGTGGGCGGCGCGTACGCTGGCGGCGCCGCTGTCGGCATTCGCCACCGCGGCCGAGACCTTCAGCCTGGATAGTTCGGACGCGCCACTGCCGGAGCGCGGCCCGGCCGAGATCCGCTCGCTGGCGCGGGCGCTGAACCGGATGCGCGAGCGCATCACCACGCTGATCGAGGATCGCACCCGGATGCTGGCGGCGATCAGCCATGATCTGCGCACGCCGATCACCCGGATGCGGCTGCGCGCCGAATTCATCGAGGACGATCATCAGCGCACCCAGACGCTGCACGATCTCGACCAGATGGGCGCGATGCTGACCGCGGTGCTGACCTTCCTGCGCGACGGCGCCACCCGCGACGCGCCGACGCTGATCGACCTGGCCAGCGCGATGCAGCTGATCACCGATCAGTTCGCCGACATCGGCGCCAAGGTCGCGTATCAGGGCCCCGAGCACGCGATGGCAATGGCGCGGCCCGGCGACCTGCATCGCGCGGTCACCAACCTGGTCGAAAACGCCGTGCGGTTCGGCACCGAGGTGACGATCCGGCTGGAGCTGCATCAGGACGAGATCGTCATCGAGGTGGAGGACGACGGCCCCGGCATTGCCGATGCCGACAAGGACAGCGTGATGCAGCCGTTCGTGCGCGGCGACGACGCCCGCAACATGGACGATAGCTCGTCGTTCGGCCTCGGCCTGTCGATCGCCCGCGCCATCGCGCGCGGCCACGGCGGCGAGCTGTCGCTGCACACCCGCACGCCGCACGGCCTGATCGCGCGCATCACCCTGCCCCGTCAGGCCCCGAGCCGCACGGCCTGAGCGGCGGGAATTACCAGCGCGGCGGAGTGACCATCGGCGCCGGGCTCGGCGGCGCGCCAGGCTTGCGCTGGTGGATCACCGCGAGGTCATCGGCATAGACCTTCTGCCAGCCCTCGGTCCGGTCGAGCAGCTTAGCTGCCGGGCTGCCCGGGATCAGCAGCGTCGCGTCGACGGCGTAAGCATCGAGCAGGCGGAACAGCTTATCGGGCGCGCGCAGCCGGACCGCGTCGTCGTGATCGACCACCAGCGTCTCGCCGAACAGTTCGGTGCGGCCGTCGATGAATGTCGGCACGCCGTTCGCGATCAGATAGCCGCCGAAGTTGTAGTCGTTGAACACCCGCTTGGCTCCGAGCCGCTTCAGCTCAGCGACCGCGGCCTGCGGCGCGAACAGCGAGCGCGGCGCGAAGCTGTGCCAGGTCGCAAACGCCAGCGTGCCGCCGATCGCCAGCGCCAGCAGCGCGGCGGTGAGGCCGCGCGAGGACGATGGCCTTCCGGCCGGCGCCGCGACGCCGCATTGAGCGGCCAGCGGCGCGGCGAGTACCAGCGGCGCCAGCAGCGCCAAGAGTTCGAGATTGCGGCTGTGGCTCAGCGCCATATGGATCAAGCCGAGCAGGATCAGGATCCGCACCGGCGGCAGCGTCACGCCGCGCAGCAGCGCCAGACCGAGGCCGCCCAGCAAGGTGATCTCGAGCACGTCGATCTTGGAGAAATCCTCCGGCGCCCATTCACCGATCCGGCTCAGCGCCTCGCCGAGCGACAGGATCTTGCGCGACGCCAGGATCGAATCCCAGCTGTAAGGCGTCAGGCATCCGGCGGCGAGCGCGAGCACGCCGAACAGCGCCCAGCGCAGCAGCAACGCAACGCGGCGCGGTCGCTCCGCGGACAGCACCGCATCGAGCGCGAACGGCGCCACCAGCGCGATGCCGAATACGAAGCCGCCGTGCAGATTGGCCCATAGCGTGATCAACGGCAGCGTCCACAATGACGGCACGCTGCGGCGGTCCGCGGCGCCGACCAATGCGCCGACCCAAGCCAGCATCACGGGCATTGCCAGGACGTGCGGCCGTGCCAGCATGTGCGGGGCGGTCAGGGCCAGGGCGGCGGCGGCGAAGATCAGGGTGGCGGTGTCGTTCAGCCGCGCGCCAAGCAGCCGTGCCAGCAGATAGAAGGTGCCGCCGAGCGCGGCCGCCGTCATCACCACCGGCCCGGCCCAGCCGGCAAGCTGATAGCTCGCCGCGAATGCGACCTGCGCCAGCCACTGCGTCGAGATCCACGGCTGGCCCGCCATTGTGAACGAGTAGCTGTCGGTCCACGGCACCGCGCGGAGGTCGATGATCCACTGCCCGATCGTCACCTGCCACAGCGTGTCGGGATCGTTGAGCAGCCGGTCGCCGGAGATCAGCAGCAGCGCATAGACGCCGAGCCCGATCGCCAGCGGCCACAGCCGCGGCCTGGCGAGGCTGATCTGGTTGGCGTCGGCGACGGTGATGGTCATGCAGCGGCGCTCGCTTGCAGGTTGCGGCTGCGGCGATCCAACACGCCGGCGGATAATTTGGCGTAAACCGGAACACCCACCGCAGCGCGCCAGCGGCGGCGAGGAACCCGGCGTGGTGCGCGGCTTTGCCCACCAGCATCGCACCAAAGGCACGTTGACACGGCATGGCATCGGCCTACATTGAGCCCGTTCCGAGGGGGGCTCCGACGAGGAGCTGAGATACCGCACGCTCGCCGCTTCGATTCGCGAGGCACAGAGACCGCGGTGACCCTTTGAACCTGATCCGGGTCATGCCGGCGAAGGGACAGGGATGCATCAGACAGTCGAAGGCCGCGGCGGGGCCGAATCCGCCAATCTTTCCGCGTTTGCTTCAGTTGCTTCGGCTTCAGTTGCTTCGGCTTCAGCTTCTTCGGCGCTGACCGCCGCAGCGCTGCGCAGCGAGAAGCCGGACCTGCGCAAGGACGCGCCGGTGTCGGTGATCGGCGCCGGCATCGCCGGTGCCTGGCAGGCGCTGCTGCTGGCGCGCGCCGGCCGCAAGGTCAGTCTGTACGAGCGCGGCGACAACGAGATGACACAGGCCACCAGCCATTGGGCGGGCGGCATGCTGGCGCCGTATTGCGAGGCCGAAGGCGCCGAGCCGATGGTCAGCCAGATCGGCATGCGCTCGCTGGAGATGTGGCGCAAGGAATTCCCGGACGCGGTGTTCAACGGTTCGCTGGTGGTGGCGCATCCGCGCGACCGCGCCGACTTCGAGCGCTTCGCCAAGATGACCACCGGCCATCAGCGCGTCGACGCCGACGGCATCGCCGAGCTGGAGCCGGCGCTGGCCGGCCGGTTCCGCGAAGGTCTGTTCTTCCCCGACGAAGGCCATGTCGAACCGCGGCTGGTGCTGGCGCGCCTGCACGAGCGGCTGATCGAGGCCGGCGGCACCATCCATTTCGAATCGGAAATGACGCCGGAAGATCTCGACGGCCTGGTGATCGACTGCCGCGGCCTCGCGGCCCGCGACAAGGCGCCGGAGCTGCGCGGCGTCAAGGGCGAGATGGTGGTGATCAAGACCGCCGAGGTGCAGCTGTCGCGCCCGGTGCGGCTGATGCACCCGCGCTGGCCGCTCTACGTCATCCCGCGCCAGAACAATCACTTCATGCTGGGCGCCACCACCGTCGAGAGCGAAGACGAGCTGGTGATGGTGCGCTCGGCGCTGGAACTGCTCAGCGCCGCCTATGCGGTGCATCCGGCGTTCGGCGAAGCCCATATCGTCGAACTCGGCGCCGGGCTGCGTCCCGCTTTCCCCGACAACCTGCCGCGGATCGCCATCGGCAACCGCCGCGTCGCCACCAACGGCCTGTATCGCCACGGCTTCCTGATGGCGCCGTCGCTGGCCGAGAAAGTGGTGGCCTATGTCGAGCGCGGCGAAATCGACAATCAGGTGATGCGATGCTTGTGACCATCAACGGCGAACAGCGCGAGGTTCAGTCCGCCAGCGTCGCCGCGCTGATGGCCGAGCTCGACTGCACCGGCGGCCACTTCGCCGTCGCGCTCAACTACGACGTCGTCCCCCGCGGCAAATGGGACGAAACCCCGGTCGTCGCCGGCGACGAAATCGAGATCCTGACGCCGCGGCAGGGGGGATGAGGATGGCCGCGAGCCACGCGCACCTCGTTCACCCTCCCCTTGAGGGGGAGGGTCGGCACGCAGGCCGCGTAGCGGACTGCGGGACGGGGTGGGGTGAGCCGCGGGCACTGCGGATGAACCCGTCGCCACCCCACCCCGCCCGCTTCGCGAGCGACCCCCCCCCCCCCGG
>NZ_QUML01000099.1:0-583 GCF_010907025.1 Rhodopseudomonas sp. BR0G17 | reverse complement strand
ATCTCGCGTGCGCGCAGGTCAAGTCCGGGGCGGCTGTAGATGTCGCCGAACGGAAACTCGATCAGATAGCGGGCGAAATCCGGCGCAATGTCGGCCAGTGAATCGACGACCTTGTGGCCGGCCTCGCCGTCAATCGTCGACAGCGCGCGCAGGCCGCGCTCGAATCTTTCGTGCTGGTCGGATAGCTGTTGCGTCATCGTCTGTCTCCACCTTGCTGGCGCCGGCCGCATAGCCGGCGATCTTGGTGTCGAGGACGGTCAGGCAGGCCTGAAGTTCGGCGACATGCGCCTGAACCTTGTCACGGTGCTGCTGCAGCAGGACGCGACGGGCGTCTTCGGTTGCAGCTCCGCGTGCGCGCAGTCTGGCGTAAGCCAGCATGTCCCGGATCGGCATCCCGGTAGTCTTGAGTCGACCAAGAAACTCGATCCAGATCAGGATCGACGCGTCGTAGTCGCGCTGGCCGGATGAATCGCGAGAGGCGCGGGGCAACAGCCCGATCCGCTCGTAATAACGCAGCGTGTGGGCCGACAGTCCGGTTCGCCTGGCGAGGTCTCCGATCTTCATGGCCCGCTCTGTCCGTCAC
>NZ_QUML01000098.1:0-586 GCF_010907025.1 Rhodopseudomonas sp. BR0G17 | reverse complement strand
GTCTTGACGCCGTTCTTCTTCATGTGCGCGACCAGCGCATCCATGACGAGGTTGTCGTTCTGGGTGGTCTTGAACACCCACTTCTTCTTGTCGTCCATCGGCAGCACCACCGCGGTGGTGCCGACCGGCGCCAGCATCACGGTCTTGGAGTCGGCGATGAACGGCAGGACCGCCATGGCATTGGGCGAGCCCGACGGGCCGATGATGGCATCGACCTTGTCCTCGATCAGGAACTTCTGGACGTCCTTGGTGGCCTGGGTCGGGTCGGAATTGTCGTCCATGTAGATGTAGTCGACCGTGAAGTCGCCGATCTTCTTCGGCAGCAGCGCCACCGTGTTCTTCTGCTGCAGGCCGACCACCGAGATCGGCCCGGTCGACGACGCGATGACGCCGACCTTGACCTGGGCCATCGCCGGGCCGGCCAGCGCCGTCAGGATCGCCGCGACCGCGAACGCCTTGAATGTCTGCATGAGTCCCTCTTCCGATCCGTCGTTGCGGGGCCGCTGCCGGCTTCGCGGCTGCGGCCGCTCGGGTCAGGCGCGGTGATCAGCAGAGGGTTTTGAACGCGACTAATTCCCGTCTGCAT
>NZ_QUML01000097.1:0-586 GCF_010907025.1 Rhodopseudomonas sp. BR0G17 | reverse complement strand
ATGATGCCCTTCGGCATCACGTCGTATTTGCGGCTGAGATCGGCGAAGAACTGCGCCGATTCGACGACCTTCGGATCGTTGTAGGCAACCTTGGTGCCTTCGGGATTGGCGAGGATGGCGCCGTTCTGCGTCGTCAGTGCCTGGAACAGCCAGTAAGGAAAGCCCGAGGATGGAATTTCGAGCCCCCACTGCGTCACCGTGCCGGAGTCGTCGCGCTTGGTCAGGGTCTTGCCCATCGCGACCATCTCGTCCCAGCTCCCAGGCGCCTTGTCTGGATCCAGCCCGGCTGCCTTGAAGGCATCCTTGTTCCAGTACTGCACGATGGTCGAGCGTTGGAACGGGATTCCCCAGGTGTGGCCGCCGGTCTGGCTGTTTTCCATGAAGGCCGGATAGAACGCCTTCAGCCACTCGTGGTCGGCTTCGGATTTGGCCAGCGTGTCGATCGGCTCGATCAGGTCGTTGTCGATCAGCGTGAACATGTCGGTCGACAGCAGGATTGCGATGTCGGGGGCGTTGCCGGCCTTGGCGGCGGTGATCGCCTTGACCACCGAGTCCTGATAGCTGCCGGTGTAGACCCTGTCCCTTA
>NZ_QUML01000096.1:0-591 GCF_010907025.1 Rhodopseudomonas sp. BR0G17 | reverse complement strand
CGTCAGCTACTCCCACACGCCGACCGACTACACCTCGATCAAGACGCTGCACACCATGGAGTTCGACGGTAAGGAATGGCAGATCTCGGAGAAGGCGGTCACTGAGTGACCTGCCACTGAGAATTCTCCGTCCCGTGACGCCCGCCTTCTGGCGGGCGTTTTGCGTTTCCGGCGGCGCCATCTCGACCCGCGCCTCGGCAATGCCTACCTTGGCGGCGTGAGCCTCGCCGAACCCGTCGCCGATTCCCGTCTGCTGCCCGAGCTGTTCCGGCGCTGGTTCGCCGCGCGCGGCTGGACGCCGCGCGACCATCAATTGGCGCTGCTGGAAAAAGCCCACGCGCAGCGCTCGGCGCTGCTGATCGCGCCGACCGGCGCCGGCAAGACCCTGGCCGGGTTCCTGCCGTCGCTGGTGGAGCTGAGCACTGCGTCGCGGCTCAACCTCTCCCCGCCTGCGGGGAGAGGTCGACTGGCCGGCGCAGCCGGTCAGCCGGGTGAGGGGGCTGATGAGCCTGCACTTGTCGACGCGGCGCGTGATGCGGAGGCGCCCCCGCATCCGGCGCGCCAAGATGCGCTTGCCGCGCCACCTTCTCC
>NZ_QUML01000095.1:0-596 GCF_010907025.1 Rhodopseudomonas sp. BR0G17 | reverse complement strand
GAGGAGGCGGCGATGACCCTGATCGGCTCGACCCAGTTCATCCTGTTTTGCGCGGTTGTGGTGGCGCTGACGCCGCTGCTCGGCGCCTATCTCACCCGCGTCTTCGACGGCCGCATCGCTCTGCTACGCCCGGTCGAGACCGGGCTGTATCGCCTCGCCGGCGTCGATCCGCAGCGCGAACAGCATTGGCTCAGTTACACGGTGGCGATGCTGCTGTTTCATGTGGCCGGCTTCGCGCTGTTGTATGGCCTGCTTCGGCTGCAGAGCCTGCTTCCGTTCAATCCGGCGGAGCAGGGCGCGGTAGCGCCCGATCCCGCGCTCAACACCGTGATCTCGTTCCTGACCAACACCAATTGGCAGAACTACGGCGGCGAGAGCGCGTTGTCTTATCTGACCCAGATGCTCGGCCTGACGGTGCAGAACTTTCTCTCCGCCGCGACCGGTATGGTGCTGGCTGTGGCGTTGATCCGCGGCTTCGCCCGCGCCTCGGCCAAGACCATCGGCAATTTCTGGGTCGATGTCACCCGCTGCACGCTCTACGTGCTGCTGCCGATCTCGATCGTGTTCACGATCTTCCTTGTCTGGCAGGGCATGCC
>NZ_QUML01000094.1:0-622 GCF_010907025.1 Rhodopseudomonas sp. BR0G17 | reverse complement strand
ACTGATTTCTTCTTCCGACCTGGAGCAGGCCGACATCTTCTAATATCGATGATCTGTCACTTCTCTTCGTTGCCCTTGTCTCGTCCGCGAAACACACGGGCTCTCTGATGGCGCGATTTGGCCGAAGACCGGCTGTGCCTCGATCGCCTGAGCCACAATGCCGTCGGCAAGACTTTCATCGCCTGGGCCAAGGCCCATTCCTCGCGAGACATATCTGGAAACCCCTCGTTCAACCCTTCTTTCATTCATTTTGAACCCGGTTGTGTGCTCGCATATGTCAGGCTATCTTGATGATCACCCGGTGCCCGCGGGCCTTGATGAATGTCCGCGGATCACGGTCCCAATCAAGAAAGCGCACTCTGTCGATGCAGACTTGCGAACGAGTTGTCCTGAGTTCCGGCGAAACCGGAATTCATGACGATCTTCTGGCAGGCCCTCCGAACTTGGTGACGCTATTGCGTCGTCCTTATGCGATGGCGTTATAAAAATGTGGGCTGTTTCCCCCACACCTTCCTCTGAGAGCCGTGGGCGAGGGCATGTTCGATCTCAGATTGGAGATCAGTTTGCATCTTAACTTGCCCATACGCTTGAGCCTACGACCTCGGTGCGTCGGGTCAAGGTT
>NZ_QUML01000093.1:0-598 GCF_010907025.1 Rhodopseudomonas sp. BR0G17 | reverse complement strand
TGCAATTGGGGTTGTTTGGTGGCTGACGGTGACGGCCCGTCCGCGCGGTTTGGACTGAATGGCTTCGGCGATGTTGTCCTGCGTATAGGGATAGCAGACCGGCAGATCGCCGACAGCAAGAAACGGATAGTCGTCGGTGGACAACCCGCGATCCTTGCCGGGCGTCCATTCCTGGGTGCCGTGGGTGCCGAAATGAATAAGCGCGTCTGTCCCACTTACGCGCAGCATCAGATAGGCGGCAAGATAGGCGTGCGGCGGCGGTTCGCTGGTGTCGTGATAACTTGCGCCCGCGGTCGCGCCGCGCGGCGGCTGCGGCATAAGCAACAAGTTTCCTGCCTTATAGCAAGGAATGATGAACTGTTTCTCGCCAGCGATCTCGACGACGGACGGCGCGTTTTCCGGATCGCCCCAGCGCGCCAGAAGCTCGGCGCGGCGCGGTTCGGGAAGCGTCGCAAGCCATGTCTGATAACGCCGCACAGGAAGCGTGGTAGCGAGCCCGGCGTCGCGCAGCGCACGCAACGCCTCGGGATGATAGAGGCCGTGCAGCATCTGCTGCGCAAACCCGATCAGCTTCTGCCCCTGTCCCTTATACACATCT
>NZ_QUML01000092.1:0-641 GCF_010907025.1 Rhodopseudomonas sp. BR0G17 | reverse complement strand
GCGAGTTCGTTGAAATGTTCGACCGGATGCCGCCGGTCCGGCAGATTGGTCAGCGCGTCGGCTCGCGCAAGCCGCGTCGCTTCGGCGCGCAGCGTCAACTGCTCGGCGGTGGTAGCGTGGATGTAGTCGATCAGTTCGAGGCCGCCCAACGCGAAGATCACGAATAGCAGCGCCTGAGCGGTGTGCAGCAGATCAAGATTCCACAGCGCAGCCGCGACCGCCGGTGTCACCGAGACCACCAGCGAAGTCTGTACGATCCACGGCCGTATCGAGAACCGCGTGGTGGTGCCGGCGCAATAGCCGAACACGAGTCCGCCCGCGATCATATGCGCGGCGAGGTCGGGCAACAGGAAGCAGCGGACCGCGAAGGCACCGACGCAAACGCCGGTCGAGATCACGCCGACGGCGAGTCGGCGCTCCCACAGTTTCGCCATCCCGACATCGAGCGGGCGCTTTGCAACGGCATGGTCGAACGCGAAGCACAGAACAAGCCGTCCAAGCGTCACCGCCATGCCGGCGAGGCCGATGACCGCCATCATCAGATCGTGCGTCTGCCAAGCGACCGCGAGGCCGGTGGTCAGCATCGCCCAGCCCACCACCACGATGGGCCAACGCGCGGTGTACAGCAATCGAACGAAATC
>NZ_QUML01000091.1:0-658 GCF_010907025.1 Rhodopseudomonas sp. BR0G17 | reverse complement strand
CGTCATCTCGGCGATCGTTGCGCGGAGCTCTGGCGGCTCCAGCACTTCGGCCTCCGGCCCGAGCCGCAGTAGTTCGGACGCCGCGTGCCACGATGTTTTGCCGATCGGAATCTTGGCGATGCGCCAGCCGTCGGCGTCGGTGACGTCGTCGAGCTCGGTGCGCGATCGGACATAAGGCTGACTCAGCGCGTCGAGTAGCGTCACGCCGAACGGTGACAATCGGACGACCGCGACGTTGGGATGTAGCTCGGCTTCCATCCGCAGCGTCGCGCTTTGCCAGTAGGCGGCGAGATCAAAGTCGGCCGGTCGCGTGAAGCGGTCGTCGAGCGGCGTGCAGTCGAGCACGCGCGCGATCCGGTAGGTTCGGACGCTGCCGTCGACCTGTCCGGCGAGATACCAGCTGCCGCCCTTCAGCACGAGGCCGAGCGGGGCGACGCGGCGGCGCTTCTGGCCGCGCCAGCTCTCGTAGCGGATCTTGATCAGGGTGCCGCGCAGCATCGCGGCGGCGACGGCGCGCAAGTGCTTCGGCTGTTCGGCCTCGCCGAACCAGCCCGGCGCATCGAGGTGAAAGCGCTCCTGCATCCGTCCGGCGTCTTCGCGCAGATTGGCCGGCAGCGCGGCCATCAGCTTGTTCTGCGCCGCGATCATCGCCGCATCG
>NZ_QUML01000090.1:0-675 GCF_010907025.1 Rhodopseudomonas sp. BR0G17 | reverse complement strand
GGTGTACAGAGAGGGTAATCGTCTGACAGTGTCGCGGTGAGCGGGCGACGTCAGGCGGCTACTTTGGCGGCTTGTTTTTCGGCTTTCTTTCCCTCCTTCCTTTGTTGTGACGTTGGCAGACCGTCGACGAAGGCGGTGGCGGGGGTCCGGCCGATCATGCCGCGGCCCTGGTGTGGCCGTCACTGATTGTAGTCGGCCAGAAGCCCTCGAGAACGGTTTGCATCTCCTCGACGGTCTCGAACCAGGTGCGACGGCCCTCGACCCGGAAGTGCTCGTCGAGCGGCGTCCGATGCAACGCTTCGACGATGCCGTTGGACTGCGGCCGCTTCACGCGCGTTGTGCGATGGTCGATGTCCTCGAGCTGCAGGAAGAGTTCGTAGGGATGCTGGTCGGCACGACCGCAGAACTCCCGGCCATTGTCGAACAGCACGGTCTCGATGCCTCGATGTGGCGCTCCCGGAACTCGGGCGAGAACCGTTCGAGCAGTCTCGTTTGCTCCTCGGACAGTTCGATGGTGCGCTCGGCGGTGGTCTCCAGCCGCAGCAGGCGCTCGTGCTTGGTCAGCAGACCATGGCGCTGCCAGACGCCGCGGACGCCGCCGGCGGAGACCTGCAGGTCCTTCAGCCGCAGCTCCTGCTCGACCCGCACCGCGCCATGGCAAGGATGGACCAGGGC
>NZ_QUML01000008.1:0-178036 GCF_010907025.1 Rhodopseudomonas sp. BR0G17 | reverse complement strand
CGGGCTGTTCGTCGATGACTCGCTCGGCAGCTTCCCCGGCGCGCTGCCGCTGTCGGCGCTCAACCTGAAGGGCAAGGCCGCGACGCCGACGCCGACGATCGTGGTCAACTTCCGATCCTACGCGTCCGGCTGCGCCGAGCCGACGCAGTGCTCGGTGCAGGTCGCCGACACCGTGCTGCGCCAGGGCCAGGGCATGCACGGCTCGTTCAGCCGCGGCGACACCATGAACTTCATGGCGGCGACCGGCCCGGACTTCAAAGCCGGCTTCGCCGATCCGCTGCCGGTGAGCAACGCCGACGTCGGGTTCACCGCGGCAATGCTGATGGGGCTCGATCCGACCACCAAGGGCAAGCTGATCGGCCGGGTGATGACCGAAGCGATGCCGAACGGCGCCGTGCCGAAAGCCACCCAGGAGACGGTCCGTTCGAAATACGCCGCCAATGGACTGCGCACCGTGCTGGCGATGCAGCGCGTCGGCGAGCAGCGCTATTTCGATGCCGCGGGTTTCCCGGGCCGTACCCTCGGCCTCGACGGCGAGACCTCCAAACAAAAAGCGGCGGGGAAATAACCCCGCCGCTTGCTTGCAGAACTTGGCTTCGGACGATCAGACGCCGAGATCGAAAATCTGCGGGACCTGGCTGATCAGCGGCAGCGTCGCGACGCCGACCAGCGTGGCGACCAGCCGCATCAGCGTGTGATTGCTGCGCCGGGTGCCGCGCATCTGGCGCGAGATCCACTCCAGGACTTCGGTGTTGACGCCGACCGCCTGGGTCGGAGCCCAGGACTCGATCGCGACGTCCGGCGACAGCGCGACGCTGCGCGCCGGCACCGGCAGGCCGGAGGCGGCCGCGGCGTGATGGGCGACGGCCTTGGCAAACAGATCATCGAACCGGCCGCCATCGACACGCTCGGCAGCGGCATCGTTGATCTCGAACAGCGCTTCGGCCTCGGCCCGGCTGATCGGCTGATTGTCGACCGCGGAAGCGGTCAGGATACCCATGCACCACGCGGTGTCGGCGGCGTCGAGGGTGCGGGAGAAATGCACCCGACCGCGGGTGGTCGGGCCTTCGCCGGTGATGATCCCATCCCGCACGACCCCGAGCGCTTGCGCGGCGGTATAACGATCCGAAACGTTGAGAGGGTCGATGCCGAACAGTTCGGCGGTGGCGACGGCAGTCATTGCTTTCACTCGTTTTTCTGGCTCTGGGCCAGCATTTCCACGCTGGCGTAAACGCTTGGTTAAGACTTCGCTCCTGCGCTCGATTCGATCGGAATTACCCACGATGTTTCGAAACAGGGTTGCCGATTTGTCGCAGCAGCGGTCTCGCCGGCTCAATTCGCAAGCCGCTCCGGCGGCGGTTGGGCGCACTGGCGGCGCAATTGCGGCAAAGCGGCTTTGCCGGGCGGCCATTTGGCCGCACCGGTCATTCAGCAGTCCTTCAGCGTTTTAAGTGTCGAGCCGTCGGCGTGCGGTCAGCGCGGCGACCACCAGTCGGCGAGCAGCAGGCCCAGCGTTCCCGATACCGCTGTGATGAACGCCCCCCACGAGATGTCGACCGCCACCACCGGCCAGGTCCAGTGCTTCAGCAGCGCCAGCGACGTCAGCTCGAAGGTCGCGTAGCAGAACAGCCCGAACAGCGCCCCGTATAACAACGAGGATTGCCAAGTCGCCTGCGCCGAGCCGTTGACGAAGATGACGATGCCGACGACGTAGAGCAGGTAGAACAGCACAGCCGGCAACAGCCTCACCTCGCCGAGCATGTCGCCGACCTGCGACTGGAAGAAGCTCTTGGCGATCGTGCCGAGGAACAGAAAGTCGAGCGGAATCAGGACAATGAATGTTGCCAGATAGAGCAGACCGTAGCGCTTCAAATCGTCCTCCTGAACAAAGCAGAATGCATCCTGTCAAATACGGATTGCCTCGTCGATGGTTGCACACGCAGCCGGACAGCGGCGCAAAATCGCAGCCTCGTATCCAGGATGAGCCCACGTGCTGACAACCGCCAGCTCCCGTCCCGTCATCGTCTGGTTTCGCGACGATCTCCGTCTTGCCGATCATCCGGCGTTGCAGGCTGCTGCGCAATCCGGTGCGGCTGTGCTGGGCGTTTATGTGCTCGATGAGGTGAGCGATGATGTGCGCCCCCTTGGCGGCGCAGCGCGGTGGTGGCTGGGGCAATCGCTGCGCTCGCTTGCGGCCGAGCTTGCTGCGGCCGGTGCGCCGCTGATCCTGCGGCGCGGGCCGGCGGCCGCGGTGCTGGCCGAATTGGCGCAGCAGAGCGATGCGGCGGCGGTGCATTGGAACGAGATCGAGTTCGCTCCGCATCGGGCTATCGCCGATGCGCTGGCCGATGCCCTCACGGTGGCCGGCATCGCGTATCACCGCCACCCTGGCGACACGCTGGTGGCGCCGAGTGCGATCCGCAGCAAGGATGGCCGCGGCATGCGGGTGTTCACGCCGTTCTGGCGGCGGGTGCTCAGCCTCGGCGGTCCACCACAGCCCCTGCCCCGCCCGAAGGCGCTGCGGCCGGCTCCGGCTCCACCGAGCGATCAGCTCGGCGACTGGCAGCTCGAGCCGACGGCGCCGGACTGGGCCGGCGGCCTCCGCCAAACCTGGACGCCGGGCGAAGCCGCCGCGCAGGCGCGGCTGTCCGACTTCCTCGCGGGCCTGCCCGGCTATGCGGACGGGCGCGACTATCCGGATCGGCACGTCACCTCCGGCCTGTCGCCGCATCTGCGGTTCGGCGAAATCAGTCCGCGCCAGGTTTGGTACGCCGCGCGCTTTGCCGCCGCCGAGCGGCCGGCGATCGCGCCCGACATCGACAAATTCCTGAGCGAGCTCGGCTGGCGCGAGTTCTGCCGGCATCTGCTGTTCGACCATCCGGATCTGGCGACCCGCAATCTGCAGCCGGCGTTCGACGCCTTCCCGTGGCACAGCGACGAGGCAGCGCTCAGCGCCTGGCAGCGCGGCCGCACCGGCTACCCGATCATCGACGCCGGAATGCGCGAGCTGTGGCACTCCGGGGTGATGCACAATCGCGTCCGCATGGTCGTCGGCTCGTTCCTGGTCAAGCACTTGCTGATCGACTGGCGGCTCGGCGAGCAGTGGTTCTGGGACACGCTGGTCGACGCCGATCCGGGCAGCAATCCCGGTAACTGGCAGTGGGTGGCGGGCTGCGGCGCCGACGCGGCGCCGTATTTCCGGGTGTTCAACCCGTTGCTGCAGAGCGAGAAGTTCGACGCGGGTGGCAGCTACATCCGGCGCTGGGTCCCCGAACTGGCCGGCCTGCCCGACAACCTGATCCACCAGCCGTGGACCGCGACGCCGCTCGAACTCGCCGCCGCCGGCATCGAGCTCGGCGGCAACTATCCGCGGCCGATCGTCGACCACAAAACCGGCCGGCAGCGGGCGCTTTCGGCCTATGCCGAGCTGCGTCAGCGTTGAACAACTTCGCTTAGCAGCGTTACTAATTGCGCGAATCGGCTATCGTCGCGGTTATCTGCAAACCCTTGGGGGATCAATATGGACGACGACAAGCCGATTATCGAGCAGGTGGGCGAGGTGATCACCGAGGCCACCGATGCAGCCAAGACCGTGGTCAAGAAGGCGCGCAAGGCAGCCAAGAAGGCGGCCAAGAAAGTCGCCAAGAAGGTGAAGGCCGGCGCCAAGAAGGCCGCGAAGGCGACCAAGAAGGCAGGCAAGAAGGCCGCCAAAAAGGCCGCCAAGAAAGCTCCGAAGAAGGCCGCCAAGAAGGCCAAGAAAGCCGCCAAAAAGGCGCCCAAGAAGGCCAAAAAGGCAGCCAAGAAGACCGTGAAGAAGGCCAAGAAGGCGGCGCCGAAGAAGGCGAAGAAGGCCAAGAAATCCAAGCGCTGAGCGGATCATCCGCGTCGGCCAGCGAAAGCCTCCGGAGCACCTGCCCGGAGGCTTTTTGCTGCGCGCAAAGCGCAAGCGAGTGCTGCCTGCCCTGCGCCTCTACGCCTTGGCGCGGTTGACCAGAAACACCGCCGCCGCGCAGATCACCATGCCGACGATCGACACCACGTCCAGCTTTTCACCGAACAGCACATAGGCCATCAGCGCTGTGGTGCCGGGCACCAGGTAGAATAGGCTGGCGACCGAGGTCGCGGCGGAATGCCGGATCAGCCAGTACAATAGCCCGATCGATCCGATCGACAGCACCACCACCAGCCAGCCCACCGCCAGCACGAACTCGGTGGTCCAATTCACCACCCGGGTTTCGAACAGCAGGGCGCCGACCGCGAACAGCGCGAGCGCGGCGAGGAATTGGATGATGTTGCCGGCGCGCCAATCGATGCCGCTGCAGAACCGCTTCTGGTACAGCGTGCCGATGGTGATGCCGATCAGCGAACAGGCCGAGGCGAGCCAGCCCCAGCCGATGTCGCCGGTCAGGCTTCGGCTGTGCAGGATCAACAGCGTGCCGCCGAGACCGAGCCCAAGCCCCAGCCATTGCAGCGGCGTGACGCGCTCGCCGAGCCAGCGATTGGCCAGCGTCGAGGTCAGGATCGGCTGCAGGCCCGGGATCAAGGCCGACAGGCCCGCCGGCACCGAATGCGCGATCGCGATCGAGGTGCCAGCCAGATACACGCCGTGCACCAGCAGTCCGGCGACGATGCTGTGGCCGACGCCGGTGAGGTTCGGCCAGCGCGGCCGCGCGATCGCCGCGATCACCGCAATCAGCGACACCACCGCGATCATCCGGATCGACAGGTAGGTCAGCGGCTCCGCACCGGCCAGCGCGTATTTGGTGCCAATGAAGCCGGTGCTCCACAGCACGACAAACACAGCGGGCGCGGCGCGGCCGGCGAGATGCTCTGCGTTACGGTTCATTGTTTCCCCGAGGGCCCGATCGTATGGTGACGGGCAAGCGCCCGATGGCGCCACGTCCATGCCACGCCGCAACCGCCGCGACCAGCACGGATCGTCATCATCAACGCGCCGCCCTTCCCGCACCGCGCGTTCGTCATCTTCCGGAGCCGCCATGCGCCTGCAGTTCGAAACCGTCGACGTGTTCACCGCCGAGCAGTTCAGCGGCAATCCCCTCGCCGTCGTGCTCAACGCGGAAGGGCTGTCGAGCGCGCAGATGCAGGCGATCGCCGGCGAGTTCAATCTGTCGGAAACGACCTTCGTGCTGCCGCCGCTGGACCCTGCCCACACCGCGCAAGTTCGGATCTTCACGCCCAACGGCGAGCTGCCGTTCGCCGGCCATCCGAATGTCGGCACCGCCTTCGTGCTGGCCCGCATCGGGCAGAGCTACGGCCGAAGCGTTGCCGGCGATCGCGTAGTGTTCGAAGAGAAGGCTGGGCTCGTCCCGATCAAACTGATCAAGGACGGCAGCGCAGTCACCGGCGCGCGCCTGACGTCGCCCCAGACCTTGTCGGTGACCGACGAGATCGCCCCCGATGTCATCGCGGCGGCCTGCTCGCTCAGCGAAGGCGACATCGAGATCGCCAACCACCGGCCGTGCATCGCATCCTGCGGCACCGGCTTCATCATCGCGGAGGTGAAGAGCCGCACCGCCCTCGCCGCCGCCAGCCCACGCGCCGACCTCTTCGGCGACCACATCGCCGCCTACCCGACGTCAAAGGTCCTGCTCTATGTGCAGACTGCGGAGGACACCATCGACATCCGCGCCCGGATGTTCGCGCCGCTGAACAAGGTCCCCGAGGACCCGGCCACCGGTAGCGCCAATGTCGCGCTGATCGGCCTGTTGGCGAAGCTGCGCCCCGAAGCCGATCTGACGATGTCGAAAACCATCCTGCAGGGGTTCGAGATGGGCCGCCCGAGCCTGCTGTTCGCCGGCGCCGAGAAGCGCGGGGGCGAAGTCACCACCACCGCGATCGGCGGACACTGCGTGGCGGTGATGGCGGGAACGATCGGCCTGACATGAGGCCGAAAAAGCTGGACCGGCGCTCGGCCTTCGGCCGCCAGACCGCCGATGGGCTCAATACTCTTCCGGGCAGGGATCGACGATCTTCCACAGATCGACGCCGTTTTTGATCTTCTTCATCTCGGTGGTCAGGCCGCCGTTGCGGGCGATCCAGTCCTTCACCGGCTGCGGATAATACGACATCAGCTCCGAGGTGCCTTCAAGGCTGGTGACCTTGATGCCGAAGGTGAAGGCCTTGTCGTAATAGGCCTGATGGAAGCCCAGGCTGGCGCGCGGGGTGACGCAGATCTTGTTCAGCGGCACGATCCCAAACACCAGGGTGCAGGCCGAGTTGCAGATGCCATCGATGATGACCCGCTCGCGGCGATCCCGGATCCGCTGGTACTTAGCCTTGTACTCCTCGACATAGCCGCCGTGATCCCGGGTGATGTGGAGATCGGCGCGTGCCGGCGTGGCCAGCAGCATCAGCGGCAATAACAGCGACGAGAACAGCGTACGCATGGTTCGGTCGAAACCCGTGGCGACAAGGGGAGCGGGCCGGCCTCGGCCGGCACCGGCACTTTGGCCGAGTTTGGTTTGCGCGACGTTAATGCGCACATTCCGGCGAAATCATGGGAGCCCCCCTCCCCCTTGTAAGCGCCTGCAAAAGTGGGGTATTCGAAAGCCCTCGCCGGGCGGCAAGCCCCACCCGGCCCCCGCGCTCGTAGCTCAGCTGGATAGAGCATCGGATTTCGATTCCGAGGGTCGGAGGTTCGAATCCTTCCGAGCGCGCCATCGACACCCTGCTGGCCCCCCGGCTCCATGCAGCGGCCGTCCCCGCCATCCCGTCTATGAATTTCGATGAAACGCGACCGCCGGGATCGGTCGGGTCGCCGCAAGTTGCCGTTCGGCACATGCGATAAATCCGCGCGGGGACATCCCTGTGTAACCCGCAACATCACATGGCACTCCCCCGGAGAGGCGGGATTAGGCGGGACGACGCGGGATAACGTGAGCCAAATCAGGCCGTTGGCGGCGAAGTTGTTAGCTCGAAAGCCGGCGGGCGGCGCGCAAGATCAAATGGCAGAGTTCGCCGGAGCGCCGTAAGCGCCTCTCCCGAAAAAACGTTGAAGATCAACAAAGCCGCGCGGCGAACTCCGAAACGGCTTCGGAGTTCGCCGTCAGTGGCGAAACACGTCGAAAATGCCTGATACGTGGGGACTTTCGGGCGTCTGGCCGCGAGAGAGCCTGCCTCGAACTCCGAAATCGACGCGGCGCCGAGCGGCAGCTCACCGGCTGCGTTTAGCGGTGCCGAGCGCCTTGTCGCAGCTCGCCAGATTGCTGCGGTAAGAGTCCTCGATCTTTCCAGCGGCGACCAGCGACTTCGCAGGCTCATCGCCACGCGCGGCGCGCCGCATCAAGGATGCAACGGCCGAGAGGTCGCCTGCGGCCTGCCAGCAAGCGCTTCGGGCGTCGCCGGGCTCGGTTTCCTTCGCCAGCTTCGATTGCAGTCGCAGAAGCCTGTTGGACTGCGCGTTCAGCTCCCGCTCGTCGCCGGTCTGAAGTGCCGCCTGGATGACCTGTTCAGCGTTGAGAATGTCGCGAACGGCTGCGCCGAAGTCAGGCCCAGGCGCCGCGCTGGCTTGCATGGTGGCGTCGATCTGCCTCATCGCGGCGGCAGCGCTGAACTGAGGTTCGGCACCGGCCGCAGTCGCCGAGGCCACCAGGATCGAAGCTGCCAACAAAGCCGCACGCATCGGACTACCCTCAGTACCTGTCCTAAAGGACAGTGGAATTAAATCACAGACCAACTAAACGCGGCGCTGTCGCTGCCAAAAGTAGTCAGCATCGGCTGAATGAGCGGTATTATCTTCACCAGCCTCAGGCCGACGCTTTACCTGTGCCCGGCTCTGCAACCGCTGATAGAATATCCGACCTCAGTTGCGCAACTACCAGTTTGATCATGGTTAGCCGCTCCTCTGGATCGGCCGTCGCGGCAATGATCTCGCTGTATTTCCTGGCCACCGTCCGCCCCAAGTCCACCGGCGGGACTGACATGCCCTGGTCTTTGTAGAGACGCTGGACCGCATCGAACACGCGGCCGAACAGCTCGTCATCGATATCGACCGGCGTCGCGGCTCGCGGGCGCTCCGCGCGTTCGCCGCCCGTCGCCAACCAATTCAGGTCCAGCTCGGCGGCTGAGACTAGCGTCAGCAGCGCGAAGAATGGTGGCCGGGCCTTCCCATCCCGCCATTTGGCAATCTGTTCGCCCTTCGTGGCGATCAGCTCGGATGCGCCTTTGAGCCCTCCGACCCGCTTCAGCACGAGCTGAAAGCGCTCGCGCCACTCTGGCGTCCAATGCGCGACCGGGCCTTCTGGTTCGGTATCCGGTTCATCCATTTTTCCAGTGCTCACCGCGCCAAAACTCCACTTTTGCGGTTGCGCGAATCGACAAAAGTGGACATTTTCACATCACAAAAGCGATCACGTTTCGGACCCGAGAAAAGCCGGCCCTGGCAGGGGCCGGCTCATCCGGAGGGCTTCAATGCAGCAAAAGACTTGGGACAGGTTCTCGATCAAGGCCGAGATCCAGCGGCGTGGCGAAACCCTGACTGGACTGGCGATCGACGCCGGCCTGGAGGACTCCGCCTGTCGTATCGCCCTGGTCCGCCGCAACATTCGCGGTGAACAGGTGATCGCCTCGTTTCTCGGCGTCCCGCTCGAAGAGCTGTGGCCCAAACGCTACAAAGTGCCCAAGCGGAAGACTATCGCGGAACGTCGCCGACTCGCCAGTCAAAAGCGGGCTCCCGACGCGGACATCGGGGAAGCCGCATGACCCCCGATCTGTCCATCCCGAACCGCTGCTTTGACATCCCGCTCGTGCGGATCGCCCCGCTTCCGCAGGAAGACGTGGACGCGGGCTTGCTCGGCTGCTGGCAAACCAATCGTCACCTTCCGCTCGACGATCGACGCGCGCTGCTCTCGCGCTACGCGTCGCTTCAAACCGTTCAGTCCGGCTCGCTTGGTGTCGCGTCCGAGGCCGACGAACCGCGCCACCTGCGGCAAGTGGTGGGCAGCGAGGGCTCCTCGCGTTTCCTCCCAGACGACTGCGGCGGACCGGGCCACGAGCCCGCGTCCGCCGCTGTTTTTTGACACCATCAAAGCCGGTTCAAATGACCCTAAAAACCATCCCAACCGCCACAATCGACGCCTCCGGGCGCCTTCGCGAACTTCGGCCCGATTGGGTCGACACGTTCGCCGCCGATCTTGAAGCCGGCGAAGAGTTGCCGCCAATCGAGGTGGTCGAGACGACCACCGGGCATCGCCTCTTGGTCGGTGGGCATCGGCTCGCAGCGCATCTGAAGCTCGGCCGCACCGAGATTGTGGCGGACGTGAAGGATGCCGCCTCCTATCCGGACGACGCCTCCTGCCGGATGCGCGAGATCAAGGAAAACCTCGTCCGCGCCGAGCTGACGGTGCTCGACCGAGCGGTCGCGTTGGCCGAATGGAAGCGCATCTACGAGCTTCAGAACCCACTGCCGAAGCGTGGTCGCCCGACCGCGGATGAATTGTTTGCAGAAACTGCAAAGATTTTTGTCGAGCGGTTCTCGGCGGCTGCCGCCAAGGCGTTGGGTGTGTCGGAACGCTCGATCTACGCCGCGATCGAGATTGCCTCGATCGACGAAGCGGTGCGCCGCGAACTGGCACTGCATCCGATCGCCGACAATCAGGCCGAGCTGCTGGCGCTCGCCCGCGAAAGCACGGCGCGGCAGCGCAAGATCGCGGCGCACCTGCTCGATGCCGAGAGTGGCATCGCCAGCGTCGCCGACGCCGTGGCGGCGATCGACAAGACGCCGCCGCCCGACCGCGCTCCGGCCTGGGAAAAGGTCTCCAACACGTTTTCGAAGCTCAAAGCGGCCGAGCAGTACGCGTTTTTCGACGCGCACGCTGACGCCATCAAGGCCTGGATGCAGAGCAAGAAGGCTTAAGCCATGGCCCCCCGCCGCCGCGACACCTCCACGATCGACCTTTTCCGCGATTTCGAACCGACGCCCGTCGTGCGCCGGTTCGAGCCTGAGGAAATCCAGGCGTGGACGGCTGCGCGGCGGTTGGCGCGGGCGATCTCTGCAGCACTGGAAGGCCATAAACGCGACGAGGTCGCCGCTGCGATGTCGGAGCAGCTCGGCGAGACGATATCGAAGGCGACGCTCGACGCCTACGCCTCGCCGGAGAAGCCGCATGCGATCCCGGCGCACCGTTTGGCGGCGCTTTACACCGCGACCCGCGACGAGCGGCTGTTCAATGCGCTGCTCAACGACCTCGGATTGATCGCTGTGCCGGTGAAGTTCGAGGCGCTGCTCAAGCGTGAGCGCGCCCGCGAGCTGAAAGAGCGCCTTGAGCGCGAAGAACAGGCCGCCGATGCCCAATGGAGGGCGTCGCGATGATAGACTGGTGCACAGCACGCGACATCGCCGCGGCTCGGCTGCCGGGCATGCCTGATACCGAGCGCGGCATCCAGCTTTACGCGCAGCGGCAGGGCTGGAACGAGAGCCTCGCCTATGTCCGGCGCCGGTCCGGCCGCGGTGGTGGTCTCGAATACAACATTTCGCTGCTGCCGCCCTCGGCGCGCGTCGAATTTGAACGTCGGCATCGCGCCGTTCTGGCGCCGCAGCCCGTCGAAGCGCCAACTGCGGCGCAGCCGGCCGAAAACCTCAGTGAGCGCGCCGCCAAGGAGCGTGATGCGCGCCTCGCCATCGTTGCCGCCTTCGCCGCTTTCGGCCGCGGCCAGCGGCTCGGCAATGCATCGCGCTCGAAGATCTTCGTGGACGCCTACAACGGCGGCACGCTGATCATCGACGCCTGGATCCGCGAGATCATTCCGCATCTGTCGCCCCGATCGCTGGCCCGCTGGGTCAAGGCCAAGCGCGAGGGCCGGACTAACAACCTCGCCGTCGATCGTGCCAAGGCCCGCAAGGGTAAAGGTGTGCTCGACATCGCCTGCGACGGAAAAGTCCGCACCTATCTGCTGGCGCTGATCGCTCACAACGAGCACCTATCAGCTTCGACCCTTCACGGACTGCTTCGCGATGAATTCGGCGATGAGCTGGTGTTGCCAGATGGCGCACTGGTCGACGTTCCGCCGATCCGCACGATCCAGCACTACGTCGCGAGGCTCAAAGTCACCGAGCGCGTCGCGCTCACCAAGCTGTCGAACCCGGACCGCTATCGCTCGGCCTACGCGCCAAGCGGCGTCGGCACTTATCGCTGGGTCAAGGAGCCGAACACGCTTTGGATGATCGACGCATCGCCGGTCGACGCGCTGTGCGTCGATGGCCGCCACTCGATCTATGCCTGCATCGATATCGGCACGCGTCGCACCAAGTTCTACGTGTCGCGGACGCCGCGCGCCTCGGCGGTCGCGCTGCTGATGCGCAAGGCAATCATGGCCTGGGGCGTGCCGGAGACCGTCAAGACGGACAACGGTTCCGACTTCGTCGCCAATGACACCAAGCGCCTGTTCGGTTCGCTCGGCATCGCGGTCGAACTCTCCGATCCGTACTCGCCGCAGCAAAAGGGGCACGTCGAGCGCGTCATCAAGACCTTCCAGCACGATTGCGCGACGCTGCTGCCCGGTTTCATCGGCCACAACGTCGCTGATCGGAAGCGGATCGAGGACCGCAAGAGCTTCGCCGAGCGCCTCGGCGAGGACACCGCCGAAACCTTCGGTGTGTCGCTCACCGGTGCGCAGCTCCAGGTCTATGTCGATCAGTGGACCGACACCATCTACGAGCAGCGGACGCACTCGGCGCTGGGCGCCTCGCCGATGCTGGCCGCCGCTGCCTCCCGCTCACCGATCCGCACGGTTGATCCCCACGCGCTCGATCTGCTGCTGATGCCGGTCGCCGGCATCCGCACGGTCACCAAGTTCGGCATCCGGGTCGCTCGCTTCCACTACGTCATCAACGAAGCGTTCCCCGGCGACCGCGTGTTGGTCCGCCAGGACCCGAACGACGCCGGCCGGATCATCGCGTTCGACGCCGATAGCGGCGCTTACGTCGGCGACGGCATCTGCCCGGAGCTGGCCGGCGTCGATCCCGCCGAGCTGCTGCGCGCCAAGAAGGAATTCACCGCCGCACGTCTGGCCGAGCGCACCCGCGATGTGCGTCGCGAGATCAAGAAGCTCACCACCGGTCCGGCGCTGATCGACCGCATGCTCGAGGTCGCACGTCGCGACATGCCGAACGTGATCGCGCTGCCCAAGCGCGAAGAGACGCATTCGACCCCAGCGATTGCTGCTGCGCTCGACGCCATGGTGCCGAAGGAAGCGCCTGCGCCTTCGTCCGACGTGCTCGCGATGCAGGCGAAGCTGATCGCCGACGAAACTGTCGTGCCGCTGCGCTCCGAAGAAACCCCGCATCAACGTTGGCAGCGCGCGCTCGATGTCATCGCTCGCATGCGGGGTGGCGAGCCCGTCAGCGCCGACGAGGCGATGTGGCTGGGCGGCTATCGCGCCGGCCCTGAGTATCAGGCCCGCGCGCTGATGCACGGCGACCCGATGGAAACAGAAAAACCCGCCGCGTCCTGGACCGACGCGACGGGTCTGCAATCACTGTGAAGGAGAACAACATGACCGCAACTAACAACGTCGTCAAGGGTGGGCAAGTTCCTCTGAAGAACGTCGCGTCGTTCATGACGCTGACGCTGCGCCTGCAAAGCCGTGCTCCGCACTTGCCGGGCTTCGGCGTGTTCTACGGCCCGAGTGGCTTCGGCAAGACCGAGGCGAGCATCTACGCGCAGAACAAGACGAACGCGGTGCGGGTCGAGGTCGGCGAGACGTGGTCTCAGAAGAAGTTTCTTCAGGAACTGCTGTTCGAACTGCGCATCCAGCCGAAGGGCACGATCGCAGACCTTGCTGACCTTGCGAAGGGGGCGCTCGGGGACGATCCGCGCCGGCCGCTGATCATCGACGAAGCCGACAAGCTGATCCGCAAGAATGGCCTGCTCGAAATCGTGCGCGAGATCGGCGATGTGGCCGGCTGCCCGGTGATCCTGATCGGCGAAGAGATGCTGCCGGAGAAGCTCGCCGTGCACGAGCGGTTCCACAACCGCGTGCTCGATTGGACCGGTGCCGAACCGTGCGACCAGGACGACGTCGCGGCTCTGGCCGCCGCGCTGTGCCAGGGCGTGACGATCGCGCCTGATCTGCAGGCCGAGATTTGCCGTCAGTCCGATGGCCGCGCGCGGCGCATCTGCACCAACCTCGACGAAGCGATGAAGATCGCCCGCAACAAGGGCATCAAGACCGTCGACCTCGCGGCCTGGGGCGGCACGAAGTACTACACGTCAAAGCCGCCGGGCGCTCGTTATCTGGCCGCCGGCCAGCGCCGGAGCGCCTGATATGCCGGTGCCCTCGACAATCATCACTTTGCCGCTCTCGGTCCCGATCTCGACCGGGCAAGAGGCCATCTGGCAGATCATCCGGGACCTCGACAAGCGCGGGCCTTGGGCGGTCGCGGACATCGACAGCTCCACGGTCAAGTCGGTGATCACCACGATCAGCGAGTACGTCGCGCGGCTGGAGCGCGGCGGGTTCATTGAGGTGGTCGGCACGAAGCCCGTGCCGGGCCGCACCTTGATGAAGGCCAACCTCTACCGGGTGAAGGTCAAGACCAGCGAGGCGCCGCGCGTCCGCCGCGATGGCACTCCGGCGCCGCCGTCTGCCCAGCAGCAGATGTGGCGGGCGATGCGATCGCTGCAGCAGTTCACCTATCGTGATCTGGCCCGCATCGCGACGACCGACGATCTGAAAATCGGCGAAGTAACAGCCAAGACCTACGTGCAGCGCCTGTCGGACGCCGGTTACTTGCAGTTGCTCCAGCCGGCGAAGAATTCAGGCGGCCTCGCGATCTATCGCCTCAACCGGAAAATGAACTCGGGCCCGCTGGCACCGCAGATCCTTCGCACGCACTTCGTGTTCGACCCGAACCGCAAGGTGGTGGTCGGCGATCCGTCCCTTGCTGATAACGCGGAGGCGGTCTGATGGCTGGAGTCGCCAAGCGCGATCCTCTGCAGGTCGCGCAAGAAGCCTGGAAGAGCGATCTTCCGGATTGGGTCGAAGCCCTCGCAAATGAAGCAAGCGCGACATCGGGCGAGGCCGCGGCGGATCGGATCGGCTACTCGGGCGCCGTCGTGTCGAGCGTGCTCGCCAACAAGTACAAAGGCCGGCTCGACAACGTCGAAGCCCGCGTGCGCGGCGCGCTGATGGGCGAGACCGTCAATTGCCCCGTGCTGGGCGACATCACGCGGGATCGCTGCCTCGACGAACAGAAGTGCGGCTTCTCGACCTCGTCATCGGTCCGCGCTCGCATCTACCGCGCCTGCCGGGCCGGTTGCCAGAACTCTCGCATCGGGAGCGCCAAGCCATGACCGGAAGAGCTGCACTTCAGCGCTTCGTCTCTGTGCGGATGATCGTCTATGCGGCTGCTGAAGCTTTCGACGTCGTGGCGCTCAACGTCCAGGCGGCCTGCAGAGGGCTTCGGGAGACACGAGCGAGGTACGCGGCGTGCCTCCTGGCGGAGCAGTTCACACAGCAGAGCCGTCCCCAGATCGGCCACTTAGTCGGCTGCCGCGACCGCGGCGGCGTGCGCCGGGCAATCATCAAGGCATCCCAGCTCTGGGAGACGGACGAAGATTTCCGCGTCCGCTTTGAAGGCGCGAAAAACGCGGTTCTCTCGGTCGCCAAAACCGAGCTGGCGGAACGGCTTCGCGACGTCGACACCACCAAGATTGCAGAGGCGGTCTGCGAGCGACCGAACCGCAACGTGTCGTCCTGGGAGCTGATCGCGCTGGCTTCCCGCGTGTTGTCCCTCGAAGAGCTTGCTGGCGACGCTTTTCAACTACTCGCCGATGTCGACCGGCTTGCCGATCTGCCGCGCGATGCCGCGACCGACGAGCTTCGCGGCGAGATCAGGAGTCGCATCGCCGCCATCACCGAAACGCTCGCCGAACTTGGCTACCGCGATGCGCAACCGCAGCAGGGAGTCCCCAATGTGTGACTGCGAGACCGAGGTCAATCAGCATCTGTCCGCACACAATACCCGTCTCTCGATCGCGTTTTCGCGGGTCGAGAACCGCCTCGTCGGCAGGCTGATCGTCGCGACTGAAAAGATCAACTCGCGCGGCAAGGGCCGGCCGCTCACCGTCACCCCGTCTTACTGCCCGTTCTGTGGCGAGGCGATCGATGCCGGTGCGAACAAGACCATCCCCCTTTCGCAAGGAGAAGCCCATGTCTGAAGCTGTTACCACTCCCGCCACCGTCAGCGACGGCACGATCGACGTCGGCGGCAAGAAGTTCATGCACGACGGCGCTGGCCGGCTGGTGCCGATCGAACACGTGAAGCCGCAGCACCTCCTGGAAGATCAGACGGTGCGCAAGGTCATCGGCTACGCGCAGGAGCTGTCCGATCGGATCAGCCGCTTCCGCGGCCACACCTTCGACGATGTCTCCAGCTTCGCCGAGCTGCTCCCTCCCTGAAGGTGCGAACCGGAGTGTTTCCGCCCTTGACGCCCGACGGCAAGGCGGTGCCGGCGACTGCGGGGTACTGGCTGGAGCACTCGCCGGAGCAGATCGACGCCGTGGTCGAGCTGTGCCGCGCGCTGGTGGCGGCGTATCCGACCATCACCGAGATCGTCACGCACTGGATGATCGCGCCGACCCGCAAGGTCGACACCAATCCGCTGTTTCCGCTCGATGAGGTGCGACGGCGGGTTTGGCCGGCGCGCCTCGTTGCACCGGCGAAGGTCGCGCGCTTCGCCGATCTCGACGACGAGACCCGCGACGCGATTGCCGAGAGCGGTGTGTCGCTGGAGCAGTTGTACGGTGATGAGCTGCAGCCCGGTTCATCGAGCGAGACGAGCGTCCTGCCGCCGAGCCAGCTTCCGCCGCGTCCCGGCTCGGAGTTGAAGCCGGACTGGCCGGTGTCGACCGCCGCCGACGACGGCAACACCGACGGCCTCTACGCCGATCCGTTCCTGAAGGACGAGCCCGCCGATCAGCCCGCGCTGCCGAAACCGCTGGTCGAGTTCGTGCAGCAGCGGCTGCGCGCGGCCGGCTACTACGAGGTCGGCAACATCGACGGCGATTTCGCCGGCCGCACCGAAGACGCGCTGGTGACCTTCAAGCGCCACAACGGCCTGCCGGCGACGACGGATGTCGACGACGCCACGTTGCGGGCATTGGCCGATGCGAGCCCGCGCGAAGTGAGCGATGCCCGCGCCCGCGCCACGCCGAAGGATCTGCGCGACACTGTGCCGGCTGTGCGGCAGGTCGGCCGGTCGAAGCTGCTGGCGTGGCTGCTCGGCTTGCCCTCGGCTGCGCTCGCTGTGCTGCAGGGCATCGCCTCCAACGTTTCCAGCGTGATGAGCCAGCTCGCGCCGATCATGGGTTGGCTCCAGGCCGTACCCGGATGGGTGTGGGCGCTGCTGATCGTCGGCATCGCCGTGGGCATCTGGTGGTCCGCGCGCAAGGCCGAGGCCGACACGGTCGACGCCTATCGCGCCGGCCGGCTGACCTAACGGGAGGCCGCGATGGATGTGATTCCTCTGATCACGGCGTTCGTCGGGATCATCATTGCGGTGATCACGGCGATCATCCTCGCCATCCGGGTCCGCTGGGTGCGCGACACCTACGGGCCGGACTTCGGCATCGTCGACAAGGTCGATGCGGTGATGACACCCGAGCTGTGGGTGGCTGCGGCGATCGCCATCGTGCTGATCCTGATCGGAGCCGGGACGCCGTGATCTCGCTCGCAGCCCTCGCAGGATTCGCCGCGCGGCCGATCGGTAAGGCCGCGCTGATTGCTTTGGGCGTCGCCGCCCTGGTGGCGATCGGTGGCCTCGGTGCGTGGCGCGCCGCCGCCACGATCAGCACCATGGTCGACGAAGCCGCCGCCACTGCCAAAGCGGAGCGCGACGCACATTGGCGCGCCGAGATCGCGGAGGCCAACGTCAAGGTCGCGCGCGCCGAAGCCGAACAGGCTCGCGCCGCGATGGCTGCGGAAACCAGCATCAAGGCCGCCGAAAAGGGCCGTGAAGACGCGTTGAAAGACCTGGAGAAACAGAATGCGGCTCTTAGTGGTGGCGATCGTCGGTGCCTCGGCCGCGCTCGTGTCCGGCTGCTCAACAAAACCCGCTGACGAGCCGACCGTGCTGCTGTCGATGACTCGGCCGACTGTGCCCGAAACCGCGAAGCAGAAATGCGACGACCCGGTGCCGCTGCCCGATCGCGATCTCACCGAGGGCGAGACCGCGAGCGCCTGGGGCCGCGACCGATCGGCGCTGAGGACATGCGAAGGCCGCCGCGCCGCGGCCGTCGAGGCGATCGAGCCGCAGCAGTGACCGATCAGCTCGACGAGGCGCAGGCGCTGGAAGAGCGCGAGCGCGACGACTGCATTGCCCGCGCGGCCGGGCTGATCAAAGGCCACGGCGCCACGCATTGCGCGGCGTGCGGCGAGCCGATCGACGAAGCCCGCCGCAAGGCGATGCCCTCGGCGATCAGGTGCATCGAATGTCAGGATAGTCGCGAGCGGTGGAGCCGCTCGCACAGGGGGCGGTAATGGGAATGAGCTGGGCGGAGGCGGTTTCGCTGGCGAAGGACATCTGGTGGGTTTTGTCGGTGCCGGTCGCGGCGATCGGCCTCGCCGGGATGTACTACCTGCGCGGTCAGTTCCCGACAAAGTCCACGTTCGACGCCAAGATCGAGGCGGTCACCGCCTCGATCGGCGATCTGTCGAAGAAGATCGACGACAACGAGAAGAAGACCGTCGAGCGCCTCGGCAAGAGCGAGCGCGAGATGTCCGAGCGGATGGTGAAGCTCGAAGGCGACGTGCAGCAGCTTCCCGGACGGCCTGAGCTCGAAAACCTCTCCGACCGGATCAGCCGTGTCGAGGTGCAGGTCGCCGCATCCGTCGAGACCATTAAGGGCGTCGATAAGACCACGTCGAAGATCGACCACACGCTGGGGATGATCCTCGACCACATGCTCGACGCTGCCAAGGAGAAGTAGTCGTGACCGAATCCCTTGCAGAGACCTTCGCCAAGGATCGCCGCCTCGTGATCCTGCGGCTGTTGTCCGAACAGGACAATTACTCGCTGTCCGCGCCGCTGATCACCTCGGCTGCCACACAGCTCCGCCACCGCGTCTATCCCGACATCGTCGAGGCGGACATCTTGCTGCTGGATCAGCACGGCCTGGTCAAGCGGGAGGAGCTGGAGGTCGGCGGCAAGAAGCTGACCATCGCGACGCTCACCAAGCTCGGCCGCGATGTCGCTTGCGGTCGCCCGCATCCGATGGTGGCCCGGCCGAGCCCGAAGGACTGAGCCATGGCGAACCGGCCATCGTCGATCGACCGGCTGCCGCAGGAAGTGCGCGATTGGATCGGGCGCCTGCGCGATCAGGGCTGCACGATCGACGAGATCATCACCAAGCTGCGCGAGCTGGACAAGGACGCGGTGCCGTCCAGGTCGGCGCTCGGTCGGCATCTGAAGAAAGCCGAGGAAGTCGCCGAGCGCATCCGCAAGTCGCGGGCCGTGGCGGACGTCATCGTGCGCCGGCTGGGCGAAAGCGATCCGGACAAGACCACCCGGATGAACATCGAACTGATGCACAACATCCTGTTCGAGCTGGCGACCCAGACCGAGGGCGAAGACGGCGAGCCTGTTACCTTCGATCCGATGCAGGTGATGCTGCTGGCGAAGGCGCTGGATCATCTCGGCAAGGCCAGCAAGGATGACGTCGCCCGCACCGTGGCGATCGAAGAGCGTGCGGCGAAAAAGGCGAAGGCGGAGGCGCTGAAGCAAGCCGAGGAAACGATCAAGAGCGTCGTCAAGGAAGGCGGTCTCTCGAATGAAGTGATCTCGCAGCTTCGCCGCGACTTCCTGGGCGTCCGACAGAAGCCGGAGGAGCCGCGCGATGGAGCGACCTGACGAGGTCGCCGGCCCGCCGGTTCTGACCCGCGACCCCAGCGCGCCGCTGCCGAACGACCTGCCGAGCGAAATCCCGGAGGATCTCGATCCGCTCGCCGAAGGCGTGCTGATGAAGCACCAGGCCGACTGGATCGGAGACGAGTCCGACCTGAAGCTCGGCGTCAAAGGGCGACGCACCGGCATCACCTTTGCCGAAGCGCTGGACCACACGCTGATCGCCGCAGCCAAGCGCTCGGCGGGCGGGCAGAACTGCTTCTACATCGGCGACACCAAGGACAAAGGCCGCGAGTTCATCGGCTACGTCGCGCACTTCGCCAAGATCGTGGCGGGCGAACTCGTCTCCGTCGAGGAGTTCCTGTTCGAGGATCAGAAGGAAGACGGCACGACGAGCATGATCTCGGCGTTCCGCATCCGCTTCGCGTCCGGCCATCGCGTCGAGGCGCTGTCGAGCCGGCCGGAGAATATCCGCGGCTTGCAGGGTGTGGTCTGCATCGACGAGGCGGCGTTCCATGCCGACGTCCGCGCCGTGCTCGACGCCGTCAACGCGCTGCTGATCTGGGGTGGCAAGATCCGCGTGATCAGCACCCACAACGGCGTGCTCAATGCCTTCAACGATCTGGTCCGCGAAGCGCGCGCCGGCAAGACGCCATTCAGCGTGCACGACATCCCGTTCGGCGATGCGGTGAAGAACGGACTGTTCAAGCGCGTTTGCCTTATGCGAGGCGACACCTGGACGCCCGAGGCCGAGGCCGCCTGGGAGGCGAAGATCCGCGCCGCCTATGGGCCGCGCACCGCCGCGATGAAACAGGAGCTGGACGCGATCCCGGCGGAGTCGGAAGGCGCCGCGCTGACGCGGGTGCAGATCGAAGCCTGCATGCGGCAGGGCATCCCGATCGTCCGCTGGACCTGCGAGGATGAGTTGAAGAACGCGCCGGAGGATGTCCGCAAGCGGACCGCCCTCGACTTCTGCGAGCGCGAGCTGCAACCGATCCTGGACAAGCTCGACCGGCGCCGGCAGCACGTCTTCGGCGAGGACTTCGCGCGCACCGGAGACCTCACGGCGATCATTCCGCTGGAGATCGGTACCGACCTCGTTAGGCGCGCGGTGTTCGTGCTCGAGCTGCGCAACGCTCCCTTCGACGTGCAGCGCATTGTGCTGTTCTATGTGGTGGAGCGGCTGCCGCGGATGTCGGGCGGCATGCTCGACGCCACCGGCAACGGCGCCTATCTGGCGGAGGCCACCGCGCAGAAATTTGGCGCGATGATCGTCGAGGTGAAGCTGTCGGTCGAGTGGTACAAGCTCAACATGCCGGCCTATGTCGAGGCCTTCAACGACGGCACCATCGTCCTTCCGGCCGACGAAGACGTGCTGCGCGATCACCAGGGCCTGCAATATGTCGGCACCATCATCAAGGTGCCCGACGATCACTCAAGCAAGGGCGCGGACGGTTTCAACCGCCACGGCGACACGGCGATCGCCGGCGCCCTCGGCTTCGCGGCCTCCCGCGCCAACCTGCCTGAATACGCCTATCAGGCGGCGACGGCCGAGGCCGCGGCCGGCGGCTCTCAACTGTTCGAAACCAATTCCGGAGGGCGTGCGCTGTGGTGAGCATTCTGGGGCCTGACGGCAATCCGGTCGACACTTCGATGCTGTCGAAGGAAGTCGCCACGCCGACCACGATCGGCGTGCGCGCTGTTCACCATGAACGCGTCGCCACCGGGCTGACGCCGGAGCGTCTGGCCTATGTGCTCCATCAGGCGGCGCTGGGCTCCGCGCGCGATTACCTGACGCTCGCCGAGGAAATGGAGGAGCGCTATCTGCACTACGCGAGCCAAGTACAGACCCGCCGGCTGGCGATCGAAGGCGTCGCGCCAAGCGTGAAGGCGCCGAAGGGAGTGCCGACCAAGATCGTCGACTTCGTGCACGAGCTGGTCAACGCGCCCGACTTTCAGGAAGCCACCGGGCTCATGACGGACGGCATCGCCAAAGGCTACGCGGTGATCGAGCCGGTCTGGGAGTATGAACGCAAGGCGCTGCGGCCGGTCGCCTACAAATGGCGCGATCAGCGGTTCTTCCAGTTTGACCCGGTCTCGCAGACTGAGCTGCGCCTGGCTGTCGACGGCAGCCCGGAAGGCGAGCCGCTCGCCAAGCCGACCTTCATCGTGCATGCGCCGCGGTCGAAGGCCGGCATTCCGATTCGCCGCGGTTTCGCGCGCGCTGCGGCGTGGGCTTTCATGCTGCAGTCGTTCGCACTGAAGGACTGGAGCGCGTTCGCGGAGATCTACGGCATCCCGCTGCGGCTCGGCCGCTACCATCCTGGCGCCAGCGAGGGCGACAAGAAGGCGCTGCTGCAGGCGGTGCGCTCGATCGCCTCCGACGCAGCGGCGATCATTCCGACTGGCATGGAGCTGGAGTTCATCGAGACCAAGGGGCAGCGCGGCGAAGCGGTGTACGGGTCGTTGCTCGATTATCTCGACAAGGGCGTCTCGAAGCTCGTGGTCGGCCAGACCATGACGGCCGACAACGGCGCGTCGATGGCGCAGGCCAAGGTGCATAACGAGGTCCGGCTCGACATCCAGCGTGCGGACGGCCGCCAGCTCGGAAACACCGTCAACCGCCAACATATCGTTTGGGCGGTCGCGATGAATTTCGGCCCGCAGGATGTCTATCCGACAGCGGAATATCCGGTCGCAGAACCCGAGGACACGAAGGCGCTGGCGGACGGTGTTGCCAAGCTGGTGCCGTTCGGCTTCCGCGTGTCCCAGGCGGAGATGCGCAGCAAGTTCGGGCTCAGCGAGCCCGGTGAAGCCGACGAGCTGCTAACTCCTCGGCAGGTCGCGCCCCAGCACGAGATCGTCGCGGCGAACGATCCGAAGAAAGCCGCGCGGCTATCGGCCGGTGATTGCCGATGCCCGTCTTGCGGCGGCACGCGCACCGCTTCGCTCGCGGCCGAGCCGATCGCCGAGGCGGACGAACTGGACGAGCTCGTCGCCGACGCGATGGCCGATTGGGAGGTCCTGGTCGATCCGCTCCTGGCGCCTCTGCGCCAGGCGGTGGCGCGGGCATCGAGCTTCGACGAGCTGCTGGCGATGATGCCGGAGCTGGCCGCCGAGGTCGACGGGAGCAAGCTGGCCGAGGCGCTGGCGCTGCTCACCACCAAGGCCCGCGGCCTCGGCGACGTGAAGGACTAGCTATGCGGCTCACGAGGCGGCAGACGTTGGCGATGCTCGCGCAGCTCGCCGCCGTGAAGCGCGGCTTTCAGACGCCGCCCGAGATCCTCGACTACTTCCGCGACAAGAACCTCAAGCCGGGCTTTTCCTGGCTCGACGTGTGGGGCGAAGAGCACGCGCACGCCTTCACGGTCGCAGGCGTCACCGAGACCCGCGTGCTGTCGGAATTCAAGGAAGCGATCGACAAGGCGCTGACCGCCGGCACCGGTTTCGAGGCTTTTAAAGCCGACATGCAGGCCCGTTTAACGCCGCGTGGATGGTGGGGACCGAAGGTGGTTTCCGACCCGACCGGCAAGTGGAAAGACAAGACGGTCGATTTCTCCAAGCCCGGCCGGCTGGAGACCACGTTCTGGTCCAACGTCCGCACCGCGCGCGCCGCCGGCCAGTGGAATCGCATTCAGCGCACGAAGGAGTCGCGGCCCTATCTGGTTTACGTCCGTTCGATCGCCGAGCGGAAGCGGCCCGAACATCTCGCCTGGGTCGGCACCATCAAGCCGGTCGACGATTCCTGGTGGCGCACGCACTATCCGCCGAACGGCTGGGGCTGCAAATGCAGCGTGCAGCAGCTCGACCAGGAAGATCGCGACGCCTATCTGGCGCAGGACGGCTATTCGGAAGACGCGCCGGACTTCGGCGAGGTCGACTACGTCAATCGGCGCACCGGCGAAGTGACCAAGGTGCCGCGCGGCATCGATCCCGGTTGGCAAACCAATCCCGGTCTTGCCCGGGCGCAGACACTGGTGACGCAGCTCACCGAGACGCTGGCCGAGGCCGGCGGCCTCCGCGCGAAGCCGACCATCGCCAAGCTGTGGCAAGGCAACTGGCCGAAGGCGATGGCGAAGCTCGACGAGACCGTGCAGCTTCCGGTCGCGGCGTCGCCGCGCGTCGCCGAGGCCCTGGGCGTCGATACCGAGATCGTCACCGTGGCCAATGATCTGGTCGCGGCCGACATCGCCGCCGGCAAGGTCGCGGACGCGGGCCGCTACGCGATCGTGCAACGGATCATCGACGCCGGCCGGCTGATCTCCGGCGCCCGCAATGGGCTCTCTCGAGTCCGCGCGCTGATCGACGGCAAGAGCTGGACGCTCACCTTGCGGAAAGGTGACGATGGCGCGGTCGCCGTCGAAAAACTCACAAGCCGCTAGGAAGCCCGCACATGCGTTTTCGCGGAGAGCACCCGCGTTCGGGCGTGGTCCCGGAAAAAACTCACCAGATCGTTAGATAACCGCTTTAACGCGGCTGCTATCTGGAAATGGTCGGGGGATTGTGCGGCTGCGGGCCGGATCGGCCCTGAAGTGGGGTAGCTGACACCTGTCAGCGGCCCGAGTGGCCGGGGTGCACGGCTAGACATGCACCCATGACGCACCGCTCCGCAAGCCCCCAGATCGAACAGCCCGGCATCGCCTTCGGTGTTGCGACGCTCAGTGCCGATGCGCTCGCCACCGATGGCGAGTGGCCGCGCTGGGTGCAGGTGACGCCGCGCGGCGAAGTGGTTGTGCGTGATGGTCGCCGTTTCATCTTCGAGCCGGAACGGCTTGTTGCTCGCTTTGCCGCGGATGGCATCGAAGTCCCGTCCGATATCGATCATTCGATCTCACTGAAGGCGAAGCGCGGCGAACAAGCCGATGCGGTCGGCTGGATCAAGAAGCTCGAAGCGCGCGCGGACGGCACCTGGGCATTCATCGACATGCTGGCTGCCGGCAAGGCGGCGCTCGCCGCGAAGACGCACCGCTACGTCTCACCGACGTTTTCGTACACCGAAGCCGGTCTAGCGACTTGGCTGCACTCGATTGCGCTCGTTGCCGCCCCCGCGCTGGCGATGCCGGCAATCGCCTCTGCCTCTCTCTCACCCCCCCAGGAGCATTCCATGCCGAACAAGATCGCGACGGCGCTCGGCCTCGCGGAAACCGCTGACGAGGCCGCGTGCCTTTCGGCGATCACCACGCTGACGGCCGGAACGGTCGCCAAGGCGGTGCATGACCAGGCGCTGGCGAACCTTTCCGCCGCCACCACCCGCGTCGCCGAGCTGGAAGCTCAGATTGCCACCCGCGATAAGGCCGATCACGAGGCGAAGGTCGCGGCGCTACTCGATGCCGCGCTGACGGCCAAGAAGATCGTGCCGGCACAGCGCGACAAGTACGCGTCCCTCTGCGCCACCCCCGCCGGGCTGGCGGAGGTGCAGGCGCTGCTCGATGTCACGCCGGCGGCACTGCAGAGCTCCGGCCTCGATGAGCGCGCTGCCGACACCGGCGATGTCGCGCAGCCTGTCGATGTGCTCGCGAAGGCGCATGCCGAGATCGAGAAGGCTCAGAAGGTCGGCATCGTTCTTTCGCTTCCCGATGCCGTCGTCATGGTCAACCAAGGGATCGCCTGATGTCTGCTGAACTGATCAAGAGCTTCGTCGCCGATGCTGCGATCCGCGGCTATCGCATCTGTGCCTTCCACGCTTCCAAGCAGGCCGCGATCGAAGGCGCTTCGAACACCGCCGCGCTGATCGGCGTCTCGACCTCGACGGGCGCCAAGGCGGCCGGCGTCGTCGATATCATCCAGTCCGGTCTCGGCGAGGTCACGCTCGGCGGCAACGTCGGTCGCGGCGCGTTGGTCACCTCCGATGATCAGGGGCGCGCGGTGGTGGTGCCCGCCCCGGCGGTCGCGGCCAAGACGGTCCGCACCATCGGTCAGGTTCAAGCGAGCGGTGTCGAAGGCGACATCGTGCCGATCGTCCTGGCTCCTGGCGCGGTCTACGTGCCGGCGTCGAGTTAGTCGCAATCCGGCGGGGAAGAGCAGCCCGGTCGCTCGCCTGGCTCATAACCAGGAGGTCAGCGGTTCAAATCCGCTCCCCGCAACCAAACTGGCCCGCGCCGCGGGTGTCGCACAGCAAACCGAGGTACTTCACCCATGGCCGTCACTCGTCCATTTCCCGTCAATCCCGCGCTGACCGCGATCGCGATCGGCTACAGCAACCCGGCGAACACCCTGATCGCCGACCAAGTGTTGCCACGCGTCCCGGTCGGCTCCGAATCGTTCAAGTGGCAGGAATATTCGCTGTCCGACGGCTTCAGCGTTCCGGACGCGCTGGTCGGTCGCAAGGGCCGGCCGAACAAGATCGAGGTCGGTGCGTCCGAGAAGGACGACTCCACCAACGACTATGGCTTCGACGGTGAGACGCCGATCGGTGACATCAACGAGGCGCGGCGTCAGCGGGAAGCCGGACTGTCGAACTACGATCCGCGGGCGCGGCTGGCGGCTGTGCTGACCAACAAGTTGCTGCTGGCTCGCGAGATCCGCGTGGCTGGATTGGTGCACAATTCCGCATCCTACGCCCCTGGCCGGAAGGTCGTTCTTTCTGGGACGTCGCAGTTCTCGGACTACACCAATTCCGATCCGATCGAGGTGCTCAAGGCCGCGATCGACGGCACGCTGATCTTCCGAGCCAACACCTTGGTGATGGGTCAGTCGGTGTGGTCGAAGCTGTCCAGTCATCCCGTTCTGGTGAACGCGATCCGCGGCAACCTGACGAACAAGGGCATCATCACCCGCGAGGAGCTGGCTCGGCTGCTCGAAATCAAGGAGGTGCTGGTCGGTGCCTCCTATCTCGACAGCGCCAAGAAGGGGCAAGACCCTTCGCTCGCGCGCGTCTGGGGTAACCACATCTCGGCGCTCTATCTCGATCCTGCGGCGACCAACACTGACGGCGTCACCTTCGGGTTCACCGCGCAGGTCGGCACCCGCATCGCGGGCTCGATCGCCGATCCGGATATCGGCCTCGAAGGCGGCGAGCGCACCCGCGTCGGCGAGAAGGTCAAGGAGCTGATCATCGCCAAAGAGGTCGGCTACTTCATCGAAAACGCGGTCGCGTAAAGGGAGGTTGGCATGGCGAACGAAGCCGACCAGGCGAAGGCCGACAAGGTCAAGGGCAAGGCGGAACCAACCCGCAAGACTGAAGCTGAAGCCAAGGCTGACAAGGCAGCAGCGCGAGCGGCGAAGAGCGAGCTGCAGGTTCACGTTGTCACCCGCAATGTTCTGCACGACGGCGATCTGGTGAGTGCCGGTGAAGATATCGCCGTCACTCGTGCGCAACACGCCCAGCTCTTCGCTGTCGGCGCCGTCGAGGGCCCCTGGCTCGACTGAGTTCGTGCGCGCAGGCCGTCACGCGCGCACCATCCCGCGGACACCGTCCGCCTCGCCGGGGGCGTAAGCGCCCCCGGCAACACCCCTCAATCAACAGCGGTGATGCAGATGGGCGGCCCGGCAGAGTTCGAGTTCAACGAGTCCCTCTACCAGTGCGGCAAGGGCGCGTGCGCCGACGGCAATAGCATCCGCTACGCGCTGGAGACCATGTCCGCCATGAAAGGCCCCAAGGCCTACGTCGACATCGCCAGCTTCGCGATCGGTTTCGCCGATGGCCTGCTGGAACAGGTCCGTGAGCTGGCGGCTGCTCGCAAGCCGGTCACCCGCGCCGAGCTGCACAGCGTCGGCGCCGTGCTGATGCCGATGCGGACCAACCAATCGGAGGCGCAGTAATGAACACCGTCAATTCCGAGAGCGACGCCCGCACCGCCAACAACACGGTGCGTCATCAGTACCGCGTCCTGGACGACAGCGAAAAGGCCGCGATGTTGAAGGTGAAGGACGACGGCGCCGAGCTGATCGCCTACCTCGATCGGCTCGGGCAGAGCCGCGAACTGTCGATCGCCAAGACCAAGATCGAAGAGGCGGTGATGTGGGCCGTCAAGCACATTACGACCTAGCCGATGACCACCTTCGCCGCCCTTGCTGACGTTCTGGCGCGCTATCCCGCCGAGGCGACTGTGCTCGCGGCGGATGAGACCACGCGCGAGCGGGACGACAGCCGGATCGAAGCGTCGCTGACCGACGCGACCGCCGAAGTGCGGGCGATCCTGGCGGCGCGCTACACCCGCGACGAGCTGGAGCGGATCGACGACGACAGCCGCGGCATCCTGCGCATCTACACCATCGACATCGCGCTCTATCGGGTGGCGCTGTCGTTCGGTCGCTCCAGCGAGCGCGTCAAGGAACGCTACGACGTCGCCATCGCGCGGCTCAATGCGATCGGCAAAGGCACGGCTGCGCTCACCTTCGACGGGCCCGGCGGCGGCGGCACCGGCTCTGCCGGCGGCCAGCCGCCCGGCAGCGTCTCGCCGAACGAGGCCATCGTCGTCGCCAATGAGCGGGTGTTGACCCGCGACCGGCTGCGGGGGTGGTGATGGCCGCGGGCGTCCTGATCGAAGTCGACATCACCGATCTGACCTCGGCGCTGGCGCGGCTGGGCGGGCTCGACAACGTCGACACCGAGCCGCTGATGTCCGACATCGGCGCGCGGCTGGAATTCTCGACACGCGAGCGAATCCTCTCGACCAAGACCGCGCCGGACGGCACGCCGTGGGCACCGAACCTCGCCGGCACCTCGACCCTGATGCAGAGCGGTCAGCATCTGCTGGGCTCGATCGCCTGGACGGCGTCGGCGACCGAGACCGAAGTCGGTGCGTCCTGGGAGTTCGCGCACGTTCACCAGAATGGCGCGGTGATCAACGCCAAGAACGCGAAGTTTCTGTCGTTCGTGGTCGGTGGCCGGCACGTCAGCAAGAAAAGCGTCACCATCCCGGCGAGGCCGTTCGTCGGCATCTCGGCCGAGGACGAAGCGAAGATTGACCGGCTTGCCATCAAGTTCGTCGAGGGCAAGCTCGGAGGTGGCCAATGATCGAACCCGCCACCATCGCGCAGCGGCTGGAGCGTGCCGCCCTGGTGATCTTTCTCAACGCCGTCGAAGCGCGTTTAAAGGTGCTTTTTCCAGATGTGACGGTGCGGCAGCATCCCGGCCGCATCGACGTCTCAGACATCATCGAAAAGGACATCTTCAATCCGCCAATGCTGGCGGTCGCTGCCGTACGTTGGAAGTTCGAGGGGGATCTCGACGGTTCCTGGAACCTCGACGTCGAGCCCGCCGTGTATGTCATCACGGCAGAGACAGTGGTGGGCACCAAGGCGGTCCCCCGGCAGCAGGTTGCGTACGCGCTGTCACTAGGCGTGCTGCAGATCCTCGGCGATATCGACGGACACCGTTGGGGCCTCCAGTGCGGGATCAGCTCGCCACAGAAGGTCGAGGCCCGGCCGCTGTTCACGAGCCAGACGTACGCCAAGGGCGCAGCCTACTACGTCGTCACCTGGGCACAGGAGCTCTACACCCTCGGCGCCAGCCCGCTCGACCGGCCGGAGATCAGCGAGCCGCAGATCTCCGACTCCAACGGCGAGCCGGTCGACGACAGCGATGGGGCGCCGGTATGACCACCATTGATCCGGACGTCGCCCAGTTCCGCCGTTATCTCCGCGGCCTCGAAAAGCAGATCGTCGAGGTCGACCAGCGCGTCGCGCGCGTGCTGATGCACGGCAAGGTGATCAAGGGCGGCGTCCGCAAGCAAGGCGACGACTGGCAGGTGCGGCTCGAACTCGGCCGCGACGCTGACGACAAGCCGGTGGAATCGCCCTGGGTCGCTGTTCAGCCGGTCGCGGCCGGCGCCATCAAGATCAAGGTCAAACCGGCGGAGGGGGAGCGCTTCACGCTGCTGTCACCCTCCGGAGTGATCGGCACCGGGTCCTGGGCGACACGTGCTCCGTTCGACGACGATCATCCTGCGCCGAAGGGCGATGAGGATCTCGTGCTCGAACGCGGCAACGCCAAGCTCACGATCGAGGACGGCCGGATCTGCATGAAGGTCGGCAGCAACGAGATCGAGCTGAAGGCGGACGCCGTGAACTTTGTGATCGAGGGCGGAGATGGCTTCCTCGTCTCGAAGGGCTCGAAGTTCTGGCACCTCGGCGTCGAAGAAAAGGACCAGAAGGCGACGCCGAAGTCCTCGACCGAAGACGGTCCGGCGAAGTGGGTCAAAGCAAAGGCAGGGTGACCATGGCAGACGAAACGAAGAGCTATCGCATCACCGCAGCGCGGCCGATCGGCGGGCGCATGCGCAAGCCCGGCGAGACTGTCGCGCTGACGGATCGCGAGTATCAGTCCGAAGTCGGCTGGGGCGGCCTGGAGCTGATCGAGGCCGAACCGGCGGCTTCGAAAAGCGATCCCGAGGTTGAGCAGCGGCTCGCCGCGATCGACAATCCGGATCAGTCCGAAACGACCGAACCGCCGGCCGCCAAGAAGGGCCGTCGCTGATCCATGGCGGAGCGCACCACCAGGACCGGCATCGACGCGCGCACGGGCCGCATTCTCCGCGGCCGGGCGCACGCCGAGCAGAGCGTGTTTTGCATCCTTGCCACACGCAAGCTGACCCGCGTGATGCGCCTCGATTTCGGCTCTGATCTCCGAGCGCTGCGCGGAGAGAACCTCACCGCCGTGAACGTGCTTCGTGCCTACGCCGAGATCGTCACGGCCGTGCATGAACAGGAGCCGGCGGTGCGTTTCATGACGATCCAGCCCGAGTTGGTCGATGGCCGCAACGGCGCAATCGCGTTCATCATTGCCTACGTGTTCTATCCCTACGGTCACCTCGGTGATTACTCCGTGGTGGAAGACGCTGATCTGCGGGTGCCGGTGACGGTGCTGGCGCGGGGATCGGGAGCGGTGTCATGAGTGCGTCGCCGCTCGAACTCGCAAAGTATCGCCTGCCGCTCCCTGTCGTCGTACGCGAGTTGGATTTCGAGACGCGTCTCGCCGATCGGCGGGCTCAGTTCGGCGAGCTGTGGGAGTTGCTTCGGGCGAAGTATCCCGACCTGCCGCCGATCGACGTGCTGCTGCTGGAAACCGACCCGTCTTCAATCCTTCTCGAAGCAGCGGCGTTCGCCGACACCCTGTTCACTGCAGAACTCAACGATGCAGCCCGCGTTGTACGGCTCGTATCTTTCGCGCGCGGAAAAGACCTCGAATTGCATGCTGCGGAGGTCGATCTGCAGCGTCGTCAAGACGAACTGGATCCTGAGTTGGAAGCGCGCGTGATCACGCGCCGCCGAGGTTCCTCCGCAGCAGGGCCGGACGACTGGTACCTTTGGCACGCGCAAGCTGCCGCACCCGATGTTGCCGAGGTCAACGTGGCTGAAGGCGGAGGATGGGTTGATGTCGCGGTGCGCTCGAAGCTCGGCAACGGCGTTCCCGACGAAGCGCTGCTCGCAAAGGTGCGCGCGGTACTGACTGCGCGCTCTGTTCGGCCGCGCTGCATCCGCGTGACAGTGTCTCCAGCGGTGCCAAAGCTGCTGACGGTCAAGGCGCGCGTGACGCTGGACGATGATGCGATTGATCCGGTGTTCGAGACGTTACGCGATGGCTTTGCCGAGACCTACGCCAAGCATGTGCGGCTCGGCCGCGACATCACCCGATCATGGATCATCGCTCAGCTGTCCCCGCCGGGCGTCAAATCTGTCGAGCTCGAGGAGCCGGCCGCGGACATCATTGTCGCGCCTCACGAGATCGCGCCGCTGGGTGAGTGTGAGATCCTCCAGGTGGGGCGAGGCTGGTGATGACGGACACCGTCGCAACGGCCCTGCCTTCGAACGCATCGCCCTTTCTTCGCGCAATGGCGGAGGTGCTCGATGCGCGCGCGCCGCTGTCCGACCAAGTGCCGCGCTTGGGCGAAATCGGGACTGTCGACTTTCCGGATGATTGGCTGCCGTGGCTGGTGATCCACCACGGACTGGACCGCATCGCCCCCTATGTCGGCGACTTGCTGAAGACGATTCTTGAAGGTCGCTCCTGGCAGCGTGTCCGCGGCACGCCGGCGGCGACTGAGGGCTTCGTCCTCGACTGGCTGGGACTTGTTGGCCTCGACGTCCCCGACGGCTGCGGCGGCGCCGGGCCGATCGAGGAGGAGCGGATCGAGGACGTCAAATGGTGGCTGTACCAGATCGCGCTCGCCGAGGCGCCCGAGACGCTTCCGGTCGTCAAGCGGCTGATCGGCGCCGATGATCTGTCGCGCAACGCCGGGACGGTCTGCGGCCGCATTTACGGCGGCTACGACGTCCGCGCGCTGCGCTTGGACGGCGGCCGGCTTGACGACGCGATGCTCGACAACTGGTCGGGCGTTGTGCTGCCCGAGATCGGATCGCCGCGGCTGTCCTTCGGCCGCTTCGACGGCTGCCTGATCGACGCTGCGATCGCCGACCCGATTGCGTCGGCCTTCACGGATACGGCCATCCTCTGCCGCTTCGATGGCGGGTTCGTTCTGGACCGCTCGCGCCTGGACGACGAAGTCCTCGACCTGTCGTTCGCGACTGTCGAGCCTGGGTTCATCGCCGACACGTCAACACAAGTCACTGCCGCCGGGGCGGCGCCTTGGCCGCGATCGGCGTGGCCGGGCGTGCCGTGGTCACAACTCGATTACTTCGTTTATGGGGGAGCCGACTAAATGGCTACGATGGTCACGAGCGGTAAAGCGGCCTTGGCCGTAGCGCTCAAATCCCGCGACATTCACTTTGCCTGGGGGCGGGGTGAGACGTGGTGGAACGCGGATATCGACATCACCGCAGCTTTCGCGGGGACGCCGCAAGCGATCGTGCTGCCGCACGCGCCGGTGGCGGAGGTCGTCGTCTCGCCGGCGGCCGGCGGCGAGCCCTTCGTCGAGAACGACGATTTCGTGTGGGATGCCGCCTCGGGGCGGATCACGCGAGTGATCACCGGCGCCATCCCCAGCGGCGCGACGGTGAAGATCGCCGGCAAGTACGGGCGGCCCGATCCGGCGTCGAGCCTGACCGCGCTGATCGATGAAGTCGGCCGGCGGGTCGCGAGCACCGTTATAACCGTCGTGCCCGATCCCGACGGCCCGCTGAGCACATCGGACGGCAACTACTGGACGGCGTCGGCCACGCCGACGCGGTTCCTGTACCTCTCGGTGCTGTTCGATTTCGCCGAGGCGGCTGATCAGGTCATCCGCGAGGTCGGTGTCTTCGTCGACACCGTGCGCAAGGCTGGCATCCCGACCGCGCAGCCGCATCTTCTGCCGGCGGAGATCCAATCACCCGGGCTGCAGCTGATCGCCCATCGCCGGAAGCCTCTGATCCGCGATCCGGTGACGCGGCAGGGCTTTTCTTTCGTCATCGCTTTGTAAGGGCAGGCAATGAGCACCGATCCGCGAAACAACCTCACGGCCTACATCAACCCCTTCGATGCGACGAAGGGTGTGCAGGCGCTCGCGTTCCATTACGATCGCTTCCTCGGCTCGCACGAACTGAACGTGCTGCAAGACATCGAACGCGAACGCCTTCGGCGCATCGCCAACGTGATCTTGAAGGACGGCTCGCTCGTCGCCGGCGGCGCGATCGTCCTGGGCACGCCGGCGGATGGTCACGTCGAAGTGCGGCTTGAGGCCGCTTCGGTCTACATCCGCGGCGCTGTGCACGACGTCGCGGCGCGGACGCTGCTGATCCCCGCCGTGGGGACGGTGGTCGTCGGCATCCGCCTGCGGACCTTCACCGTCAGCTATCCGGACGACGCGACCTTGCAGGGCCTGGCGCCAGCCACCCGCGCGGAAGGCGAGCCCGGCGCGTCGGCGCTGGTCATGTCGGCGAAATGGGGCTGGGACGGCGACGGCGAGGAAGGCGATTTCTTCCCGATCTACACGATCGTTGACGGCGTCCTCGTTACCGATCCGCCCGAGCCGATCAACGACGCATGGCTCGAACTGCTGCGGCGCTACGATCGCGACGCTCACGCCCATTACATCGTCGAGGGCTATCAGGTCCGCGCGATTGGGCTCGATGCGATCAGCGGCAAGCAGCAGTTCTCCGTCGGCGAGGGCGTGGTCAACGTCTACGGCCACAAGAACACCCGCACCGCGGCGTACCGCCTGCAAGTCGTGGAGGAACCGGATCTCCACACGATCGAGAACGAGCCGCACGCGGTCGGCAGCGGCACGCAGACGATCACCGTTCGGTTTGGCCCGATCGCCGCGATCGGCGAGATCATGGTCGAGCGCGAGAAGACCGTGACGCTGACGCACGGCGCGTATTCGGGCGCGGTCGATGCGCTGCCGGATGCGACCGCGATCCGGATCGTCGAGGTCAAGCAGGGCGCGACCACCTATGCGGCCACGACGAGCTACATCCTGTCGGGATCAGCCGTCGACTGGTCGCCGGCCGGCGGGGAGCCCGCGCCGGGATCGACGTACACCGTCAAGTATCGGTACATCGACACTGTCGCGCCCTCGAACGTCACCGAGAACACGTTCCAGATCACCGGCGCGGCTGACGGCACGGTGGCCTATGTCACCTATACGATGAAGCTGTCGCGGATCGACGCTATCGTGGTCGATCGCGACGGCGTGATCTCGTATCGGAAGGGCATCCCGTCGCTGTATTCGCCGCAGCCGCTGCGGATTGCGTCGGAAGTCCTCAAGCTTGCCGACGTGACGAACGTTTGGGGGCACACCCCGATCGTCAAGCAGGTCGGCACCGTGCGGATGCCGTTCTCCGACATCCGTGATCTTGAGAAGATGGTCGGCGATCTCTACGCGCTGGTCTCCGAGGAGCGCTTGCAGCGGGACGTTTCCAGCCGCGAGCCGACCGCGAAGCGCGGCGTCTTCGTCGATCCCTTCCTCGACGACGACATGCGCGACCAGGGCATCGAGCAGGCCGGCGCGATCGTCGGCGGAATGCTGATGCTGCCGGTTGATGCGACGATCAACGTCGTGCCGGTTGCCGACATGTGGCTCGACTACACCGACGAGGTGGTGATCGAGCAGGGCCGCATCACCGGGTCGATGAAGATCAACCCGTACCAGGCCTTCGACGTTCCGATGTTGCAGGTCCCGATCGCCCCGGGGATCGACCTGTGGTCGGAGACGGTCGAGACGTGGACGACCGCGGCGACGACCCGCATCTTCGGCTGGGGCAACTGGATTAGCTCGCGATGGACGACCGTCGAGGAGCGCGTTCTGTCGTCGCGGACCGAGGAGATCGAGACGATCCGCCCGCGGTCGATCGCGTTCACGATCGATGGCTTCGGCCCGAACGAGTATCTGACCAAAGTGACGTTTGACGGGATCGACGTCACCCCGCACGTCTGAGGACTGACCAATGGCAAATCTGCAAGCGAACGTGAACGGGCACCTGACCGGCTCGTTCATGATCCCCGACGGCGTGCCGACGGGCGTCCGCCGGGTCGAGTATTTCGGCTCCGGCGGCAGCCGCGGCTTCTCGCAATACACCGCCTACGGCTGGCGAACCTTCCTGCAGAAAGAGCGGCTGACCGTCTCGAACCTGCAGTACATTTGGGTCAACTTCGATCCCCTGGCGCAAACGTTCATCTTGAACGAGGCGCGGCAGGTGGTCGGCGTGGATGTCAAGTTCACTGCGGTCGGCAACCCGGCGCATCGGTCAGTGCTGCAAATCCGGCGCGTCGAGCTCGGCATCCCGACGGCCGAGGTCGTTGCCGAGGCGTCCGTCGACATGCACGGCGTCGCGATCGTCGATCCGCTTTCCGGGGCGCGCACCGAGGCGCAATGGACGAAGTTCAACTTCGCACGCCCTGTCACCCTGGCGGCAAATCAGGCCTACGCGATCGTCCTGATGACCGACGACCCGAACCACGCTGTGGCCGTGGCGGACCTTGGCGGCTTCGATCAGGTCGGCGGCTGGATCACCCAGCACGCTTTCATGGGCGGGACGCTGCTGTCGTCGGTCGATGCGCGATCGTGGCAGGAGCACCCTGCGCGGTCGCTGTGCTTCCGGATGCGCGGCGCCAAGTATGCGCCGACCGCCAAGACGGTCGCGCTGCCGGCGGTGCCGGTGACCAACGCAACCGATCTGCTGCCGCTGCTGCTGTCTGATCAGCCGGAAGGCACGACGATCGAGCTGGAGCTGGTCGGCCCCGATGGCTTCGTCTATCGGACCGGCGCGAATAGCGGCGTGGAGCTGCCGGCCTCGATCACCGGCAATGTGACGCCGCGGATCAAGCTGTCCGGGACCGCGAAGCTGTCGCCGCTCCTGGCGCCGGTGATGCAGATCGTCGCCGGCGAGCTGAAATCCCCCGGCGACTACGTGTCGCGCGCCTTCAGCGCCGGCACTGACGCGCGAATCGTCGTCATCGCGGACGTCTATCTGCCCGGCGCGGCGACGCTCAGCGTCAAGGCGCAGACCGGCGTCGCCAGCGGAGCGCCGGTGTGGTCGGCGATGACGATCAGCAACGCGACGCCGCTGGGCGATGGATGGGTCGAGAACGAATACGTCCTGTCGCCGCTCAACATCGCCGAGACGCGCGTCAAGCTTGAGCTCGCCGGCGGCCCGTCCGCGCGGCCGTTCGTCCGCAATCTTCGTGCGGTCGTGACGCCTGTTACCTGATCGGGGGGTAAATGACCGACGTAACGAGCAACCGGGGGCTGCCGCTGCCGCACCCCGACAACAGCGCGGCCGAGGACGCTTTGCGTCTTCGGACTGCGATCAGCATGATCGATGCTGACATCGCCGCCGCGCTCGCCGCAATAGACCCGGCCGTCGAGGCTGCGATCGGGGCCCTGATCGGTGCGGCGCCGGCAACGCTCGACACACTGGCCGAGATCGCCGCAGCGCTGGGCAATGATCCGAACCTTGCGACGACGCTGACCAGCGCCATCGCCGGCAAGCAGGCGGCGAGCGCCAATCTGACGGCGCTGTCAGATCTTGCCAGCGTCGGCAATCTGACGGCCATGGCGGGCCTTACGGGGGCCGCAGACAAAGCGGCATACTTCACAGCGGCCGGTGCGCTGGCGCTGATGACCGTGACCGCGAAAGGCCGGGCGCTGCTTGCATCGGCCGACGAGACCGCGATGCGGGCCTTCCTCGGACTCGGCACGGCGGCGCTCCTCGCTGCGGGCACCGGCGCGAACAATGTCGTCCAGCTCGACGCATCCGGCCGGCTGCCGGCGGTGGACGGTACAGTGCCAGTCGGAACGACGATCTGGGTCAACGGCACCGTAGCGCCGAGCGGCTTCCTCAAGGAGAACGGGGCGCTGATCCTTCGTTCTGCGGCGCCAGCGCTTTGGGCCTACGCCCAGGCTTCGGGGCGCGTCGTTACGGAGGCGCAATGGGCTTCCGGCAATAGCGGAGCGTTCTCGTCCGGAGATCTCGCGACGACGTTTCGCATCCCGGACAGTCGCGGCGAGTTTGTTCGCGCACTCGATGACGGGCGTGGTGTGGATGCAGGGCGGTCTCTCGGGGGCTGGCAAGCGGATGACTTCAAAAGCCATCAACACCAGCAGCAAGTCGGAACTGAGATCAACCAAGCGGGCGGGTCGAACCGAAGCTCAACGGGTTCGGCTTACAACCTATCTGGCATTTACACGGCAAGCGCAGGCGGTTCCGAGACCCGCCCGCGCAACATCACTAAGCTCGCTTGCATTAGGTATTGAGGATCGTCATGCGGATTTGGCACTACGACCAGAAGACAGGCGAACTCACTGGGGAAGGCGTTGCGGACCCGAGCCCGTTCCCTGGGGTGGAATGGATCATCCCGGCATGCGCGACGTCGGCCGAGCCGCCGACAGCGCTGCCGGAGCGTACCGCTGTCGTTTTCGACGGCGAATGGACGATCGTCCCCGACCACCGAGGCGAGACGTGGTTCTCGGCGCACGGCGCGCCTGTCGTGATCGAATTTCTCGGTGATCCGGCCGCAAAGGGGCTGGTTGCTGATGAGCCGCCGGCGCCGGATCCGACCGCTCCGGAATTGATCGTTTACGTTATGACGAAGCGCGACGAACTGATCGATGGCGGGTTCACCTTCCTCGGGGTCGAGTACCAGACCCGCCCGACCGATCGTGAGAACATTCAGGGCGCCGCGACGCTCGCGCTGATGGCCATCATCGACGGCGCCCAGGTCGGCGACCTGCGCTGGAATCCGGATTTGCCGGATCAGGAATTCGGATGGATCGCGCTCGATAATTCGGTAGTGCCGATGGACGCCCAGACGACGGTTGCCTTCGCTCGGGCCGCCGCATCCCGCAAGAGCGCGTTGATCTTTGGCGCTCGCGCAATCAAGGATGAGATCGCGGCCGGGAGCATCACCACCGCTGCAGAGGTTGATGCTGCTTTCGCCGGGCTGGCTTAGTCTTTGTCGAGCGCTCTGATGCGCTCCCATTCGTCGGCCGGAAGCGCCGCCCGCAGCACGGCGTCGACATCGTCTAGATAGCTGCGCCACATCGGCCGCCCCTCGAACCGAGTGTTCTCTGGGTTGCCGGCTCTGCGGCAGAGCGATCGAGCCGCGCGCTCTCGCGGCGTTGTCGTTCCGGCCATGGCTGCCTCATACACAAAGCCGCTGTCACTTGTCAGCGGCCCAAGATGCAGCGTGCGTCACTAGGGTCCGCCTGATCGACGATCAGGTCAAGAGGCTCTAGCTCAAATGGCTGCGCTGACGAAAAACCACGGCGTCCGCTTCATCGACGCGCCCGAGGAGGCACGCACCGTTCAGGTGCCTGATTTTTCGACGATCGCCATCGTGGCCCCGGCGGCCGATGCTAATCCGTCGATCTTCCCGCTCAACACCAATGTGCATCTGTTCGGCGATGAGGCCGACAAGATCGCGACGCTGGGCGATGCCGGTGAACTGTCGATGGCGATCGACGACATCCTGGCCGAGGGGATCAACGCCAGCATGATCATTCGGCGCGTCGAGAAGAAGACGACGCGCAACGAGCAACTCGGCGCCATCATCGGTGACCCGTCCGACCGCACCGGCCTCTGGGGTTTGCTGGACGCGCGGGCGCAGACAGCCGTCCGTCCCGGCATCATCATCGCGCCCGGCTTCTGCAACGAGTCGCCGATCGGCGCGACCGTCGCCACCATGACCGACCAGGGGCAGGACTACACCACCGCTGAGGTCACTTTCTCCGCGCCCGGCGCGGTGGTTGTGCCTAAGGGGCACTGCGTGATCGCGGGCGGAAAGGTCAGTGTCGTCATCGACGATGCCGGTTTCGGCATCCCGAACACCTGCACGATGACGATTACCGGAGACGGCACCGGTGCCGAGGGTACCGTGTCGGTCGGGCCGGTGGCCAATCCGGTAGCGCTCGGCCTCTCGGCGGTCGCCAAGAAGGTGCTCGGCATCGCTGTGATCGACGGTCCCAACCTGAGCCGGACCGAGGCGGCCCTGTGGGCCGAGCGGCTGCGGCGCGATAACGGTCGCTATCTCTACGCGATCGACCCGGCGCTCCGCCGGTTCGCGGTGCTGGACGGCACCGACGACACCATCCTGACCCGGCCGGCATCGACGACTGTGGCGGCGCTGTTCGCCAAGCGCGACCGGGAGCGCGGCGGCCCTTACTGGTCGCCGGAAAACCAGACCTCTTCGGCGATCGTCGGCACGGCGCGGCCGGTCTCCTACTATGACGGCGAGGTGGACCACGAAGCGAATTTTCTGGTCACCAACGGCGTCAACACCTTCATCGAAGGCAAAGAGCTGTACGGCTCGGAGACCCTGTCGAACGACGGCAACTGGCGCTTCATCAACAAGGTGCGGACCGAGAACGCGATCCGCGCGGCGCTGCCGGCTGTCTTGCGAAAATGGCGCGGCGAGAATTTCACCGCCCACAACGCGCTGATGATCGTCAAAACGATCGAGTACTTCCTCGAAGAGATGGTGGCCCTCGGAGTGGTGGTCGGCTACACGCGCTACTTCGATCGCGCCCTCAATCCGAATGCCAACATGCGCCAGGGCATTCTGCGGATCGAGCTGCCGCACGAGAACACTCCGCCCATCTCCGACATCCAGATCGGTATGCGGTCCTATCTCCCGGCGTTCGACGTGCTGGCAGCCGACATTCAGCAGGCGCTGGGCAATCTCACCCCGATCGCCGCCTAAGGAGCTGCCCCATGGAATTCGTCCGCAAAGCCGGAAACATGTACGCCGAGGGCATCAACCTTTGGCTGTCGCTCGCCTCCTACAAGCTGCCGCAGCCGAAGGTGAAAACCGAGGCGCATCTGCCGGGTGGAGGCATCATGGAGCTGGACGTGCCGATCGGCGCGATCGAGCCGCTGGAGCTGCAGTTCAACCTGAAGGGTGTGCCACCTTCGGTGCTCGGCCAGTTCGGCATGTCGCTGGGAGAGCGCAAGCTCTACACCATCTACGAGCTGATCCAGGACGAGCTGACGGGCGTCAAGCGCGAGCGCACGATCAGCATGCGCGGCCTCTTCCAGGAAGCCGATCCCGACGAGATGAAGGGTCGTGGCGTGCACGGCTACGGCTACAAGATCAAGTCGATCACCGACTACGAAGACGTGATCGAAGGTTACGGCATCCTCGCCCGGTTCAACTTCGGCACCAACTACTGGCAGGGCTACGGCAGCAACATCGGATCGGCCACCGACAACCGCATCCTGCGGATTTCGGGCTAGCTCGCGACCGCCGTAGATCGGTTTTCAAGACCCTTCAAAGGAGCGTTCAATGCGCGATGAACTGCCGCCCCCGATCGAGGGGGCGCCCTCGTTGAAGCCTGTGGTGCCGCCGCCGGGCTCGCCCGACGCAATGCGCAAAGCTGGAGCCGAGGCCGGCGGTGCTTCGGCCGAGGTTTCGAGCGTGGAAGCAGCCTTGAAGGCGAAGCATCCGCTGGTGGCGGTGCTCGGCTTTCGGGCCGATCGCACCAAGTCCGTCACGCTGGCGCACCCGTTCACCTTCGATGGTCTTGAGGTCTCCGAAGTCACGGTGAGGCGCCTGACCATGATGCAGGTCGACAATCTCGTGACCGATCGGCGGCACGATGATCTCTACGAGGTGTTCTCCGAAATGACGGGGCTTCCTGCGCCGGTGCTCCGCGGAATGGACTGCGACGACGGAGATCGGATCATCGCGGAGGGCAAGGATTTTTTGCCCCGTACAATCAGCGAGGCGTTCGACTTGCCGTAGGCATGCGGGACTGGCGCGGCTTTGCCGCGCGTGTCGCCTCGGTGCTGTCGACGCCGCTGCCCGCCGTGATGGCGATGACCTGGGATGAAGTCCTGTTGTGGTGGTGTGAAGCCAATGACATCGACAGCCAGACCTGGGGCGTGCTGAGGGGCGACCGATGAGCAACCTCGACGTCGCTCTCCGGCTCCGGCTGATCAATCAGCTCGGCGGCCCGGCCAAGGAAGCCAAGCGCGAGCTGGAAGGCGTCGGCGCTGCGGCGAAAAAGCTCGACGGCGCCAAGGCCGACAAGCTCGCCCGCGACATCGCCAAAACCAAGACCGAGGCGACCGCAGCCGGCGCTGCGCTGGAAAAGACCGCGGCCGGCGCCAAGAAGCTCGATCCTGCAAAAGCCGATCGATTGGCGCGTGGTCTCGGCAAGAGCAAGACCGAGGCGCTCGGCAGCGAGCGCGCACTGAGACAAGTGGTCAATGCGCTGCGGCAGCTCGACGGCACCCGTGCCGAGCGCCTGGTCGCATCGCTGCGGCGCGCCAACACCGCGGCCGAGAGCCTCGCGCGCAGCCTGCGCCGTGTGCGGACAGAGGGGCATGGTGTCGGCGGGGATGGCTCCGGCGGCGGGCTGAAGCGGCCGACCGCGAGCGGCGGCGGCATGTCGGGCGCACTGGTCGCCGGAGGCGCTCGCATGCTCGGCGTCGTCGGCGCCGGATATCTGGCCTACCGGACTGCAGCTAACAGCGTGCGCACCGTCGTCGACCAGGACAAGGCGTGGGCGGAGGTTCGAAAAAAGGTCAACGCGAGCGCCAGCGAGTTGGCCGAAATCCAAGTCAAGCTGAGAGCCGTCGCGCGCAAGTACGGCCTATCGATTGCCGAGGTGTTCGAACAGTCGGCTGAGGCGGGCGCGTCGGGCATCGACAAGGCGGATTTGGTCAAATTCGTCGAGCTCACGACGAGAGCATCGGTCGGCTGGGACACGACAGCGCGAGAGACCGCGCAGCGGATCGCCGAGATCAAGGCCGGCACCGGCATGACGCTCGACGAGATCGACCAGCTCGCCAACAAGATCAATGCGCTCGGCGACAACTCAGCCGCTAAGGAGCGAGACATCGTCGAGATGTTCCACCGCTCGGGCGCTGCAGCGAAGGCGGCCGGCGTGCAGTACGACGACACGCTTGCGATCCTGACGGCGATCCGGTCGACCGGCATGCAGGAGGAAGTTGCCTCGCGCTGGTTTAATGCGTTTGCGTTCGATCTGGCCGGCGCGGACTCCAAGGGCGACAAGGTGAAGGAGGCCTGGAAGAAGCTGGGCTTCGACACCAAGGCCCTCGCGCAGGGCATGAAGAAAGATGCCCTCGGCACCATCCTTCGCGTGTTCGAGGCGATCAACAAGCTCGAACAGACCAAGAAGATCGACGTGCTGTCGAAGATCTTCGGCCAGGGCTGGCAGGATGAGACAGCGCGCGCCGCGCAGGCCATCGCTGAGATCAGGAAACAGGCCGCCTTCGTCCACGATCCGAAGAACTGGCAGGGTTCGCTCCAGTCGAACCTCGACATTCAGCTCTCCACCACCGCCAACCATTGGGAGCGGATCAAGGCGGCGGCCTCCGAGGTCGCCAACCAGATCGACCGTGCGACTGGCGCTTCCAAGGGGTTCAATGCCGCCTCGGAATCACTGCTGTCGATGTTCGAGAGGTGGATCGGCAAAGGGCCTGGCGCGGATGGGAAGAAGCCAGGACCGGAGCTGCCGCGCGCCGACGAGCCGGCTGGTCCGAAGTCTCGCTTTCCCGGCCGCATGCAGAGCTACGAGCACGCCCGGGCGACGCGTGAAGCGTTGCGAGCCAGAGCGCCGAAGCTTTCGGACTTCTCGGGCCGCAACCAGATGGAGGACTACAAGCGCGCGAAGGCCAAATACGAGGCCGAGCAGCGCGCGATGCGGCCTGCGCGAGGCCCGATGACGCCTTTACCGGAGGTGCCGAACTATACGCCGGTGCCGGGTAGCCATCGTTCCGGCGTTCCGCTGCCGTTGCCGCGGCCGACCGCGCGCAACTACACGCCCGTTCCACCGGCGGCAGCCGATCAGGCCGAGACGACGATGCGCCGGATCACGCAAGCGGTCACGACCGGAGGCAGTAAGGCGGTCGAGGCGTCGCGGTCGGCCGCCGAGCAAGTTCGGGCGATCTGGAATTTCTCGGTGTCGCCGCAGATCACGCCTCGGTTTGGCGGCGCAGCTGGCGGAGGTTCGTCCGGCGGCGCAGGCGCCGGCAGCGGTGGCGCATCGCCGGCCCCGGCGCCGGCAGCGCCGAGTGGCAAGCGCGCGGGGCTCGGTGGCTCGTTCAACGTCGCCGTCACGGTCAACGGCGCCGGCAAGAACGGCCGCCAGATTGGCTCGGAGATCGCCCGCGAGCTGGCCAAGCTCGGCAATAGTTCCTCGTCCCTGTTCGACACGGTGTGATCATGAGCGCGTTGATGGCGGTCGGTCCCCACGTGTTTCAGGCGGTCGGGTTCAACGGTCAGGAGATCGACACGGCGACCGAGGCGACCTGGGTCGACGTGCCGAGGTTCGGCATGGTCGACGGCGCGCAGATGCAGGGCTTTGCGCGGCCGGAGATGACCATCCGCGGCGTGCTCTTCCCAGATCAGCTCGGCGGTCTGCCGGACTACGAGGCGATGCGGGTCAGCCAACGGCTGGGCCGCCCGCTGCCGATGCTGCGGATGGGCCGCGGCTTCATCGGTTTTTTCCTCGGTGCCGTGACCATCGAGCGGATCAGCGACCTCGAAAGCTACGGCGGAAAGAAGATCGCCTTTACGATCGATTTGAAGGGCTATTCATGACCTCGGTCGATCGAACCTACACGGTCCGGCGAGATGGCGAGCGACTGGACAAGATCTGCAAGGCAGAGCTCGGGACCGAGCGCGGCGGCGCCGTGGAGAGCGTACTAAATCTCAATCCTGGGCTGGCGGCGCTTGGCATAACGCTGCCGCTCGGAACCAAGATCAAGCTGCCGCCGCGGCCCTCCAACGAGTCCAAGCGGCCGGTGGTCAAACGCATCTGGGGCGAGTCGTGACGCCCGTCCTGAAGATCATGAAAGGCTCGGTCAATCTGATGGAGGGGATGCTTCCTTACTTCATCAGCGCGACCTACACCGACAATGCGGGCGACGAGGACGACGAGTTCGAGATCGAGCTGGACGACAGCTGGCGCCAGATCCCGATTCCTGAGGAGGACGATCTGCTGATCGTCTTCGCCGGTTACAAGGAAACCGGCATCCCGATGATCGGCGCCTTCAAGGTCAACGGGTGGGAAACCGGCTGCGAGCAAGGGCCGGAGACGATCAAGATCACCGCGCGGGCGGCGAGCATGTCGGGCGAGTTCAAAGCGGGCGGCATGAAGCACTGGCACGATTCCACCCTCGGCCAGATCCTCGAAGATACCGCCAAGGCCGCCAAGCTTTCCCTGGTGATCGACCCCGAGTTGGCGAAGGTGAAGCTGCCCTATGCGCTGCGCTGGGAGGCGAGCCCGATCGACTTCGCCAACCGCATCGCGGCCGAGGCCGGCGGCATCGCCAAGCCCGGCGGGCAGAAGCTGGCGGTGACCAAGCGCGGCTCCGGCAAGGGCGCTGACGGCGGCGAGCTGCCGCCGATCAAGATCATGCGGATCGGCTGCTCGGGCTGGCGCATCAAGGGTGAGCCGCGACCTCGCCATGGCAAGGTCGAGGCGTCGTACCACGACCCGAAGAGCGGCAAGCGGAAGTCGATCCGCTACTCGACGGGGTCCAAAGGCCCGACCCACACGCTGCTGCATCCGAGGGCCAGCGAGGACGAAGCCAAGCGCGCCGCGGAGGCGCACAGCCGCAAGCTCAACATGCTGACCGGCGGCGGCCATTTCATTTGGCCTTACGACCCGACCTGGTCGGCCGGCGCCAAGGTGATCGCCAGCGATTTCGGCGACGGCATCGATGGCACGTGGCTGTCGGAGTCGATCGCCACGACCTGGGCGAAGGGCCAGCCGGTGCTGTCGACCATCACCGTCAAGGCGCCTGCTGAGGGCAAGGAGAGCAGCTCCGGCGGCGGCGGCAGCGGATCGAGCGGCAGCTCCGGCGGCGAAGCCGGCGTGCCGTCAACGGGCAACGTCGGGTAACGGGGGAAATCATGGGGCGGTGCCGTGTCGGCAATCTGATCTTGGGCGGCGCGACGGTGCTTTGGGCCATCGCGGCCGGGCTGTTTCTGGCGGCCGGCTGGCTGCTGATCACCCCAGCGCCGGCCGCTGCATGCGATCGACGCTGTGACGGCCTCGCGTCCTGGTACGGCAGCGAGTCTGGATCGCGCACCGCATCCGGCCAGCGCTTCAATCGACACGCCATGACGGCGGCCCATCGCTGTCTGCCGTTCGGCACCCGCCTGCGCGTGACCTATGGCGGCCGGAACGTGGTGGTGACCATCAACGACCGGGGGCCGTTCATCCGAGGCCGCGTGCTCGACCTCTCGGAAGGCGCGGCCCGTGCGATCGGCTTGGCAAGCCGCGGTGTCGGGCGGATCGGGTGTCAGGTGGCTGGGTGAAAGGATGACGGGGTCCGGAATTACCCGGCCGCGGGTCGAGTTTGGCGACCTGTCCCGCGGAGCGACGCTAGCGAATTGCCGCCACCCCGCCCCAGCTCTGGCGAGCGGCGGCGACGTGGCACGATTCGGATTAACGGAAGATGGAGCCCATTCGCTGCGCCCAATGCCGGGCGCTGCTATTCCGCGCGGCCGGCGGAGCAATCGCCGCGCCCGTCGAGATCAAGTGCCGCCGCTGCGGCAGCATCAACATTCTGAGGCCGACAGAGCCCCCACCAGAGCGCCGCGAGCGTCCGACCTCAGGAGAGGCCGAATGTTCGTCAAGCTACGCCGGATCGGCCCGGCAACCGTCTATCTCGGAGACGCCCTCGAAATCATGCCGACCCTCGGGCCGGTCGGAGACGTTCTGACAGATCCGCCGTATTCGAGCGGCGGGAACGTCAGGGACCTCGCCAAGTCCACCAATGAGAAGTACCTGACCGGTCCGGCCAAATACCCGGAGTTTCAGGGAGACACGCGCGATCAGCGCTCGTTCCTGGCTTGGTCGACCCTCTGGATGGGCCGGGCACGTGCCTTGACCAGGCCGGGGGCGATGCTGGTCTGCTTCTCGGATTGGAGGCAGCTTCCCGTCACCAGCGACGCCGTGCAGTGCGCCGGCTGGGTGTGGCGGGGGTTTGTGCCCTGGGACAAGACGGAGGGCTCACGGCCGCAGAAGGGCCGCTACAGGGTGCAGGCCGAGTACGCGCTCTGGGGCACCAACGGCGCCCGGCCACCGGTCGGTCCGGTCGCGCCCGGCGTCTTCCGGATGTCGGTGCCGAGGATCAAGCACCACGTCGCCGGCAAACCGGTCGACCTGATGCTGGGGTTGATGGGCGTAATGGAGGGGCCAATCCTCGACCCGTTCATGGGCTCCGGCACGGTCGGCGTCGCCTGCCTGCAGCGGGGTCTGCCGTACGTCGGGATCGAGGTCGACGAGGCTTATTTCGAGATCGCCTGCGGGCGGCTGGAAGAGGCTTTGAAGAGCCCGTGAAGCGGCTTGGAACAGCGACGGCGGCTATGGACAATCCGAGCCGGCCCGGCTTGGATCGGGGCCATGGCCGCCGATTCCAGAACCGTCACCCAGCTCGAAGCCGAGGGCTACCACCACATCTGCGGAGAGTGTTGCAAGGGCTATGTCTGGCTGCCCTTCAACCTGCTGCGGAAGACGGTGCGCGGCCTGGACTCCATGACCGTCGACCAGATCGGGGCGAAGATGCGATGCGACCGGTGCGGCTGTCGCCCCACGCGGTATTACCCGGCCCGTCAGGAAGACGCTCCCGGCTACGTCCGCGGGTTCTCATATCCCAAAACCGATGCCACTTGATCTTGCGCGCGCTGCCATTCGATTTTGCGCGCTACACCCTGGCGCCTTCCCGCGACGCGACCTTGGTATGAGCGAAAACCGACGGGATCAGCCCGGCCGTGCCTCTCCCCCCAAGCAACGCTATGCCCTTCATCCACAAGGCGTACGCGATGTTCGCGGAGCGAGCAGGAAACGGTGGCGTTCAACTCATCGCCGCATCGCGCGCCGCCGCATGGCATCACGCTCCAGATCGACGTTGGTAGTTCTACTGGAACCTATTTTCACCATTTGATAATCGCCCCGCGATCAGTTTGCGGACGCAACCACGAATTAGGTAGTGTCACGATGAAGTTCGATCGCATTGGTAACAAGCTCGGTGCTGCAGGCCTTCTCGGCGTCATCCTCGCCGGCGGCATGCTCGCTAATCAGTTCGTCGCCGAGCGCAAGATCGAGGCTGCCAATGCGCTTGCCGACGGGCAGCAATACATCAACGAGCACACCCTCGAAGCCAATATCGCGCTGCGCCGCATGCAGCTCGCCGTCCGCGATATCCGGCTGGCGAAGGCTCCGGGCGATCTCGACAAGCCGATCGCGTCGCTGACGGACATGACGGCACGGATGGCGAAGGAAATCGACAACGCCGCCCAGCGCACGGTGAAGCAGGAGAACAAGGATCGCCTGCTGCAGATCGCCGCGCTCAACAAGGACTACGAGAAGCAGGGAACGGAGCTGGTCAAGACGATCAGACAGATCTTCGACATTACGGGCAAGCGCAACGCGCTGGGCGGCGAATGGCGTACCGCGCTCGATGCGATCCGGACCGCGCCCGCGACCGTCGCCAATCGCCTCGAAGCCGAACGGATCCTCTACGAAGCGGATTCGCACTTCAACGCGATCCGCGCAGCGACCTGGCGCTTCAGCGTCACCGGCGAGGACAGCCAAAAAAAGGCGATCGATACGCGGGGCAACGAGCTGAACGATACGCTGGGCCGGCTGCGCAGCGTCGTCACCGACAAATCACTGAGCGACGAGATCGATCAGCTCGCCGACGCGGGCAAATCGTTCAACGAACTGACGGCGAGCGCTCTGAAATTAGAATCCGGCAAGCTCGAGATCGCCGCCGCAGCGCTCGGGATCGCCAACCGGTCGGCTGAACTGATGCGGGCGGCGGTGGACGAATCCAGCAAGAATTATCGCACCGCCAAGGAAGAGGCCGATGCGGTGCTGGTGCAGGCGAACCGGGTCAGCTTCGCGGTCGCGATCATCGTGATGCTGGCGCTGATCGGCTCGGTGATCTTCACCTTCGTCGGCGTCGCCCGCCCGCTGACCCGGCTGAATGGCGCGCTCGGCCGCATTGCCGACGGCCAGCTCAATACCGAGATTCCCGGCGCGACTCGCGGCGACGAAGTCGGCGACATCGCCAAGACCGTGGTGGTGATCAGCAAGAATGCCGAACAAAAGGCGCGCGAGGAAGCCGAATCCCAGGCCCGGCAAGAGCAGATCGCGGCGCAGCGGCGCAAGCAGGAGATGATCCAGCTCGCCGACGGATTCGAATCCGCGGTCGGCGAAATCGTCGATACCGTGTCGTCGGCCTCGACCGAACTCGAAGCGTCCGCAACGACGCTGACGAGCACCGCCGAGCGCGCCCAGGAGCTCACCACGATGGTGGCCGCGGCCTCGGAAGAAGCCTCGACCAATGTGCAGTCGGTGGCCTCCGCCACCGAGGAGCTGTCGTCCTCGGTCAACGAGATCAGCCGCCAGGTGCAGGACTCGGCGCGGATCGCCAACGACGCCGTCAGCCAGGCGCACCTCACCAACGACCGCGTCAGCGAACTGTCGAAGGCGGCCGCGCGGATCGGCGACGTCGTCGAACTGATCAACACCATCGCCGGCCAGACCAACCTGCTCGCGCTCAACGCCACGATCGAAGCGGCGCGTGCCGGCGAGGCCGGACGCGGCTTCGCCGTGGTGGCGTCGGAAGTCAAAGCCCTGGCCGAGCAGACCGCAAAGGCCACCGGCGATATCAGTCAGCAGATCTCCAGCATCCAGGGCGCCACCAACGAGTCGGTGAACGCGATCAGGGACATCAGCGCGACCATCGAGAAGCTGTCTGAAATCTCCTCCACCATCGCCTCGGCGGTGGAAGAGCAAGGCGCAGCCACCCTGGAGATTTCCCGCAACGTCCAGCAGGCGGCGCAAGGGACGCACCAGGTGTCATCGAACATCACCGACGTGCAGCGCGGTGCCAGCGAGACCGGCTCGGCCTCGTCGCAGGTGCTGACCGCGGCCCAGTCGCTGTCCGCCGACAGCAACCGGCTGAAGACCGAAGTCTCCAAGTTCCTCAACACCGTCCGGGCGGCCTGATCATCGCCCCTGCCCTCGGCGCCCCGAGCCGAGGGCTCCATCCGCGAGGAGGCTCGCCGGCGGCGCCGGCGGGCCCCGGATATCCTGTCACGTTGACGCCCGTTCACCCGCTTTGGCATAACGGGACGGTGCGTCCGATCAGTTGTGGGCGCAGCGGGGAACGTGATGAAAAACGGGCTGTATTCGCTCCACGTTGATCTGCTCGACGGCCGCTCCGGCAAGGGCAGCGGCGTGGCGCTGTTTCGCGACGGCAAGATCCTCGGCGGCGACGCTTATCTGTATTACGTCGGCAGCTACGTGGTCTCGGGCGACAGCTTCAAGGGTGAGGTCACCGTCACCCAGCACACCCCGAGCCCCGACGCCAATCCGCTGTTCGGCGGCCAGAAGGAGCCGGTCGGCGTCGGCGTCACCGGCACGTCGGACGGAAAATCCGCGGTGATGACCGGCACCGCGCTGGTCGGCAAATCCAGCCAGCTGTTTCGCGCCACGCTGCGCTGGCTCGCGCCCGCCGACTGACGCCGCCGCGGCGGTCGTCCGCGCCCTTCCCTATGAGGCCGACGCCGCCGACAGCTCGGCGCGCTCCTGCGGCGCGGTCCGCGGCAGCGTCATCAGGATGCGGGTGCCGTTGCCCGGCTCGGAGTCGAGTTCGAGCCGGCCGCCGAGCCGGTTGGTGATGATGTTGTAGACGATGTGCAGGCCGAGGCCGGTGCCGCCCTGGTCGCGCCGCGTGGTGAAGAACGGATCGAACGCGCGGCGGCGGACATCGAGGCTCATGCCGCAGCCGTCGTCGGAATACGCCACCACGACGTGATCGTTGCCCGCCGCCCGCACCTGGATCTCGACCGTGCCGGCACGACCGTTTGGAAACGCGTGCGCCACCGAATTCAGGAACAGGTTGGTCAGCACCTGGCCATAAGGGCCCGGATAGGAATTCATCATCAGCCCGGGCTGGCACTCGACGTTCAGCGTCAGATTGTGTTTGCGCAGCCCCGGCCGCAGGCTCATCACCACCTGCTCGGTGAGATCGCCGAGATCGAACAGGCGCTGGTCCGAATAGTTGCGGTCGGCCGCGACCTGCTTGAACGACTGGATCAGCTCGGCGGCGCGGTTGAGATTGGCGACCAGCTGCGACGAGGCATCGCGCGTCGTCTCCAGAAACTCGTTGAGGCGCGACCGCTTCAGCTCGCCGCGCGCCACCTCGGTGGCGAACACCGCGGCCTTGCGCTCCAGTGCCGAGGCCACCGTCAGGCTGATGCCGACCGGATTGTTGACCTCGTGCGCGACGCCGGCGACCAGCCGGCCGAGCGCGGCGAGCTTTTCGGCTTCGATCAGCGACTGCTGGGTCTCGCGCAGGTTGCGCAGCGCCGCCTCGGCCGCATCCTTGGCCTGGCGCATTTCAAGTTCGCCGCGCTTGCGCTCGCCGATATCCAGCGCCACCGTGACGATCCGCTCGATCTGACCTTCGGCGTCCTTCAGCGGCATCTTGTTGACCAGCCATTGCCGCACCGCGCCGGTGGCGTCGCGATACTCCTCCTCGTAAAAGCCGAGCCCCTCGCCGGTCTCCAGCACGCGCTTATCGTTGGCGTCGGTCTTGTGCGAGCCGAACCGTGACATCAGCTCCGCGGTGGTGTGGCCGATCGCGTCGCGCGGGTGGATGCCGAACACACCCGCCATATAGCGGTTCATCAGCACGTAGCGCAGCTCGGTATCCTTGACGTTGATCACCGCCGGAACGGTGTCGATGACCTGCTGCAGCAGCAGCCGGCTTTCGGCGACCGCCTGCTCGGCGCGCTTCTGATCGGTGATATCGCGCACCGCGCCTTCATAGCGGATGACGTTGCCGGCCTCGTCCCGAACCGCACCGGCGCTGTCCGACAGCCACAGCTCGTCGCCGTTGCGTTTGCGTGCCTGATACTCGAATTCGCGCACCATGCCATCGCGCTGCATCAGCTCGCGATATTGCTCGCGCTTGGCCGGATCGATGTAGATCGTGGTGGTGACGTCGGCGGTGGCGCGGATCAGTTCGGCCGGGCTGTCATAGCCCATCATCCGCGCCAACGCCGGATTGGCGTTGAGCAGCGCACCGTCGGGCGTCGTCACATAGATGCCGTCGATCGAGCCTTCGAACAGCTTGCGATAGCTCTCTTCGGCGAGCCGCTGCTCGGCGAGCGCCCGCACCGCGGCTTCGCGGGCGTTGTCGGCCTCGACCAGGGTGCGACGGAACACTTCGGCGGCGCGGGCGATGTCGCCGATTTCGTTCTTCACGTCGGTCGCCGGGATCGCGGTGAATTGCTGTCCCGCCGCCAGCGAACGGATCGCCCGGGTGATCGCGGTCAGCGGTCCGACGGTGCGGCGGACCACGAAGGCCGCCGCCATCCAGCCGAGCAGCACGCCGGCGATGCCGAGCACGATGCTCTGCCATTTATCTTCGGCCAGCGTGCGGGCGAGATCGCGCGACAGCACCCGTCCGCGACGCGCGGCGGCATCGCGCAGCAGTTCGGTGACCTTGCCGATCAGCCGGCCCTCGGTGCCGAGCACGTCGCGGTCGAGATCGGCGATCTCCTGCTCCACCGCCGCGGTCGCCGCGATCAGTTCGGCGTAGTCGCGCACCGAACGGGCCGCCGTCGCATCGCCGATCGGCAGCGCGCGCATCCGCCGGGCCGCGTCGCTGGCACCCATCAGGTCGCGCGACAGCAGCGCGGCCCCGACCTTGATCTGGGCCGAATGCAGTTCGCCGGCGAGCTTGCGATCGGACAGGCCGGCGATCGTCGCCTCGAACGCCTCGCGCAGCGCCGGGATCTTCCCCACCAGCTCGCCGCGGCGCTGCATCAGCTCGGTGATGCGCTGCAGCCCGTCACGATAATTGGTCAGCCGCTCGGTGACGCCGTCGAGCATCTCCTGCTGATCCGGCGCCAACTCCAGGCGGGTCTTCTTCAGAAGTTCGGTGAGTGCCGATGCGGCGGTGAACACCTTGCTGGCCGGCTGCGCCCCGGGTTCGGTCACCGCCTGGCGCGCGGCGAAGCGCAGATCGCTCATCCGCCGCTCGATCTCTTCGGCGAGATCGCCGACGCTCTGCAGCCGCTGCAACTCGCCGAAGGTGCGGTCGATATGCCGGATCGCCACCACGCTGCCAATCGAGGTGGCCGCGATGATCGTCAGCAGCAACAGGAAGCTGCCGAACGTCATCTGTCCGATCGAGAGCGTGCGTGTCCTCACGCTCTGGATGAACGATGAAACAGCGTTTGGCATGCTGACGAGACCGGCGCTCCCTGTGCGGGCGTCCTCCTCCCGCACTTGCGCCGCCGACAGTACAGCGTCGGTGCGCCGTCAACAATCGCCGAAGCAGCCCCGGGCAGCGCTGGGCTGCCGGGGTCTTTTAGGTTGTGGTGGAAGCGATCGCCGCCCGGGATCAGCCGGGCGGCAGCAATGTGTCGACGGCTATTTCTTCGGCCGGATCGCGTCCGCGGTGCCTTGGATGAAGGCCTGGATCTTCACCACGTCGGCTTCGGTCAGCTTGCCGGTGAAGTCCGGCATGCCCTTGTCGCGGAACGGCCCCTTGAACACGATGTCCTTGAGGTGAGAGATCCGCTCGGTCGTTGAATAGCCGAGGTTCTTGACGTTGCCGCCGCGGTCGACGCCGGGCACGCCATGGCAGGTCGCGCAAGCGGCGACATAGATCGCCGTCCCCTCCGCGACGTCCTTCGGATCGTACTCGATGCCGGTGAGCAGATTGCCCATCTGATACTTGGCGAATTCCGGCATCTTGGCCTTGCCGCCGACCGCGAAGGTGTACACCGTGCCCGGCGCTTCGGTCTCGGTGGCACGGGCGCTGATGCCGAACACGCCGCCCCAGCCGACCGCGATCGAGACGTATTGCACGCCGTCGACCATGTAGGTCGCAGGCGCCGCCACTGCGCCGGTGCCGAGCGGGCTCTCCCACAGCTTCTCGCCGGTCCTGGCGTTGTAGGCCACGAAGCGGCCGTCAGCCGTGCCCTGGAATACGAGGTTGCCCGCTGTGGTCAGCGTGCCGCCATTCCACGGCGAGACGTACTCGGCGCGCCAGGCTTCCTTCTGCTGCACCGGATCCCACGCCACCAGCCGGCCGAACGGCAGGTTCTTCGGCGGCACCGCGTTCAGCGTGAAGCCGACATTCCAACCCGTGGTCGAGCCGAACTTGAACGGCTCCATCTTGTTCTGGGTCAGCGCCTTCTCGCCGGTGAGATTGACCGGCACGCCCTGCGCCGGCAGGTACACCAGACCGGTTTGCGGATTGAACGACATCGGGTGCCAGTTGTGCGCGCCATATGGCCCCGGGATCGCGTCGAACGATTTGTCCGCCGAACGCGCTTCCGGCACTTCGATCGGACGGCCATTGGAATCGTAGCCGGTCGCCCAATTCACATCGACGAAGTTCTTCGCCGAGATGAACTGACCGTTGGTGCGGTCGATCACGAAGAAGAAGCCATTCTTCGGCGCGTGCAGGATCACCTTGCGCGGCTTGCCGTCGATCGGAATGTCCGCGAGGATCATCGGCTGGGTCGAGGTGTAGTCCCAGTTGTCGCCGGGCGTCTCCTGATAGTGCCAGACGTATTTGCCGGTGTCGGCATTCAGCGCGACGATCGACGCCAGATACAGATTGTCGCCGCCGGCCGGGCTGCGCAGGTTGCGATTCCACGGCGAGCCGTTGCCGGTGCCGACATAGATCAGGTTGAGATCGGGATCGAACGTGATGGTGTCCCACGCCGTACCGCCGCCGCCATTCTCCCACCATTTCCCGGCCGGGTCCCAGGTCTTGGCGGCCTTCTCCATCGATTCGTCTTCGAACGGCTTGCTCGGATCGCCCGGCACCGTGAACCAGCGCCACGCCTGCTTGCCGGTCTCGGCATCATAGGCGGTGACGTAACCGCGCGCGCCGTATTCGGCGCCGCCATTGCCGATCACCACCTTGCCGTTGAACACCCGCGGCGCGCCGGTGATGGTGTAGGAATGCTCGTGGTCGATCAGCGTGTCGATCTCCCACGCCTTGTTGCCGGTCGCGGCATCGAGCGCGATCAGCCGGCCGTCATAGGCACCGACGAACACCTTGCCCTTGTACAGCGCGACACCGCGGTTCACGACGTCGCAGCAGCCGCGATAGCCCTTGGAGTGATCGACCTTGGGGTCGAAGGTCCAAAGCTTCTTGCCGGTGCGGGTGTCGATCGCATGCACGACGCTCCACGACGCCGTGACGTACATGATGCCGTCGACCACCACCGGCGTCGCTTCGACGCCGCGCTCGGAGCCGAGGCTGTAGCTCCATTGCAGGCCGAGTTGTTTGACGTTGTCGGCGTTGATCTGGTCGAGCTTGCTGAAGCGGGTCTCGGCGTAGTCGAGACCGTAGCTCGGCCAGTCCTTGGTGGCCTTGGCGTTGGCGACGATCGCCGCGCTGTCGACTGCACCTGTCACCGCGCGGATATGCGCGGCGGAGCCTTTGGCGTCTTGCGCGACGGCGATTGCCGGCGACAGCAGCGCGGCCATCAGCGCCGCGGCGCCGAGACGCTTCGCAGCTAATCGTATCGCTGGATGTTGGACAGGTCGGTGCGCAGTCCGCACCGCGTCAGCAGGCTTCCTCATGCATTCGCTCCCTACACGGCCTCTTGCCGGGCCGGGCGGAAGTGTTGCGCGCAGTCGAGAGAGCGTCAACCAGAATGCGGACGAGATGCAGACGCAGTTATTATCTCGCAATGCAATGCGCGACGCGCTGCATTGCGATGCCGCGGCTGCGAACTACGCGCCGGAGAATTCGAACAGCTCGCCGTCGTAACCGGCTTCGGCCGGAATCCGCAGCAAACGCTTGTCGCCGTCCTTGGTCATGATCGGCAGCACGGTCACGATGCTCTGTGCACGTGCGTGATCGAGCGCTGCGGCGACGCTCTGCTGCTGGCCGAGCCGGATCAGATTGCGGGTGGTCGGAAACGGCAGCGTGAAGCGGCCGCTGTCGCCACCGTCCAGCGCCTCGCGCGGCGACAGCCAGATCGAATCGGTGGTCTCCCCGCCGTCGTGCATACCGAGCTGTTCGGGCGGCGCCTCGGCGAGGAAGAACCAGGTGTCGAACCGCTTCGGCAGCTTCTCCGGCGTGATCCAGTGCGCGTAAGGCACCAGCAGATCGAGCGCCAGCACCAGCTCGTTGTCGGCGATGATCTGCGCAAACGCGATGCTGCCGTCACACAGCGCCTTGCGATGCGCCGCCTCGATCTCGGCGGCGCGGCTGGCGGCGACCAGCGCGTCGCTGCCGCGCGGCCGCGCCAGCAGGATGCCGCTTTCCTCAAAGGTCTCGCGGATCGCTGCGATCCGGAATTCCAGCGCCGGGCCGACCGATCCGTCGACGCCGGCATACAGCTCCGGCCGCCCGACGATGTCGCGGTCGCCGGCATCGACGCTGCCGCCGGGGAACACCAGTGCCCCGGAGGCAAACTCGACCTGATAATTCCGGACCATCATGAACACGTCGAAGCCGGCCGCGGCCTGACGCAACAGCACGATGGTCGATGCGGGACGCGCGGCAGCTTCGGTGGTCATGGTGTTACTCCGCAGCTTTGCTGCGCGGTTCGAGATCGGCGCGTTTGTCGACCCGCGCCAGCCGCGACAGCAGATAATCGACTTCTTCGCGTGCCGTGTCGGTCAGGCTCGCGCCCGGCTTGCGCTGCGCGCTCGACGACAACAGCCCGCGCTTCTTCAGCACGTATTTGCGAACCGACAGGCCGACGCCCTGCTGATGCTCGTAGCGGATCAGCGGCAGATGCGCGTCGAACAGGTTATGAGCGAGATCGCGCTGCCCGGCCTTCGACAGCTTGACGACGTCCACCAGCATGTCCGGGAAGCAGTAGCCGGTCATCGCGCCGTCGGCGCCGCGTTCCATCTCGAAATCCAGGAACAGGCCGCCATTGCCGCACAGGATCGACAGCGGGCGCAGCGATCCGTCCTTCTGGAAGCCGCGCAGCGTGGTGATCTTCTCGAGCCCCGGCCAGTCCTCGTGCTTCAGCATCACGCAGGACGCGCTGTCCATCACGATCTGCCGGATCACCTTGGGGGTCATCACCACCGACAGCGTCAGCGGATAATCCTGCAGCACCCAGGGCACGTCATCGCCGATCGCCTCGGTGGCCTGGCGGAAATAGGTGGTGATCTGCTCGTCGGTGCGCAGCGACGGCGGCGGCGCGATCATGACGCCGGCCGCGCCCGCATCCATCGACAGCCGCGCCAGCCGGCGCATCGCGGCGAAGCCCGGCGCCGAGACGCCGACGATCGTCTGCATCGACTTGGCGCGCTTGATGAAGCGGGTCGCCACCGCCTCGGCCTCGGCCGCATCGAGCTTCGGCGCCTCACCAAGAATGCCGAGCACGGTGACGCCCTCACAGCCGACCTCCGCGTAGAAATCGGTCAGACGGTCGATCGAAACGTCGTCGATCTTGCCATCGTCGTGGAACGGGGTCGGCGCGATGGCGAAGGTGCCTGCGGCTTCCGGGGTGAGCTTCATGAAGTGGGCCTTTCGATGGGTTTCACCGATGCCGGCAAGTCGAGCTGCCCAGCACCGGCGCTCGCCGCCGGGTGTTCCCCGGGCGGCGCCGCACGGCGCCCGTTCAGCGCGGGCGCCCGGCCGCCTTGATAGCCTCTTCCGAAAAGAAAATCTCGCCGGCGTGGGTCACAATGTCCTCCGCCGACCAGGCGTCGTGCGGCGGCTTCCAGCCTTCCATCTCCATCAGCTTCATCTCGCGCACCCCGCGCGGGCCGGAGACGCCGAGCACCTTGCCGGTCTGGTCGCCGGACAGGCCGGAGACCATGTACAGCACCGCCGGAGCGATCCCTTCCGGCGTCAGCGCCGCGCCCGGGTTCTCGCGATAGCGCGGCAGGTCCTCTGTCATCCGGGTCAACGCGCCCGGCGCCAGCGTCCAGATCCGGATGTTGTATTTGCGGCCCTCGATCGCCAGCACGTTGGAGAGGCCCCAGATGCCGCCCTTCGCGGCGCCATAGTTGCTCTGGCCGAAATTGCCGAGCAGGCCCGAGGTCGACGAGGTGTTGACGATGACGCCGCCGCCATTGTCCTTCATCCATTTGAACACCGGCTGGGTGACGCAGAACGTGCCCTTGAGGTGCACCTTCATCACCTTGTCCCAGTTCGCCTCCGAGACCTTGGCGAAGGTCTGGTCGAGCAGGATGCCGGCGTTGTTGACCAGGATGTCGGCGCGGCCGAAATGCTTGATGGCGTCGTCGAACACCGATTGCCCGCCGGCCATCGTCGAGATGTCGGCGGTGTTGGCGACGGCGCGGCCGCCCGCAGCCTTGATGGCATCGACCACCTGCTGCGCCATGCCGGCGTCGGAGCCTGAGCCGTCGCGCGGTCCGCCGAGATCGTTGACCACCACCGCGGCGCCTTCGCGCGCAAACAGCTTGGCGTAGGCCTCACCCAGCCCGCCGCCCGCCCCGGTGATCAACGCCACCTTGCCGTCGAGCAATCCCATCGCGTCCTCCCGTTGTTGCCTGCGCGCTGACCGCGTCTGTTGTCGTCATTGCCGGGCTCGACCCGGCAATCCATCTTGTTCGAAGCGATGGATGCCCGGATCAAGTCCGGGCATGACGCATCACTCGAAATAAGCGTCGTTCTCCACTCAGCCCAGCACCGTCCGGCCGCTCTTGATCACCGTGACGTTGCGCGCCTTCACCCGCGCTTCGAACGAGATCACGTTGCCATCCTTCCACATGTCCATGGTGACGGTCTCGCCCGGATACACCGGCGAGGAGAACCGCACCGCATGCTGCCGGAACGCCGACGCGTCGTAATCGGCGTAGGTCTGCAGCACGCCGCGGCAGGTCAGGCCGTAGGTGCACATGCCGTGCAGGATCGGGCGCGGGAAACCGGCCTTCTGCGCAAACTCGGGATCGGAATGCAGCGGATTGCGGTCGCCGCACAGCCGGTAGATCAGCGCCTGGTCCGGCCGGGTCGAGATGTCGACGCTGCGATCGGGCGCACGGTCCGGCATCTTGTGCGGCTCGGGCTGCTCCAGCGCCGGGCCGCCGAAGCCGCCGTCGCCGCGGGCGAAGCGCGACGCCAGCAGCGTCGCCAGGGCCTCGCCGGTCTCGTCGCGCAGGATGGTCTGGTGACGGATCACCACGCCCTTGTCCTTGCCCTTGTCGTACACTTCGACGACGCTGGAATCGGCGGTGATGTTGGCCGCCACCGGCATCGGCCGGTGGAAGGTGATGTCGCGCTCGCCGTCGACCACCAGCAGCCGGTTGAGATTCATCTCGCCCGGCCCTGCGCCCCAGGCCGCGACCGACGCAAATGTCGGCACAACCTTCAACGGACGTTCGGTGTAGGTCGCCTCGTTGACGAAGGCGAGTTCCTTCTCGTCCATCGGATCGGCGCCCATGCCGATGCCATAGGCGTACAGCATCACGTCGCGGTCGGTGTAGGCGTATTTCTGGCCGACACTCTTCAGCGCCATCAGTTCGTCATAGCGGGCCGACATCGGCTTCTCCTTTGTTTTATCTCTTTGACGAAAAACCCGGCCTCCCCCGTCATTGCGAGGAGCGAAGCGACGAAGCAATCCACATGCGCCATACGCGGCGCTGGATTGCTTCGCTTCGCTCGCAATGACGCGGCTAGGCCACCGTAAAGAACGGCAGCGATGCGCCGCCGTCGCTGGGCTTGAACACCACTTTGACCTTGGTGCCGATCTTCAACGATGCGAAATCGCAGTCGACGAAGTTGGTCAGCACCGACGGACCTTCCTTCAGCGTGACGTAGCCGATCGCGTAAGGACCGGTCGGCGATTTGCGCATCAGGCTGTAGCTGTAGATCTCACCCTCGCCCTTGCTCTCTTCCCACACCGTCTGGTCGGAGAAGCAGAACGGGCACAGCGCGCGCGGGAAGTAATGCGCTTCGCCGCAAGCGGTGCACCGCTTGATCAGCAGCTTGCCTTCGGTCGCCGCATCCCAGAACGGCTTGGTTTCGGCGTTGCCCTGAGGCGCGGGATATTTCACGGGGCTGTTCATCACACGCGCTCCAGAATGCAGGTCGAGGCGGCGTGGCGGATGCCGAGCATGCCGCCGGTGCCATGAGCGATCGCGAGGTCGCAGTTCGGCACCTGCACCTTGGGATGCGCCTCACCGCGGAGCTGCCGCACCGCTTCGAGCAGCTTGGTCATGCCGCCGCGATTGACCGGGTGGTTGCTGCACAGACCACCGCCATCGGTATTGAACGGCAGCTTGCCAACGCCCGAGATCAGGTTGCCGTCGGCGACGAACTTGCCGCCCTGCCCCTTTTCGCAGAAGCCGAGGTCTTCGAGCTGCATCAGCACCGTGATGGTGAAGCTGTCGTAGATCGAAGCGTACTTGATGTCCTTCGGCGTGACGCCGGCCATCTCGAACGCCGGCGGCGCGGACCACACGCCGGCCGAATAGGTCAGATCGAGGTTGTGGCCACCGCGCGGCCCCTTGATCGCCTCGCCGGCGCCGATCATCCGCACCAGTGGCTTCTTCAGACTGCGCGCGATCTCCTCGGTGGTGACGATCAGCGCACCGCCGCCGTCGGTGACGACGCAGCAATCCATCCGGTGCAGCGGATCTGCGATCAGCGGCGAGTTCAGCACGTCCTCGACGGTGACGACGTCGCGGAGCATCGCGTGCTCGTTGTACTGCGCATGATGCGAGGCCGCGACTTTGATCCAGGCGAGCTGTTCGGACGTGGTGCCGTACTGATGCATGTGACGCGCGGCGCACATCGCATAGACGTTGTGCGTGGTGGCGCCATAGGCCAGTTCGAAGTCACCTTCGGCGCCGACCGGGCGCGGCGGCAGCGCGCCGGTCCGCGGCTTGCCGGCCAGCGTGATCAGCGCGACCGAGCAGCGGCCGGCGGCGATCGCTTCCGCGGCATGGCCGAGATGCACCAGATAGGAGCAGCCGCCGGTGTCGGTCGAATCGAAATGGCGAACCTTGAGGCCGAGATAATCGACCATCGCCATCACGCCGCCGGGCGCGTCGCCGGCGCAGAAGTAGCCGTCGATGTCGGCCTTGGTCAGGCCGGCGTCGTCGAGCGCACCTTTGGCGACTTCGGCGTGGAGCTGGGCGATGGATTTATCGGGCGCGTGGCGCGTGGGATGTTCGTAGATGCCGGCAATGTAAGCCTTGCCTCTTATTGTCAACGCAGTTCTCCGCTGGCGTTTGGTCGGACGGTTTTTGTGACCGCTCCAAGCGACCTTGGCAAGCGTGTTCGCGCGCGGGGACAATTACCACGTCGCGGAATGTCTTGAGATCACGTCGTCACAATGAGCCAGAGGGAAAGACCTCTCCGTCATTGCGAGCGAAGCGAAGCAATCCAGGGGCTCCATGAACTGGGCTGCTGGATTGCTTCGTCGCTGCGCTCCTCGCAATGACGCGGATAAACTGCGAACGACCTACTCCGCCGCCATCTGCCGCGGCGGCGCGGGTTGCGGGTCGCGCAGATTGGCGCGGAGTTCGGCGAACCGCGGCGCGGTGTCGTCCACCGACTTCTGCTTGATCGGGCCGTAGCCGCGAATCCGGTCCGGCATCGCGAGCAGCTCGACCGCGGTGTCGATCGTCGCCGGCGACAGATGCTGCAGCACGCTGGCGACATCCGCCTCGTAGTCGGCGATCAGTTTTCGCTCCAGCTTGCGCTCGGGATGATAGCCGAACGGATCGAGCGGCGTGCCGCGCAGGAAGCTGAATTTCGCCATCGTCCGGAACACCGGGCGCATCGCCTCGCCGAACTGCCGCTTCTTCGGCCGGCCGGTGAGATCGATGCCGGGCAGGATCGGCGGCGCGAGGTTGAAGCTGATCTTGTAGTCGCCTTCGAACTGGTCGCGGATCTGCTGTTCGAAGCCCGACTCGGTCAGCAGCCGCGCCACTTCGTACTCGTCCTTGTAGGCGAGCAGCTTGGCGTAGTTCAGCGCCACCGCACGCGGCAGCGCCTCGCCGTAGCCGCCGGCCTCCGCAGCGCTGCGCACCTTGGCCACCAGATCGGCGTAGCGCTTGGCGAGCCGCTTGCCCTGATACGAGGTGAGCAGCGCGCTGCGATGCGCGATGATCTCGTCCAGCGACATCTCGCCCTGAGTCTTGCCGGCCGTGGCATGATCGGCGCCGTGCAGCAGCGAGGCCAGCCGTGCCGGATCGGCGGCGGCGAGCCGGCCGAGCCGGAATGCCTGGGTGTTCATCTTGATCGACACGCCGTTGAGTTCGATCGCCTGCTCGATCGCAGTCGCCGACAGCGGCAGCAGACCCTGCTGATAGGCAAAACCCATCATCATCATGTTGGTGGCGATCGAGTCGCCGAGCAGCGTCTCGGCCGCCTTGGTGAAATCCAGGAACGCCGAGTCCTTGCGCAGCGCCGCTTCGAGCACGCTGTTGACCTTGCGGGTCTGGAAATCGAAGTCGCGGTTACGGATGAAATCGGCGATCGGGATCAGATGGGTGTTGACGACGCCGTGGGTGCGGCCGGCTTCGCACAGCGACAGCGTCTCCTTGGAGATCGCCATCACCTCGTCGGCGACGATCAGCACGTCCGCGGTGCCGGTGACGATCCGCGAACAGGTGACGTCCTCCGGCTTGTCCGACAGCCGGACGTGGCTGAGCACCGCGCCGCCCTTCTGCGCCAGGCCCGACATGTCGAGGATCATCGACGCCTTGCCTTCGATATGCGCCGCCATGCCGAGCAGCGCGCCGATCGTCAGCACGCCGGTGCCGCCGACGCCGCCGACCGCGAGGTTATACGGCTTATCCAGCCCCGGCCGGGTCGCCGGCTCAGGCAACGCGCCCAGGTCGCCAAGATCGACCGCCGCGCGCTTGCGCAGCTTGCCGCCGTCGATGGTGATGAAGGACGGGCAGAACCCCTTGAGGCAGGAATAGTCCTTGTTGCAGGTCGACTGGTTGATGGCGCGCTTGCGGCCGAGTTCGGTCTCGAGCGGCTCGACCGAGATGCAGTTCGACTGCACCGAGCAATCGCCGCAGCCTTCGCATACCGCGGCGTTGATCATCACCCGGCGCGCCGGATCTTCCATCAGGCCGCGCTTGCGGCGGCGGCGCTTCTCGGCCGCGCAGGTCTGCACGAACACGATCGCGGACGCGCCCTTGATCTCGCGGCACTCCTTCATCACCGCGTCGAGCTCGTCGCGGTGGCGCAGATGCACGCCCGGCGCGATGCTGTCGGCCGGATAGGCCTCGGGATTTTCTGAGACCAGATAGATCTCGCGGATGCCTTCGGAATGCAGCTGGTAGGTGATCTGCTGCGGCGACAGATCGCCGTCGTGACGCTGACCGCCGGTCATCGCCACCGCATCGTTGTAGAGGATCTTGTAGGTGATGTTCGCCTTCGATGCGATCGACTGCCGGATCGCGAGGCTGCCGGAATGGAAGTAGGTGCCGTCGCCGATATTGGCGAAGATGTGCTTCTCGTCGGTGAACGGCGCGATGCCGACCCACGGCACGCCCTCACCGCCCATATGAGTGAAGGTCTCGGTCGAGCGATCCATCCACAGCGACATGAAGTGACAGCCGATGCCGGCGAGCGCGCGGCTGCCTTCCGGCACCTTGGTCGAGGTGTTGTGCGGACAGCCCGAGCAGAAATACGGCGTGCGCGCGATCGGCACCACCGCCTGCACCTGCGAGGCGTCGCGGCCATGGAACCAGTCGGCCTTGGCGCGCAGCATCTCGGCGATCGTCGGATCGATCTCCATCGCCAGCAGCCGGTCGACCATCGAGGTCGCCACCTTGGCGACGCTCAGCTCCTCGGCAAACGGCAGGAAGCGATGGTTGCGGTCGTCCATCTTGCCGATCACGCGCGGCCGCTCGCGCATCCCGAACAGCAGCTGCTTGACCTGGTTCTCGACGATCTCGCGCCGCTCTTCGACGACGAAGATCTCTTCGAGCCCGCGCGCGAATTCCTGCACGCCTTCCGGCTCCAGCGGCCACGGCATCCCGATCTTGTACAGCCGCAGGCCGATCCGGGCGGCGACCTGCTCGTCGACACCGAGCTCGCGCAGCGCCTGGCGCACGTCCTCATAGCTCTTGCCCGACGCCATGATGCCGAACCGCGCGTTCGGCGAATCCATGGTGATGCGGTTGACCTTGTTGGCGCGGGCGAACGCGATCGCGGCGAAGCCCTTGTAGTCCTGCAGCCGGCGGTCCTGGTCATAACGATCGTCCGGCCAGCGCAGATTGAGTCCGCCCGGCGGCATCTCGAAGTCGGTCGGAATCACGAACGGCTTCATCTCGTCGGCGAGATTGATCTCCGCGGTGGTCTCTACCGTCTCGGTGATCACCTTCATGCCGACCCAGCAACCGGAGTAGCGCGACATCGCGATGCCGAGCAGACCCATCTCGATCATCTCGTGGATCGACGACGGATACAGATACGGCATCAAGGCGGCGATGAAGGCGTGGTCGGACTGATGCGGCACGGTCGAAGACTTGGCGCCATGATCGTCGCCGGCGAGACACAGCACGCCGCCGTGCTTGGCCGAGCCAGCGGCGTTGGCGTGGCGGAACACGTCGCCGCAGCGATCAACGCCCGGGCCCTTGCCGTACCAGATGCCGGTGACGCCATCGTACTTCGCGCCCGGCGACAAATTGAGCTGCTGCGTGCCCCAGATCGCGGTCGCGGCGAGGTCTTCATTCACGCCCGGCTGGAATTTGACGTTGTACTGTTCGAGATGATGGCGCGCGGCGACGAGCTGCTGATCGTAGCCGCCGAGCGGCGAGCCACGATAGCCGGTGACGAAGCCGGCGGTGTTGAGGCCGGCCGCGCGGTCGCGCCGGACCTGCGCCATCGGCAGCCGCACCAGCGCCTGGATGCCGGTGAGGAAGACGTGTCCTGAGTGCTGCGTGTATTTCTGATCGAGACTGATCGGTCCCTGGTCGATTCCCATCCGGCCCTCGCGAAAGGCATTGGACCGCAAGGGCCATTCGGCCGCTGAAGCGGTCTCTGTTTCGAAACAGTCTAAGCTGGTTTTTCCGCCTCGCGCACCACAAAAAGCCGCGCGTTCAAGGCATTCCGCCTGTTCGCATTTTGATGTCTCAAAAGCCGCATCCCGCTTGCATGAAGTGCCGCCACGTCGTGGCTCGGCGAACGATCATGTCCGGTGCACCGCAACACGTTCCATCCGTGGTGATCGTGATTCGGCCGGGGAACCAAGGGCGGCGCGGGAACGGAAGGTTAGGCGATGGATTGGTGGAGGAAGCCGAAAGGAGGACTCCATGGCGCAACGCAATCCTGACGATCCCTACCGGCGCGAGACGGCGCCCGACGATCCCCGCACGCCGTCGCAGCTCGATGCGCAGTTGCAGGCCGACCCGGAGATGCGCGAAGGCCCGGTGACGTCCGGCCGGCTCGCGCTGTTCGCCGTCGCGATCGTGCTGGTGTTCGCCGCCGTGTTCTATGGCATGAGCGGACCATCGACCGATCCGAACAATCCCTCGGTCGCGACCCAGGCCTCACCACCGCCCCCGGGCCAGACCGATGCGCACAACGCGCCGCCGGTGCCGCCCGGCGTCCGCGACGTGACGCCTCGCGGCGCCGATCCGAACGCGCAGAACGGCGTCACCACCGGCGCAGCCCCCGCTCCCCGCGCCGCTCCGAGCAGCGGCAACGCCAACTAACAGCTCGCTCGCGACTTCACCGTGAGCAGATGCGGCGAACGACGACAACCGTTCGCCGCATCGCTGTGTCCGCCAGCGTGCAGACGGGTGCGGCTGCATTCATGCCGTGTTCAGACCGAATCGGCTAAACGAAATCTGGGGACGAATAACACGCGGGCCGCCTTCGGATCGAAGCGGCCGCGAGGGTCACAGAGCCGCTGATCGGCCAGTGAAGGGAAGAACTGACAAATGAAGAAGATCTTTGCCGCAGCCTTGTTCGCCGCGACGCTGGTGGGAGCCGGCGCAGCCAATGCGATGCCGCTGGCGCCGCTGGGCTCGCCCGCGTCCGGCGACGTGATCCAGGTCGCGCAGGGTTGCGGTCCGGGCTGGGCGCGTGGTCCGATGGGCCGCTGCCGTCCGATGTATGCGCGTCCCGGCTATGGCCGTCCGGTCGTGGTGCCGCCGCGCGTCGTCGCGCCCCGCGCCTGCCCTCCCGGCTACGCCTGGCGTCACGGCCGCTGCTTCCGCCGGTTCTGATCGGCCTCGCATCGCTCACGAAAAGCCCCGCTCGCGCGGGGCTTTTTTGTGCGTCCGGCCAAGTTCAGCGAAACCGGATCAGCAGCTTGCGCAAGGTGTAGAGCGGCACCCACGGAAACAGGATCGGCACGGTCTGAACGTACTCCTGATAGTCCGGCCGATCGCCGTAGCGTTCGTCCTGCTTGCGCTCGAGCCCAGCGGATGCGGCCGTCATCAGCGCCAGAATGTACAGCATCCCGAGTAGCGACAGCGCCCAGGCCGCGCCGGAGCCATAGGCCGACAGGCCGGAGAACCAGACGCCGAACCAGAACACCATCTCGCCGAGATAGTTCGGGCAACGCACCACGCGGTACAGCCCGGTGTCGCAATAATGCGCCGGATGCTCGGCCTTGTAGCGATACTTCTGCCAGTCGGCGAGGCTCTCGACCCACAGCCCCACCGCCATGATCATCACGCCGAGCGGCGTCGACACCGGCCACACGCCCTGCGCCTGCAGCGACAGCGTCAGCAACGCGGGCAGGAACAGCAGCGTGAACAGCAGGCTGACGCCGAGCCAGATCGCGATCTGATGCCACAGCTTCAGCTCGGCGGTGCGGCGCTCGGCGCGGGAGAGTTCGGCCGCATAAGCGGGATTGCGCTCGCGCACCGCCAGGAACGCGCCGAGCCGGACGCCGTACACCAGCAGCAGCAACAGCTGCAGCATCACCCAGCCGGAGATGGTGGTGGCGAATAGCAGCGCGAACACCACGCTCTGCGCCGCGATCGCGCCGGCATAGCACAGGCTGACGAAGTAATAGACGCGCCGGAACCCGGGTGCCGCAACGACGAGGCAGACGGCGAAAGCCAGCGCAACGAGATGCCACGGTACAGTCATGTCGATGCACGCGTCCTTGCCCCGGTGACGACCTTATAGGCCGCCGATGATGACCCCGCCATGTCCGGCATCAAAGCCGGCACCGATCGGCCGGCCGCCCGCCCGATTATTTGGTCGTACAGCGCTGGCCGGGAACGCGGCTGTCGCAGACCCGCGTCACTTCGAAGAACCGAGTCCACAACTTGCGCTGCTTGGCATCCGGCTCGGCGGCCGCGGTCATCTGCAGCGCATAGAAGTTCTCGCGCCCCTGCACCGCCTTCCACCAGGTCAGCGCCGGCTTGCCGGCCTCCTTGGCCTGCGGGCAGCTCTCGCTCCACATCACCATCGGATACAGGTTTTCATTGCCGTGCCGCAGCTGCTCGAAGCGCGCGCCGGGGCACTCCGCCGCAGCTCTCTTCTGGCTCGCCTCGCGAAACGCCTCGGGCGATTGGTCGGTCTGCTTGAACAGCGTCTGCGCCGTGATCCGCGTGCTGGCGCTGGCGATGTTCTCGGTGCCCGGCACCAGCACCGTGGTGCTTTCCTTGGCGTTGCTGGCTTCGGCCGCCACTTTGAAGCCCTTGGGCGATTGCAGCAGCAGCTTCTCGGTATCGGCGGCGCGCGCGGCGCCGGCGGCGGCAACCGTCGCGATCAGGCACAGAACGGCAATGCGGAGCATGAACGATGAGCCCGGATGATTGAAGGCGGCGAAGCTTGCCCGAGAACCGCAGCCTGTTCAATATCGCTCCAGACGCGGCGCGATCGCTCAGATGCCGCCGTGCAGCCGCGCCAGCAGCACCACGACGATCAATCCGAGCAGCGCCGATAACAGTTGCCAGAACAATAGCGGATTGCGCGCAGCGAGCGGCTGCGGCCGGGCATCGAGATAGTCGGCCCGCGGATGCCGCAGATCGTGGACGAATTCCGACAGCGCCGGATAGCGCTTGGCAGGCTCCAGGCTGACGGCGCGTTGCAGCGCGCGGTCGACCCAGACCGGCACCTGCGCGTTGTGGTCGGCGGCCGGGCTGTAGCGCAGCTTGCGGGATTTCAGCGCCTGGTTGACGCGCGCCAGCTCGGCGCCATAGGGCAGCCGGCCGGTCAGCATCTGATAGGCGATCACCCCGAGCGAGAACTGATCCGACAGCGCCGAGCCGCCCTGCCCGGCGAAATATTCCGGCGCCATGTATTGCACCGTGCCGAGCAGCTCGTCGCCGCCCGTCGGTCCCAGCTCGGCGACGCCGGCGACACGCACCGAGCCGAAGTCGATGATCCTCACCGTGCCGCTGCGGTCGATCAGCACGTTGGCCGGGCGCAAATCCTGATGCACCATTTCTTTGCGGTGGAAAGCGTAGAGCCCCCTGGCGATCTGCTCGATCACGCCGCGAACGGTTTCGAGCTCCGCGCGCGGATGGTCGATCATCCATTGCGCCAGCGTCTGGCCTTCGATGTACTCGAAGGCGACGTAAAGATAGCGGCGCGGCCCCTGCACCGCGCACGGCTTCAGCACGTGCGGACTGTCGATCCGCCGCGCCGCCCATTCCTCCAGCATGAAACGCTTGCGATAGTCCGGATCGTCGCGCAGATCGGCCGAGGGAATCTTCAGCACCACCAGCTCTTCGGTGGCGAGATCGCTGGCGAGATAGATGTGGCTGCGGCTCGAGCCGTGCAGCTCGCGAACGATCCGATAGCCGTCGAACTCGGCGCGCGGCTCGAGCAGCGGCGGCAGCGGCAAGTCGGCCGCTTGGCCAAATAGGTCGATCGTGTCCGCATCCGGCACGGTCTCGATCCGAACCAGTTGCACGGTGAGATTGTCGTCGCTGCCGTTGGCGAACGCCTCGCCGATGATCGCCCGCGCCGCGGCGTCGAGATCGTCGGCATGATCGCGCAGTATCTGCACGACGAAGCGCTGCGCGACATGCTCGTACACGCCATCGGTCGCCAGCACGAACAGGTCGCCGGGGACGACCGGCACCGCCAGATAGTCAATCTCGACCTGCGGATTGACGCCGAGCGCACGGCCCAGATAGCTCTGCTCGGCAGACAGCCGAACGCGGTGATCCTCGGTGAGCTGCTCCAGCGACGCGCCCGCCAGCCGGTAGATCCGGCTGTCGCCGATGTGAAACAGATGCGCTGCCGCGCCTTTGAGCACCAGCGCGCTCAAGGTACAGACATAGCCCTTGTCGCGATCGTAGCGATAATCGCTGCGCCGGGTTTCCGCATGCAGCCATGAATTGGTCGCCGCGATCACCCGCTGCGCCGACGACTTCACCGACCAGGCTTCCGACGTGCAGTAGTAATCGGTGAGAAAGCTCTTGACCGCGGACTCGCTCGCGACCTGGCTGACGTCGCTCGACGAGATGCCGTCGGCGAGCGCGAGCGCGATGCCCTTGGTGGTCAGCAGCGGCTCGGCCGGGATCAGCGCGCCATAGAAGTCCTGATTGACGGGCTTGCGCCCCGGCGACGACGCCTGCCCGATCGAGACTGTGAGCTGCTGCGCCATGCGCCCTGCTGCGACCCAAGAAAATGGGAGCTTCACCCGGACCGGGCGAAGCTCCCGGACGCGATCAGCTTACGCCGCGACGCGCGGCGCCGGAACGGCTTCGATCCGGCGCTTCGCCGCGGTGCGGACGTGGGTGGTGTAGAGGGTCAGCCCGGTGAAGGCGAGCCCGCCGACCAGATTGCCGAGCACGGTCGGGATCTCGTTCCAGACCAGATAGTCGAGGATCGAGAATTTGGCGTGCAGCATCAGGCCCGACGGAAACAGGAACATGTTCACCACCGAGTGCTCGAACACCATGTAGAAGAACACCAGGATCGGCATCCACATCGCCAGCACCTTGCCCGGCACCGTGGTCGAGATCATCGCCATCACTACGCCGGTGGAGACCATCCAGTTGCACAGCATGCCGCGGAAGAACAGCGTCGCCATGCCGGCCGCGCCGTGCGCCGCATAGCCGAGCGTCCGCCCCTCCCCGATATTGCCGATCACCGTGCCGACTTTGTCAGGATCCTGGGTAAAGCCGAACGTCGTCACGAACGCCATCAGGAACGCCACCGTCAGCGCACCGGCGAAGTTGCCGATGAACACCAGCCCCCAGTTGCGCAGCACGCCGCCGATCGTCACGCCGGGACGCTTATCGAGCCACGCCAGCGGCGACAGCACGAATACGCCGGTGAGCAGATCGAAGCCGAGCAGATACAGCATGGTGAAGCCGACCGGGAATAGCAGTGCGCCGATCAGCGGCTGGCCGGTATTGACGTTGATCGTGACCGCGAACCATGCGGCGAGCGCCAGAATGGCGCCGGCCATATAGGCACGGATCACCGTGTCGCGGGTGGACATGAAGATCTTGGACTCGCCAGCGTCGACCATCTTGGTGACGAATTCAGAAGGCGCGAGGTAGGACATCTGCTCCGTGCTCCGTTTGCTGCTGAAAAGGCCGCGTCGGAACGCACAAGCGGAGGGAGCAACAAGGGGGCGGAGCCTCGACGACACCGCGGCTCTCCGATCGGCGGGAGAGCTGTCCCATTGCTGTCTGCCGGACACCGGCTTGGCAATTCTCGGACGGCGGTCGTCGTTGACCGGAACTTACTAAGCAATCGCCGTGCCAGCGCCTGACGGCTCCGGCTATGCGCATTTCCCTGAGAAATTCCTCAGATAACGCCCCTCCGGCTCAGCCGCCGCCGGCCCCGATGCCCAGACTCTGCGCAACACGCCTGCGCATAGCTCGCATTTGAGGCAGCCTAACAATTAGCCCCTGGGGTCCCTTAAGCGCGTCTCGATGGTGGGCGCGGATCTGGACCTTCGCTGGCTACTTGGTCCTCATCCTGAGCAGATCGCACGAATACAAGGAGCCGAGGTCTCAAGGGATGCGGCCACGCATGGACCCGCGGCACATAGTTCAAGACGGCAATTCGCGCTTTCCTCATGATGAGGTCTGGCCTGTCGTGCAAATCTGGAAAAGCGTAGTTTGAATCAGTAGCCCGCATGAGCGCAGCGACATGCGGGTGCGCCAAACCTGGATGTCGCTTCGCTCATCCAGGCTACGCTTGCTTGTCGCCCTTAAGGCAGCGCAGTCCCGAATTCGGCTCCGGGACGTGGCTCAACCAGCTTAGACGGGCGCCGCTATCAAAGCACTTAGCCCGCTAAGCTGGCCCCTCGCCGAGCGCTCGCAGCGCCGAGAGTCCTTCCCGGTAAGATGGATAGGCCAAGGTAACTCCCAATTCGGTACGGATCAGGTCGTTGCGGACCCGGCAATTCTCCAGATAGAAGCTGCGCGCCATCGGGGACAGCTCGGCGTGCTCGAAAGCAATTTCAGGAGGCGGTGTTCGCTCGCATAGTTTCGCAGCGAATTCGACGACCTGCTGCGGCGGTGCCGGCTCGTTGTCGGTGACATTGTAAATGGCGCCGGGTCGCGGCCGCGAAAGTGACGCGGCGACCACCGCGGCAATATCGGCAACGTGAATGCGATTGAAGACCTGGCCGGGCTTGATGATACGCGTCGCCATTCCGGCTGCGAGCTTCTCCAGTTGGTTTCGGCCCGGGCCGTAGATCCCTGAGAGACGAAAAATGTGCGCGCCCAACGCCAGCCAGCGCTGCTCGGCGGCGATCCGGAGCTGCGAGCGAGGTTTTTCCGACGTCGCAGGCGTTGTTTCGTCGACCCAATTGCCGAGGTGGTCACCGTACACGCCGATCGTCGAAAGATAACCGATCCACCGCGGTCGAGAATCACCGGTGATAGCGCCAGTGAAGGACGCGAGAACCGGATCGCCGGATTCATTCGGAGGGATCGACGACAGAATGGCGTCGCTCGACTTGATATCATCAGCGATCAGTGAATCGACGTAAGAGGATGAAAACACCCGCGCAGTGATCCCGCGCCGGCCCAACTCTTCGGCCTTGGCGGTTGTTCTGACGGTTGCAGTGACCTCGATCCCGACGTCCTGCAAATGCTGCGCGATGTAGCTGGCCGAATAGCCCAAGCCAAAAATCAGAATTCTCATCCGGACATCATCTCATCTAGGCCCGACGATGCGCACGGATACCAGACATCTGAGCCGATGGCTGCGTCCTTATAAGTCCGCATCCTGGTTGGACCGACCAATCAGCCAGGCGAGGCGCTTCGCGGCCCCTTAAAACACGAAGGGCGGTGATCGTGTCGCGATCACCGCCCTTTTCCAAACTCGAACGAGCCGATGCCGTTACAGCGGCATGTTGTCGTGCTTCTTCTGCGGGATTTCCATCTTCTTGTCGCGCAGCATCGCCAGCGCGCGGGCGATGCGGCGGCGGGTGGCGTGCGGCAGGATCACGTCGTCGATATAGCCGCGCTCGGCGGCGATGAACGGCGACAGGAAGCGGTCCTCGTATTCCTTGGTCCGCGCCGCGATCTTCTCCGGATCGTCCATGTCCTGACGGAAGATGATCTCGACCGCGCCCTTGGCACCCATCACCGCGATCTGCGCCGACGGCCAGGCGTAGTTGATGTCGGCGCCGATTTCCTTCGACGCCATGACGTCGAACGCGCCGCCATAGGCCTTGCGGGTGATCACGGTGACCAGCGGCACGGTGCACTGCGAGAACGCGAACAGCAGCTTGGCGCCGTGCTTGATCAGGCCGCCGTATTCCTGCGCGGTGCCAGGCAGGAAGCCCGGCACGTCGACGAAGGTGACGATCGGAATGTTGAAGCTGTCGCAGAACCGCACGAACCGCGCCGCTTTGCGCGAGGCATCGCTGTCGAGCACGCCGGCCAGCACCATCGGCTGGTTGGCGACGAAGCCCACGGTGCGGCCGGCGATGCGGCCGAAGCCGGTGATGATGTTCTTGGCGAAGGTGTCCTGCAGCTCGAAGAAGTCGCCCTCGTCCACGACTTTGAGGATCAGCTCCTTCATGTCGTAGGGCTTGTTCGGATTGTCGGGGATCAGCGTATCGAGCGAGAAGTCCTCACGCTCGATATCGTCGAAGCTCGGCCATTCCGGCACGCCTTCGGAGGAGTTCGCCGGCAGGAAGTCGAGCAGCCGGCGCATCTGCAGCAGGGTCTCGACGTCGTTCTCGAATGCGCCGTCGGCGATCGACGACTTGGTGGCGTGCACCGATGCGCCGCCGAGTTCTTCCGGGGTGACGACTTCGTTGGTCACCGTCTTCACGACGTCGGGGCCGGTGACGAACATGTAGCTGGTGTTCTTCACCATGAAGATGAAGTCGGTCATCGCCGGCGCATAGACGTCGCCGCCGGCGCAAGGGCCCATGATGACGCTGATCTGCGGGATCACGCCGGAGGCCTGCACCACGCGGCGGAACACGTAGGAGTAACCGGCGAGCGCCGCGACGCCCTCCTGGATGCGGGCGCCGCCGGCGTCGTACAGGCCGATGATCGGAGCCCGCGCCTTCAGCGCCATGTCCTGGATCTTGGTGATCTTCGCCGCGTGGGTCTCGGACAGCGAGCCGCCGAACACGGTGAAGTCCTTGGCGAACACGAACACCTTGCGGCCGTTGACCGTGCCCCAGCCGGTGACGACGCCGTCGCCGGGGATCTTGGTCTTCGCCATCCCGAATTCGGTCGAGCGGTGCTGGACGAACATGTCCATCTCCTCGAACGAATGCTTGTCGAGCAGCAGGTCGATCCGTTCGCGTGCGGTGAGCCGGCCGCGGGCGTGCTGCGCATTGATGCGCTTTTCGCCGCCGCCGAGCTTGGCTGCCGTGCGCCGTTCGTCCAATGCTTCCAGGATGTGCTTCATGATCAATAAGCCGGTTTTCTTTTCTTGGTTGGGCGTGCGGAGGTTTTGCCCTTTTCACCGCAACAATCAAGGCCTTCTAGCAGGGCGCCTCGCAGGAGGAAACCGCCTTGGACCGAACCGGCCTAGCCCTTTTGGCGTGTCCTGAGCCGGTTCGGGCGGGACCGGACGACGGCACCCCGACACCGCCCCCAAATCTGCATCGGCCGGATGCGAAACCGCGATGGCGGCTTCGGCCGCGAGCCCTGTATATCGCGGGGCCGCCAGCTGGAGCCTACCGATGATCGCCGCCCTGCCCTCCGCCGATCCGTCCGTGGCCAGCGGCGGCATCCTGACCGTGCTGCGGGCCGAGGGGCTGGCGGTGTTTGCCGGCTGCACGCTGTTCTATGTGATCTCGGACGCGCCCTGGGAGCTGTATGCGCTGCTGTTCTTCGCGCCCGACCTCGGCTTTCTCGGCTATCTGGCCGGGCCCAAAGTCGGCGCGGTGGTCTACAACGTGCTGCATTCGACCATCGGGCCGCTGCTGCTGGCGATCGCCGGGATCGTGCTGGTGGTGCCCTATGCCGGCACGGTGGCGATGATCTGGCTGGCCCATATCGGCTTCGACCGGGCCCTCGGCTACGGCCTGAAATACAAGACCGGCTTCCGCTTCACCCATCTCGGCCCGATCGGCAAGGCGCCGGCGCAGCCGCGCTGAGGCTCAGCGCACCGGGCCGCGCCCCGACAGCCGCAGCACGAAGGCAAGCACCTCAGCGACAGCCTTGTAGAGCTCCTCGGGGATTTCGTCGCCGAGCTCGACGTGAGACAGCGCGCCGGCGAGCACTTCGTTCTCCTCGATGGGGATGTCATGCTGTTTGGCGACTTCGATGATCTTGGCGCCGAGCACACCCTTGCCCTTGGCGACCACGCGCGGGGCGCCGGCGTAGTCATAGTGCAGCGCGATCGCGAGCGGGTTCTTGGTGTCGGTTGCGGTCACAGCGCGCGGTCCAGGAAATGGCCGGCCACCGCCGGGCGTGGCGCGGGCGGCGCGCCGTCGCGCACCACGATGTCGCCGGAAACCAGATCGGCGCGAGCCAGCGCTCGGCCGAGGTCGGCGGCGCCGGCGCGGAGCAGCGCGGTTGTGGCGGGGCGTTCCGCCCACAGCCGCACCGAGGTCTTTTCGCCGCGCAGCGAGATCAGGGCGTGCACCGGCCCGGCCGGCTCGACGTCGAGCGAAAACCGCGCCTGCCACACCGTCCCGGACGCGCCGCCGGCCTGAGCGGCTTCGTCGCGGTCGCGCGAAATCTCGAACTGCGCCACCGCAGTGCCGTGCGGGGTGGCGAGCGGGATCTCGAACGCCCAGCGCGGCTGGGCGGCATCGAGCCGGGCCGGCGCGGCATCGGTGCGGTCCGGCAGCGAGGCGACCTGCAGCAGCGTCTGCCGCGCCAGCGCGCCTTCGGTCTCGGTCAGAATCCGGCGCAAGTTCGCATCGACCGGGGCATGCGGCGTCAGATTGGCCGGCATCACCGGCTGCGCGGCCGGCAGCGCACCAGGAAACGGCGGCGGCGGCGTATTGGTGCGGGCGATGCCGCTGTCGTCCTTGATGACCCGGTTACCGGTCAGCGCCGGCAGCAGCGACAGCAGCACCGGATTGCTGAGCCCGGCCTTGGCCAGCACCGCCGCAGTCTGCGGATCGGCCTGCAGCGCCTGCTGCAACGCGCTCAGCGTCGCGGCGGTGCTGGTCGCCGCGGTCTGGGCCTGCGACGTGGACGCGGTCGCCGAGGTCGCGGTGCCGGTGAGCTGGGCGATGACGTTCTGCACCAGCGACTGCTCGGAGGTGGATGCGCTGGCGGTTGCGGCCGCGCCCGCAGCGGTGGCCGACGCCGCCAGCGTCGGCGACGCGGTCAGCGGCAGCGCGGTGGTGGTGCCATTCGCGGTCGTCGCGGCGGCGGTCGAAGTGGTGGCGCCGAGCAGATTGGCCTCGGCCTCGAGCTTGGCGGTGAGCGCCAGCAGCGAGGTGCCCTGCCCGTTCTGCAGCACCGGCGTCGCCGTGGTGCCGCCGGCCTGCGCGGTCGCGGCCCCGAGCGCGGTGGTCAGCACTTGGCGCAGCACCAGCAGCGCCGCCTTCAGGTCGGTGCCGGCGCCGGCGCTGGCGGTCCCGCTCGCCAGGGCGGCTTCGAGGAAGATCCCGGAAGACTGAAACGCTTTCTGGATGTCGGCGCCGGTCAGGCCGCCTGCGGTCGGCAGCTGCTGCGCCAGCACCTGCGCCGCGGCATCGCGCACCGCCGCCGGCAGCCCGCTCGAACTTGCCACCGCGCCGAGATTGGCAAACAGCGTCGACAGCCCGGTCTGCTGCGTCACGGCGATTTCTGCGGCGGTCGCCACCGCGGCCGCCTGCTGCGGCGTCAGCGCCGGGGTCGTGGTCGGCACGATGCTCGGCGCCGCCTGCGCCGAGGTCAGCACGATCGCCTGCGGCCCGAGCGTCACGCTGTCGACCGCCGCGCCGGACGCCGCCAGCGCCGCCTGCGCGGTTGTGGTGGTCACCGGCTGATTGACGATCGCGAGCCGCACCCCGGCATCGGTCTGCGACACCGAAACCTGCAGCGTCTGCCCGGCCTGCAGCGGCACCTGCGTGGTGGCTTCGACGGTCTGGCCGCCGATCGCGATTCGAACCTGGTTGTTATCGCCGACCGACAGCACCTTGGCCTGCAGCACCGACCCGGGCTGCAGCAGCACGTCTGCGGTCACGCCTTGCAGCGCAACGAGGGAAAGGTTCGGATTGACCGAAATCGCCATCGCTGTCCTTTGCGGGCGGCTGCGCTGAGTGCGATCCGCCCAGACTAAGCGAGGGACGTAAACCCGTCGTTAACTTCTCCGGGAACCCAGCGCCGCGATCACCTGGGCGGCGGCGGCGAACTCCGCCTGCTTGGCGGCGCGGCGCGCGGCGGCCTCCTCATCGAGGCCCCACTGCTCGATGTTCCAGTCCTCGTCGACATGCGCGGCGGCCCACACCTGATCGGCCTCGAGCCGGCCGAGCGCCAGCGCCAGCGCCAGCAGCGCCGAGCCGGTGATGGTGGTGACGACATGCAGCGCGCCAAGCAGCCAGGGATCGGCCGGCAGCGCCGCGCGCGCTGCGGCGACCGCGGTCTCCGGCTGGCCGACATGGACGATGCCCTGCGCCAGGATGAAATGCGCCCCGAGCGCGTCCTTGGCCCAAAACAGCACCGGGTCCCAATGCGCGCCTTCGCGCGCGATCAGTTCTTCCGGGTGCTCGGCGCGATAGAATAACAGGTCGGAGCCGAAGTACTTGGCGATGTCGTCGGTCACCGCATCGATCCGGCCGCTAACGCCGTCGATCACGCTGTTGGCGAGACGGGTCAGCGGCATCGTCGACGGATCGATGCTCTCGCCCTGCGCCTGCCATTCGGCGGCGATCGCTTCGGCCAGAGCCCGATCCGGCGCGGCCAGCGCGTTGCGCGACGGCGTCTTCACCGCGCGGCCGTCGAGCCGCACCGCGAAGCCGCCGTTGTCCTCGGCAACGCCGGCCTCGGTGTAGAACCTCTTCGGCAGTTGCGCCCGGCTGGTGCGCCGCACCGCTTCGTTGGGATCGAGCGGCGACTTGCCGGCCACCTCGTCGAACAGATCACGCATCTTGGTTTCTCGAACTACTACTGTTGAGCACAGGCGCGCGAATACGCGGCGCGGTCGGTCGAATTGAGCTGGGCCGCGGTGGAGTCGTTCAGGCAGTCCTGAATCCGGTCGCCGAACGAGCGGCCACGCCGCAGCTGCGCCTTCGGCAGATCCGGCGCCGGCTGGATCCGCTCATGCGTCAGCGGCGGCGGATCGGCGAGCTTCGGCACCACCGGCACGGTGATCACCGGCGGCGGCGCAGACGGAGGTGGCGGCGGCGGCGTGATGCTCGACGGCGCGGTGCCCGGAATGATGATCTGCGCTGCGGCGGGACCGGCCAGCGCTGCGATCAGCGCACTGGCCATCAACCCGAGTACCAGACGCTTCAGACTACGGTTCGTCATGGCCGGGCTTGTCCCGGCCATCCACGCCTTCTTCGGCGGACGCGCTGCAAGACGTGGATGCCCGGGACAAGCCCGGGCATGACGGGAGAGTGAGTGGAGAGGAAGCGTTGTCATCTTAGCCATGTCGGCATCGCGGCGCCCCGCCGCAAGCGGCGCCGGGGCGTCATTCTTCCGGCGCATGTTCGATCGGATCGAACCGGTCGTGCTCGAGGCCGAGCAGGTTCCAGCTCTGCAGCATGTGCGGCGGCAGCGGCGCCGAGACGTCGATCACGCCGCCGCGCGGATGCGGGATCACGATGCGGCGTGCGAGCAGATGCAGCCGGTTTTGCAGGCCGCCGGGGAGCTGCCAGTTCTCGATGTTGAAGTACTTCGGATCGCCGACGATGGCGTGGCCGATATGGGCCATGTGGGCGCGCAGCTGATGGGTGCGCCCGGTCACCGGCTTCAGCGACACCCAGGCCAGCTTCTGCCCCGAGGTCTCGACCACCGCGTAGTACGTCACCGCGTGGCTGGCGCCGTCGTCGCCGTGCTTGGCGACGCGCATGATCGAATCCTCTTCGCTCTCGTCCTTGGCCAGATAGGTCGAGATCCGCCCTTGCTTCGGCTTCGGCACGCCGGCGACCAGCGCCCAATAAATCTTGCGCGCCGAACGGTGGCGGAACGACCCGGTCAGCGCGGTCGCAGCGAAGCGGGTCTTGGCGACCAAGAGACAGCCGGCGGTCTCCTTGTCGATCCGGTGCACCAGGCGCGGCTTCTGGCCCTTACTGTCGCGCAGCACTTCCAGCATCTGGTCGATGTGCCGCGTGGTGCCGGAGCCGCCCTGCACCGCGAGCCCTGCCGGCTTGTTCAGCACCAGCACGTCGGCGTCCTCGAATAGCGTCATCGCCTTCAGCGTCTGAAGGGTTTTCTGCTCGGCTTCGGACAGATGCCCGGGCAGCTTCGGCGTATCGAGCTTGAGCGGTGGAATCCGCACGCTCTGGCCCTCTTCCAACCGGTCCTTCGAATCGGCACGCTTGCCGTTCACCCGCAGTTCGCCTTTGCGGACGATGCGCTGGATGTGGCTGAACGACAGGCCGGGAAACCGCGCTTCGAGGAAGCGATCCACCCGCATGCCGTTATCGTCCGCCGTGACGGTGACGGTCTCGACCTTGGTCGGCAGCGGCGCGTCGGGCTTTGCCTCGGGCCGATCGCGGGCCTCGACCGGCCCCGGCTGTGCCGCGCGCGGCCTGCCCTCACCCGCCGGCCGCGACGATCGCGCCGGTCCCGCACCGAACCGCACCTGCTTGTCGCCGGACCGCGGCGGCCGCCCCGCTCCCTCGCCACGCGAGGTCTTCGACGGCGCGCCGGCGCGCAACGGCTTGGCATCGCGCGACGGCTTGGCGCCACCGGGCTTGCCGGCGCCAGGCTTGCCCGCGAGAGCTTTGCCGGCCCCCGGCTTCCCGGTCTTAGCGCCCAGCCCGGCGCGCGCCGGCTTGCCGCGCGCGCCGTCGGGGCCACGCTTGGCGAGAGGTTTCTTGACGCGGCGGCTCATGGGATGCTCCGGGGGAAATTCGTGCCGTGCCTAGCGCAAAAGCGGCCGCCGGTCACGGGCGGAATGTGGATGGGGGCTGTCTGTGCCCCGGACGCAGCGAGCCAAGTGGGGGCAACGCACAGCGCGCCCCGGCCTGTAGCCCGGATGAGCGCAGCGATAACCGGGAGCCAAGGGACGAGATCCGCACGTCGCCACTCTGTAAAAGCCCGAAGCAGAAAGAGTAGCGCGGGTGAGCGCAGCGATACCCGGGACCACGGGATAATACGCCGCCCCACATGTCGCTCCGCTCTTGCGGCTACGACGCTGCGCCTCCCAGCCACGCGCGCCCCAAAATGAACCACGGCGCCGCCCCTTAGTCTCGCGGTGGCAGACAGCACGTCTGCTCCCCGCCCGCAGGCGCCACACCCCACTCCAAGACGCCTCTCAAAGCGCCCCTCGTGGACGGGACGAAGCTAGGTACATGATCCTATGGGAATTTTGTCAAGAGCACAGCATCGGCCTGTTCTTCGTTCAACGGACGGCATCGGGCGTCAGTCCCACCATGGGGAGCGAGTCACTCCTCTGACTTTGTTGATCATCTTCCACGTTCGGACTGCTAACGCCGTCGCATCTCGCACCTGCTTGACCGTAAAGACGTTTGGTCCGTGCTTATCCATCGTGTAGTCTTCGAGATACTGGATGTTCTTTTTGATCACTCCGACGCGATACGGCTGCCTTGGCCGCCCCCTGAACTGATCCTCATACGTTTCACCGTGAATGATGGCATTTCGCTGAGGTAGAAGGGCGTCCAAATTCTGATAAACCTGATCGCGGATTATAAAATTCTCCGGTAAAAATTGCTCGTCGTCGCTAGTGTAACACTTGAAGAACTCTATCTTCTGGCCGAATGTGCGCTTCGACATTTCATCGAAAAGCCATTCATAATCCTCATCCCGAATCATCATCAGAAGGAGAAACATTGTCAACTCAACACGACCCTGAGCTGTTAGAAACTCACCCATGGCGAGATGCATCTGACTAAGGACACGCTTTGACCTCTGTTTGCCACGACGGCGCCTGCGAGCTCGTTTTGTGTCTGCACTACTACTCATAGATGGATCCTAAGCGGGCGCAGCACCGCCCATTACATCATTTTTTCAGATCGCATCGGACTCTAACGTCACCCTTATCCTCAATGGCACCGTATCCCTGCGTCGCGACGCAGAATGTGAACGACGTTCCGTTACCCTTTGCGTGCCATCCATACTTGGCACAGCCGTACGGTTGGTCGGCCGGCGCCTCGGTGAGGTTGTACCTCTTACCCCTCCAATCGAGAACGTTCTTCTTGTCATCCACGCGAAGTGGATAGCCCCTTCCAACAACTTCGCATCCATCCGAACCGTCTCTTGGAATCGACGGGAACATGCAGCTCCGGCATGTGTAGTTGTAGATCTCTGCTTTGGCTGGGGTGGCGACGAAGGCCGAAAGCACAATAGCGACTGCAAATCTCTTCATCTTACTATCGTCATCGTGACCGCTGCTCAAAAATCGAACATGGTAAGCGTATTACGCTCGCTTATCGATGGCAATCGGTGTCCGCGTGGGCTTCGCTGCGCTCAGCAAGCGTAGCCCGGGTGAGCGAAGCGATACCCGGGATCACGGGATGATACGCCGCCCTGCATGTCGCTGCGCTCATGCAGGCTAGGGGTCACCAGGTCCCGGCCGTGGCATTACTTCATCGGCTCGCCGAAGTTGCGACTGGTATCATTTGCATGGACAACCCGTCACAAGGAAGCCTCCCCTCGCTCACGCAGCAGGCTCAGCCTGGGTGAGCGGATTGACACCCCGATGCATAGAGCGCTCTCCACCCGAACACTGGACAAAACACAGCCAAACTTCGCACAATCAAACTGCTCGATCGCCATTCGCAGATTGATCAAATTGTCATCCGTGATAACGATCTACACGAACAACATATGCACCGAGGATTACCTTGATACCCAAGCTTCTTCACTTGAGCGTCCCGATAATACTAATCGTGCAAATGGTCCGGGGAGTTATGACCGAGCCGCGAACATTAGCTGGCGCGCTCACCGCAACGAGGTCAATTGCGCTTCCGGTGAGTTTACCGATACTTATTCTTGGCATTCTAGGAGGTCCAATCGACCTGGTCATCGGAAGCATTCTTCTGATCTACAGCATGACTGCCAACAACATAATTGACTACGTAAACGAATACGACAGATCTACATGGCAGTGGCTGGCGGGCCGCTGTATCGTATGGATTATAACTCCATTCTTGGTAATTGTTGCGCTTATGCACCTGCAACTTGGCATCTAGGCCTTGCCGATGGTCTTCACCTTCCTTTACGGCTATCTTGGAATATTGATAGCAATGATGTGCCTCGCAATTGCTGGAGCACTGTACGCGGCCATCGAATCCGGAAGATATACTACGCTAGCCTTCGTTGCCGGCGCTTCTTTCCTGATTATCGGCATATCATTGATAGCCTCTTCGCCTCAGAACTCCATGGATCGCAGGTCGATCGCTTCACTCTCAGTCGCCGCCGTATTATTGACGTCATCTGCACTAGCCAACCGCTTCTTGGGCGAAGATACGCGCAGCAATCGACTTGCTGGAACAATCCTCACGGTCTTTCTGATAGCTGTGGCATTCTACGTCTTTCTATAAATCAGCAAGCGCAGCCCGGGCGAGCGCAGCGATACCCGGGATCACGGATGATGCCGCCGTCCCGCATGTCGCTGCGCTCATGCAGGCCAAGTCCTCTCCAGCCTCCGGGTTCGCGCGCGTTGCTCGCGCCCCGGAATGACCGCCTGCGTCCCCATCTTGCACTCCGCATCCGAAACCGCGACACTCCGCGGCAATCAGAAGCTTTGGGGAAACCAGACGCATGCAATACGACGACGTGGTCCGCGGCCGCCGCTCGATCCGCGGCTACAAGCCTGATCCCGTGCCGCGGGAATTGATCGAGGAGATCCTCGAACTGGCGATGCGGGCGCCCTCCTCGATGAACAGCCAGCCGTGGAATTTCACCGTGCTCACCGGCGTGCCGCTCGACCGCATTCGCGCCGGCAACACCGAGCGCAATCTCGCCGGCGTGCCGCACAGCCGCGAATTCCGGATCGGGCAGCCGTTCGCCGGCCCTCATCGCGAGCGGCAGGTCACGGTCGCCAAGCAATTGTTCTCGGCGATGGGGATCGCGCGCGACGATCAGGCCAAGCGGCAGGACTGGGTGCTGCGCGGCTTCCGCCAGTTCGATGCGCCGGTGTGCATCATCATCACCTACGACCGCGTGCTGAGCGACAGCGATGACACCGCGTTCGATTGCGGCGCGGTGACCAACGCGCTGGTCAACGCGGCGTGGTCGCGCGGCTTAGGGGCCGTGATCAACAGCCAGGGCATCATGCAATCACCGGTGGTGCGCGAACATGCCGGCATCGCCGAGGATCAGGTGATCATGAAGGCGATCGCGCTCGGCTGGCCGGACGACGAGTTCCCTGCCAACGCGGTGGTGTCGGAGCGCAAGCCGGTGCACGACGCCGCGCGTTTCGTCGGCTTCGAAGGCTGACAAGATCTAACGCGACATCGCTCCGCGGCCCGGCGCCGCGGGGTGCGGCGTGTGTCAAGCAGCTTTGACAAACCCTCGCAATTCGGAGAGTAATGCAAGCAGCCGCGCCCGAGCGGTCATCGCACGGGCCGGCCGCAACAACGCGGCCGCCCTTCCCGTCCTGTATCGCACAGTTCGTGTCACGCTCGCCGGTTGTCGATCCCGATGCAGTCCCCCTCCAGTCCCGCGGTCAGCCAGAGCGAGGCGCGCTATCGTGCGCTGTTCGAAGCGATCGACGACGGCTTCTGCATCATTGAATTCTTCGACGGCCCGCACGGTCCGCTCAGCGACTATCGCCATATCGAAGCCAATGCGGGCTACGAGAAGCAGACCGGGATTCCCAACATCATCGGCCGCACCTTGCGCGATCTCGTGCCGGACGAAGCCGACGGCTGGGCGGAGCTGTATCGCAGCGTGCTGCTGACCGGCCGCCCGATCCATTTCGAGCGCGAGTTCATCGCGGTGAACCGCATCATCGAAGTGTCGGCGACGCGGATCGAGCCGCCCGAACTGCGCCAGGTCTCGGTGCTGTTCCGCGATATCACCGCGCGCAAGCGCGCCGAGGCGGCGCTGCGCGACAGCGAGAAGCTGGCGCGCGAGAACGTGCAGCGGGTGCAGCTCGCGCTCGCAGCGGGCGCGATCATCGGCACCTGGCTGTGGGACCTGCCGAGCGACCGCTTCACCGTCGACGAAGCGTTTGCGCGCGCGTTCGGGCTCGATCCGGCACTCGGCCGCGACGGTCTCAGCCTGGCGCAGGTCGTCGCCACCGTGCATCCCGACGATCAGGCCGGCCTCGCGGCCGCGATCGAGGAAGCGGTCAAGCGCGGCGGGCCTTACGCGCATCAGTACCGGGTGCGCCGCGCCGACGGCAAGTACTACTGGCTCGAGGCCAATGGCCGCGTCGAGCACGGCCCAGACGGCACGCCGCTGAGCTTTCCCGGCGTGCTGATCGATGTCGACGACCGCCGCGCGCTGGTGGCCGAGCGCGACCGCGCCATCGCCGAGCTGCGCGCGCTGAACGAGACGCTGGAGCAGCGCGTCGCCGAAGCCCGCGCCGAGCTGTTGCGCTCCGCCGAGCAGCTGCGCCAGTCGCAGAAGATGGAAGCCGTCGGCCAGCTCACCGGCGGGCTGGCGCACGACTTCAACAACCTGCTCGCCGGCATCTCCGGCAGTCTCGAACTGATGAGTTCGCGGATCCGCCAGGGCCGCATCGGCGAGATCGACAAATACGTGGTGGCGGCGCAAGGCGCGGTGAAGCGCGCCGCGTCGCTGACCCACCGCCTGCTCGCCTTCGCACGCCGCCAGACGCTGACGCCGACCGCCGCCAACGTCAACCGGCTGGTGAGCGGCATGATCGACCTGATCCAGCGCACCGTCGGCCCCGGCATCGACGTGCAGCATGTCGGCGCCGCCGGGCTGTGGAGCGTGCTGGTCGACGTGCCGCAGCTCGAAAGCGCGCTGCTCAATCTGTGTATCAACGCCCGCGACGCGATGCCGAACGGCGGCAAGATCACGATCGAGACCGGCAACCGCTGGATCGACCGGGCGCAGTCGCGGCTATACGACATCCCGCCCGGGCAATACGTCTCGCTGTGCGTCTCCGACACCGGCACCGGCATGACGCCGGACGTGATCGCCAAGGCGTTCGATCCGTTCTTCACCACCAAGCCGATCGGCCAGGGCACCGGGCTCGGGCTGTCGATGATCTACGGCTTCGCGCAGCAATCCGGCGGCCAGGTGCGGATCTATTCCGAGGTCGGCCAGGGCACGATGGTGTGCATCTATCTGCCGCGGCACCGCGGCGAGGCCGCCGAGGACGAGCGCTTCCCCGACTCCACCGAGATCCCGTTCGCCCAAACCGGCGAGACTGTGATGGTGGTCGACGACGAACCCACGGTGCGGATGCTGGTCGCCGACGTGCTCGAAGACCTCGGCTACACCGCGCTGGAAGCTTCCGACAGCGTCGGCGGCCTGAAGCTGCTGCAATCCGACGCGCGGATCGACCTCTTGGTCACCGACGTCGGCCTGCCCGGCGGCATGAACGGCCGCCAGCTCGCCGATGCCGCCCGCCAGATCCGCCCCGGGCTCAACGTGCTGTTCATCACCGGCTTTGCCGAGAACGCGCTGCTCAACAACGGCCAGCTCGAACCCGGCATGGCGGTGCTGACCAAGCCGTTCGCGGTCGACACGCTGGCGGCGCGGATCCGCGAGCTGATCGGGAAGTAGCAAGGTCGTTCGAACGCACCGAGTAGCCCGGATGCAGCGGCGCGAAATCCGGGGACCGAACTGGTGGGAAGTCCGATCTCCGCATATCGCTGTGCTGATGCGGGCTGCAGCCGGCTACGGCGCGGCCCTCAAGTGCCGCGCAGCATTTCGCTGACCACCACCCAGTCGTTGCCGTTGAATTCGAGCAGGTAGCCGTCCTTGATCGGGCGGAAATCGGTCGGCGAGGTGTTCAGGGTGATGCCGGGCAACAGCAGCGACAGCGGCACGTTCTTCATATTCGCCGCCTGCCGCATGATGTTGTCGCGGGACAGATCGTTGCCGCACTGCTTCAGCAGCGCCACCAGCGCCTCGCCCACCGTGTAGCCGTACACCATGCCGATATTGTTCGGGTCGAGGCCCGGCAGCCGCGCCTTCATGAACGCGATATAGGCGCTCATCGCCTTGTCGTCCTTCGGCTCGGCCACATAGGGCTTGAGCGAGCCGAGCGACAGCACGCCCTTGCCGGCGTCGACGCCGGCCGGGTCCATCACGGTCGCCTTGTTGGCGCAACCGCTGGCGAGGAAGCGGATCGGCCGCCAGCCGATCTCGTGCGCCTTCCGCAGCGCCTGGGCGCAGGCGCGCGGCGTCACGCTGTAGATCATGAACACGTCGGCCTTGGTGTTGGCGAGCGTCAGCACCTGGGAGTCGACGGTGGGATCGGAGACCTCGAAGCTCGAGGCCAGCGCGATCGCCTTGTCGGCGTCGGGGCCGAGGGCATCCTTGACGCCGCGCATGAAGTCTTTGCCCGCGTCGTCGTTCTGATACAGCACCGCGAACCGCGCGTTCGGGTTCTTGGCGCGCGCATAGGCGACTTCGATTTTAGCCTCGCTCATGTAGTTCGGCGCCCACGGCAGCGCCATCGACCACGGCATATTGGCGGGGTCGTTCCACTTCGACGCCGAGCTGATCAGGAAGATCTGCGGCACCTTGTTGGTGTTGAGATATTTGGCGATCGCCGAGCTCGGCGCGGTGCCCATGGTGGCGGCGATGAACGCGACGCCGTCGCCTTCGACCAGCCGGCGCGTCGCCTCCATGGTCTTCGGCGGCGAGAAGCCGTCGTCGAGCGAGATCATCGTGATCTTGCGGCCGTTCAAGCCGCCCTGCTCGTTGACCTGGTCGAGATAGGCGGCGATCGCCTTGCCGGTCGAGCTCAGCGCCGAGGCCGGGCCGCTATACGGCATGGTGTTGCCGATCTTGATCTCGGTGGCGGTGACGCCGGGCGCGTTCTGCTGCGCCTGCGCCGTAGTGACGAGCGCCGCCGCGACGGCAGCGCCGAGCCAGAGCCGAAGACTCCTCATCCGTTCTCTCCCTGTTGTTTGTTGCGATGCGGTGATCGCTTTTGTTTTTCACGGAGGATGGGAAACTGAAACTAACCGGGTCTTGCGCGCAGCCGCTGTATCATCTTACTCGCCGATGATCTTGATCAGCACCCGCTTGCGCCGGCCGCCGTCGAATTCGCCGTAGAAGATCTGCTCCCAGGGGCCGAAATCGAGCCGGCCTTCGGTGATCGCCACCACCACTTCGCGGCCCATCACCTGGCGCTTCATATGCGCATCGGCATTGTCTTCGCCGGTGCGGTTGTGGCGATAGGACGACACCGGCTCGTGCGGCGCAAGCTGCTCGAGCCACTTCTCATAATCGGCATGCAGCCCGCTCTCGTCGTCGTTGATGAACACCGACGCGGTGATGTGCATGGCGTTGACCAGCACCAGGCCCTCGCGCACGCCGCTGTCGCGCAGCGCCTGCTCGACCTCGCCGGTGATGTTGATGAACGCCCGCCGCCCCGGGGTCTGAAACCACAGCTCCTTGCGATACGACTTCATCGCGCGGTTCTCCTTCTGCGTGTGATCGGTTACGGCGAACCATGCGGCGGCCGCGGCGCAGCATCAAGCCTAGGCGAGCTGCCGCTCGCTGCGCCGCTCCTCGTCGAGCCCGGCGAGCCACGCCACCGCGTCGGCGGCGCGCATCGGACGGCCGTACAGCCAGCCCTGGCCGTAGGAGCAGCCGAGCATCCGCAGCGTCTCGGCTTCGCCCTGGCTTTCGACGCCCTCGGCGATGATGCGGTGGCCGAGCGGCCGCGCCACCGCGGTGATGGCGGCGATCAGCTGCTGGTTCTGTCGGTTGGCGCTGACGCCGTGCACGAACGAGCGGTCGATCTTGATGGTGTCGAGCGCCACGCTCATCAAATTCGAGATCGACGAGTGTCCGACACCGAAATCGTCGATCGCAAGCCCGAAGCCGTAATGCTCGATGCGCTGCAATTCGCGGGCGCACTGCTTGGGATCGAACAGCGCTTCTTCGGTGATCTCGATTTCGATCCGGCGCGGATCGATGCCGTGGCGCTGCGTCAGATCCATCAGGATCTTGGCCGGCGAATGCAGCGTCAGCTCGCGCGGCGAGACGTTGACCGCGACATTGACCGGCGGCGCGCCGCTGGCGTCGAGCGCGCGCAGGAAGTCGCACGCCGCATCGCCGATGAACGACAGCAGCCGCGCCGAGAGCTGCAGCCGGATCGCGGCGTGAATGATGTCCGGCGGCGGGATCAGCCCGGCGGTCGGATGGCGCCAGCGCAGCAGCGCCTCGAACCCGACCACCTGTCCGGTGGCGAGCACCACCTGCGGCTGGAATTCGAGATGCAGCTCGCCGCGGGCCAGCGCGCCCGGCAGATCGCCGTCGATGCAGCGCTGCAGCAGAAATTCCTCCTGCATCCGCGCGTCGAACAGCCGGATGCAGGCGCGGCCGTCGTCCTTGGCGCGATACAGCGCGGCGTCGGCTCGGGAGAAAACGTCCTCGACATCGATCGGTCCGCCCGGATGCGCCGCGATGCCGATCGAGCAACTGATCGCCAGCGGCTGACCCGCGACCCGCAGCGGCCGCGTCAGCGCGCCGCTCAGCCGCCGCGCCAACGCCAGTGCCCGCGCGGCAACGTCGTCGCCCTGCAGCACCACGATGAATTCGTCGCCGCCGAGCCGCACCGGCAGATCGTGCGGCCCGCAGGATGAGCGCAACAGCTCGGCCACCGCGGCGATCACGCGGTCGCCGGCGTCGTGGCCGCGGGTGTCGTTGATGGTCTTGAAGTTGTCGACGTCGAACAGCACGAAGGCGACGCCCTGCCCCGAGCGACACGCGGCCGCCGCGGCGTCCCGGAAGTGACTGCGGTTGGCGAGTCCGGTGAGCGGATCGGCCCGCGCGATCTGCTCCAGCGCGCGGTTCGAACTCAGCACTTCGTTGTTGGCGCTCGCCAGCGAGTTGGCGAGGTCGGTCGCCTCCAGCGCGGTCATCTGGCTGGCGGTGAACTCCCGCTCGCCGCCGATCGCGGCGCGGAACAGCATGAAGGTGAGGAACACCCCGTCGAACAGGATGATGTAGTCGGAGCTGTTGCCCGACATCATGATCCGGAACAGCGTCGCCGCCATCACCGGCGTCGCAAACGCAAGTGCGACGGGGGAATAGGCGGCGCCCTGAATGATTGCGCCGGTGGTGGCGCCGATCATGATGAAGGTGACGTAGTCGATGCCTTGATACGCGGTGAACAGGCCGACCGCGGCCGGCACGAAGCCCCACAACAGACCGCTGGCGAGCGCCAGCAGCGTCAAATGGCGCAGCACCTGATACGGCGCAGTCTCGACCGCCCCGCTCGTGGCCAATCGCGACACCCACCAGGCACGAAACAGCGCCAGCGAGATCGCGACGCCGAGCCACCACAGGATCGGCGTCTCACCGTTCTCGCGATACAGCAGCGCCGCCAGCGACAGCGCGATCGCGATGTTGGAAATCAGGGTGAGCCGGACATTGCGCAGCGCCGTGCGGGCCTGGGCCTTGGCGAGAGCAATCGCCTTGAAGCTGCTGTCGGCGCGGGTCATGCGGCAAACTATCGGTGATGGGCAATGCGGCTGATCTTCACGCCAGCTAATCAACCAGCGGCTTTTTAACATTGGCTTTGCACGCAGCGGTAAAATGACCGCGCCGTGACAATCCGAACCGATTGGTTTCCGGTTTGGAAAGATCAACCAGCCAAAGCAACCGCGGACGTCGGCATTCGGCCTTCGCGTGCACTAAGCGGCCAGCCACCCGCCTCTCGACGCTCGAATGCAACTAATACGCAGATTTCGCTGGTGGTTTAGGTAACTGGAACTCGCCGCAACTGCGAACAAGTTGCGGACTAATTGCCCTTGGCGGCGCGCAGCTTGGCCCAATAGTCCAGCCGCTTGCGGATCTCGCGTTCGAAACCGCGGTCGGGCGGATCGTAGAAGGTCTGGCGGCCGAGCGTTTCCGGGAAGTAGTCCTGGCCGGAGAAACCTTCCGGGGTGTCGTGGTCGTACTGATAGCCCGAGCCGTAGCCCTCGTTCTTCATCAGTCCGGTCGGGGCATTGAGAATGTGCTTGGGCGGCAGCAGCGAGCCGGCCTGCTTGGCGAGCCGCATCGCCGACTTGTAGGCAGTGTAGGCCGCATTCGATTTCGGCGCGGTGGCGACGTAGATCACCGCCTGCGCGATCGCCAGCTCGCCTTCCGGGCTGCCGAGGAAATCGTAAGCGTCCTTGGCGGCATTGGCGATCACCAGCGCCTGCGGATCGGCCATGCCGACGTCTTCGACCGCCATCCGCACCACTCGCCGCGCCAGGAACAGCGGGTCCTCGCCGGCGTCGAGCATCCGGCACAGATAGTACAGCGCCGCATCCGGATCGGAACCGCGCACCGACTTGTGCAGCGCCGAGATCAGATTGTAGTGGCCGTCCGCGCTCTTGTCGTAGATCGGCGCGCGGCGCTGCAGGATCTCCTGAAGCTGCGCGGCATTGAACACTTCGCCCTCGCGGGCCGAGCGCCAGACTTCCTCAGCGAGCGTCAACGAGGCGCGGCCATCGCCGTCTGCCATCCGCGCCAGCACCGCCCGCGCCTCGTCATCGAGCGGCAGCTTGCGGCCCTCGGCGGCTTCGGCCTTGGCAAAGAGTTGCTCGATCGCGGCCGCATCGAGCGGCTTGAAGATCAGCACGCGCGCCCGGGATAAAAGCGCCGCGTTGAGTTCGAACGACGGGTTCTCGGTGGTGGCACCGACCATCACCACGGTGCCGTCTTCCATCACCGGCAGAAACGAGTCCTGCTGCGCCTTGTTGAAGCGGTGCACCTCGTCGACGAACAGCAGCGTGCCTTTGCCCATCTCGCGGCGGGCGCGCGCGGCGTCGAACACCTTCTTCAGATCGGCGACGCCGGAGAACACTGCCGAGATCTGTTCGAACTGCAGCTCGGTGGCGTCGGCGAGCAGCCGCGCCACGGTGGTCTTGCCGGTGCCGGGCGGGCCCCAGAACACTAGCGAGCCGAGTGTGCGGGTCTGCAGCATCCGTGTCAGCGCGCCGTCCGGGCCGAGGATGTGATCCTGGCCGACCACGTCGGCGAGCAAGCGCGGCCGCAGCCGATCCGGCAGCGGACGCGGCGCCTCCCGCTCCAGCCCGGCGGCTGCGAACAGGTTCTCGGATTGCTGCGGGCGCTTCGGGCTCATGCCGTTGTGCCCCCATCCGTTGCGCGAAGATTCTGCGTGCCGACCGGACAGTTGCCCCGTCCACTCTCCTTCGTCATGGCCGGGCTTGTCCCGGCCATCCACGTCTTCCCTGCAACGGCCGCTGCAAGGCGTGAATGCCCGGCACAAGGCCGGGCATGACGTGGGGCGAAGTCAGTGCCGGAATTCATCGGCAGAGCTCTCTGCAGGGCGTCGTGTCCCGAAGGGCTATCCGCCCAGGGTGACTTGGATCTGCTGGCCGCCGCGGACCAGCATGATGCGCCACAGCCGCGCCGTCTGGCCGGCGACGCGTTCGAGGTCGCTGGTCTTGGCGATGCGAGTGTTGTTGACCGCAACGATGATGTCGCCCTTCTGGAAGCCGACATTCGCCGCCGTGCTGTCTTCTGGAAGCTCGGTGACCACGACGCCTTCGACGCTCGGATCGAGCCGCATTTCGTCGGCGATCGCCGGCGAGATGTTGGCGATCTTGGCGCCCTGGAACGGCGAACGCGAGGTGATCACCAGCTCGTCGCGGCCGGAGTCCGGCGCAGTCTCGAGCGGGATCGACAGCTTCACCGCTTTGCCGCTGCGCTGCACGTCGAGCTGCGCGGCACCGCCCAGCGGACGGGTGGCAAAGCGATAATCGAAGGCGTTCGGATCATCGATCGCAAAGCCGTCGATCGACACGATCAGGTCGGACAGCTTCAGCCCTGCCCGCTCCGCCGGGCTGCCCTTGGTGACGCTGGCGACCAGCGCACCGCCGGGCCGCTTCAGCCCGAGGGTTTCGGCGATCTCCGGCGTCACCGCCTGCAGCCGCGCGCCGAGCCACGGCCGCTTCACGGCCTTGCCGCCGCTCTTGGCCGAGGCGACCACAACGCGCACCATGTTGGCGGGGATCGCGAAGCCGATGCCCTGCGAGCCGCCCGAGCGCGAGAAGATCGCGGTGTTGATACCAACCAGCTTGCCCGAGACATCGACCAGCGCGCCGCCGGAATTGCCTGGATTGATCGCCGCGTCGGTCTGGATGAAGAACTGATAGTCGGTGATGCCGACCTGGGTGCGCGCGAGCGCCGAGACGATGCCGTGCGTCACGGTCTGACCGACACCGAACGGGTTGCCGATCGCCAGCACCACGTCGCCGACCATCAGGTCGTCGGAGTTGGCGAAGTCGAGCGTGGCAAACTTCTCCTTGGTATCCTTGAGACGCAGCACCGCCAGATCGGTGCGGCTGTCCTTCAGGACGATCTCGGCTTCGAACTCGCGCTTGTCGGCGAGCGCGACCTTGACCTGATCGGCGCCCTCGATGACGTGGTTGTTGGTGACGACCAGGCCCGAGGCATCGACCATCACGCCCGAGCCGAGCGAGCGCTGGATCTGCTCCGGCTGGCCGGGCACGCCGAAGAACCGGCGGAAGATCGGATCTTCCAGCAGCGGATTGCGGTTCTGCACCACCTTGGCGGCATAAACGTTCACGACCGCCGGCTGCACGTGCTGCACGATCGGCGCGTAGGACAGCTTCAGCTCCGCCGGCGACGACGGCACCCGCCGATCCTGCGCCGCGAGCGGCGTGGTGAGGGCGAGTGACACACAGAGGACGGCGAAGGTGCGGATCGGGTTCATGCGGGAATCCGTTACAGGGGGCATCGATAGCGCAGCAGATATAGTCCGCCGGCCCAGCCAGGAGAAGGAAAAGCGGCCGGCGCTCACGCCGGCTGAGCCTCGGCGGTTTCGGACGGCGGCTCGGCGCGCGGCGCGAGCTGCTGCTGGCGGGCACGGTGTTCCTCACCCCAGCGTTTGAGTGCGTCGATCACCGGGCGCAGCCGCTCGCCGGTTTCCGACAGCGCGTATTCCACCCGCGGCGGCACCTCGGCGAACACCTCGCGGGTGATCAGGTCGTCGTCTTCCAGGGCGCGCAGCTGCTTGGTCAGCATCCGCTGGGTGATGCCCGGCATCCGCCGGCGCAGCTCCCCGAACCGCAGCCGGCCGTCCTGCAGATGGTACAGGATGACGCCCTTCCACTTGCCGTCGATCAGGTCGAGCGTCACCTCGACCGAGCAGCCCGGCGCACAGGCAAAGTTGCGACGTTTCATGCGGAGTGGCCCAATAGTATCCGATCGGTGACTATATCCCCGAAACGACAGTACTTGCAATAAAGGCCGGTGAAGGCGACCTTGCACGGCGACAAACGCCCTACACGGAGCCCACCATGAAAGCTGTCGGCTACACCAAGAGCCTCCCGATCGAAGATCCCGAGGCGCTGCTCGATCTTGAGCTGCCCACGCCCGAGCCGGGTCCACGCGACCTGCGGGTGGCGGTGAAGGCGATCTCGGTCAATCCGGTCGACTTCAAGGTGCGCAAGCGCGCCGCCCCGCCTGCCGGCGAACACAAGATCCTCGGCTACGACGCGGCCGGCGTGGTCGAAGCGGTCGGCGCCGAGGTGACGCTGTTCAAGCCCGGCGACGAGGTGTTTTACGCCGGCTCGATCCAGCGGCCCGGCACCAACGCCGAACTGCATCTGGTCGACGAGCGCATCGTCGGCCGCAAACCGAAGACGCTGGGCTTTGCCGAGGCCGCGGCGCTGCCGCTGACCTCGATCACCGCCTGGGAATTGCTGTTCGACCGGCTCGGCGTAGTGCCGAGCAAGGCGTTCGATCCGCGCACGCTGCTGATCGTCGGCGGCGCTGGCGGCGTCGGCTCGATCCTGATCCAGCTCGCGCGCCGCCTCACCGGGCTGACCATCATCGCCACGGCGTCGCGGCCCGAAACGCAGGCATGGTGCCTCGACCTCGGCGCCCACGCGGTGATCGATCACTCCAAGCCGATGAAACCGCAGGTCGACGCGCTGAAGCTGCCGCCGGTCGCGCTGATCGCCAGCCTCACCGGCACCGAGGGGCACTTCGCCGGCCTGATCGATATCCTCGCGCCGCAGGGCAAGATTGGACTGATCGACGATCCGGCGGCGCTGAACCCGATGCTGCTGAAGCCGAAATCAGCGTCGCTGCATTGGGAAGCGATGTTCGCCCGCTCCTCGTACCAGACCGCCGACATGATCGCGCAGCACGATTTGCTCGACGAGGTCGCCGGCCTGATCGACACCGGTGTGCTGCGGACGACCCATCAACAGACCTTCGGCACCATCACCGCCGCCAACCTGAAACGCGCCCACGCTTTGCTGGAGAGCGGCACATCGATCGGAAAGATCGTGCTGGAGGGATGGGAGTAGTTCTGCTGTTTGGTTCTAGCAGGACGGATTGAGCACCGCGCTCTCTCCGAGTCATTCCGGGGCGCGCGCGAACACGGAATCTCTGGGTCAGCACTCGCGCCCAAATTTCTTCGTAACAACGTCGGGATTCCGGGTTCGCTCGCTTTCGCGAGCGCCCCGGAATGACGACGGGAATGGGTCGGGTGCGCCGTGCCCGCGTCGCCCTCACCCCACCCCTCTCCCGCAAGCGGGAGAGGGAGCAGGTTGCCGATGCGGCGACGGCAGCGGCCCGAAGCGATGAGTTCGCTCATTGCTGATCAGCGCAGCGGGTTATCAGAGCGACCCAACTCATCAGAGCATGATGGAGCTCGTCAGCATTCGTTTCCACCCGAAGCGCCCGCCCGAGCGGCGGCGAGCTCCCTCTCCCGCTTGCGGGAGAGGGTTGGGGTGAGGGCTGCCGCGGGCAGTGACCGACACCCCTCCTCCAACTACGCGATCGTCTGCAGCAGGCCGCCTTCGGCCCGGAGTGCGGCACCGTTGGTGGCGGCGGACTCCTTCGAGCTGACATAGACCACCATGTTGGCGATCTCCTCGACGGTGGCGAAGCGCTGGATCAGTGAGCCGGGGCGATGCTGCTTGATGAAGTTGGCGGCGGCTTCGCTCTCCGACTGGCCGTTCTGCTTGGCAAGATCGGCCACGAAGGTCTGAACGCCCTCGCTCATCGTCGGCCCAGGCATCACCGCATTCACCGTCACAGCTGTGCCGCGGGTGAGTTCGGCGAGGCCGCGCGAAACCGAGAGCTGCGCGGTCTTGGTCATGCCGTAGTGGATCATCTCCTGCGGAATCATCAGGGCGGATTCCGAAGCGATGAAGATGATGCGGCCCCAGTTGCGCTTCAGCATCGCGGGCATATAGGCCCGCGACAGCCGCACGCCGCTCATCACGTTGACGTCGAAAAAGCGCTGCCAGTCTTCGTCCGGAATATCGAAGAACGGCTTCGGCTCGAAGATACCGGTGTTGTTGATCAGGATATCGACGTCGGGCTGGGCCGCAACCAGCTTGGCGCAGCCATCCGCGGTCGAGACGTCGGCCGCCACGCCGGTGATCTTGCCGCCCTTGGCGACCTTGGAAACCGCGGCGACCGCCGCGTCGACCTTGGCCTGGCCGCGGCCGTTGATCACCACATTGGCGCCGGTCGCGGCGAGGCCCTTGGCGATGGCATGGCCGATGCCGGCGGTCGAGCCGGTGACGAGCGCGGTCTTGCCGGAAAGATCAATCTGCATGGAGTGCTCCCGTTTTCAATCCTCAACGTTGATGACGGAAGTAACGATCAGGACCGCCGATCGCCAGCGCCAGACACGAGGACGTGCGCCCTCACCCACCAGCCGTCATCGCCCGCGAAGGCGGGCGCCCCAGTATCGCGGAGCCTTCATGCTCATCACCGGCGCTCTGGAATACTGGATCCCCGCATGCGCGGGGATGACGTAGAGACAGAACCTTGTGCCGCAACGAAAAAGGCGGCGCCTTGCGGCACCGCCTTTTGAAAACTCAGACTGGAAGGAAGCCGCTTACGCCGCTTCGGCTTCGCTGCTGTCCTGCGTCGGGCCCGAATCCTTGCCCTTGGCGTCTTCGTCGCGGTCGACGAATTCGATCACCGCCATCGCGGCGTTGTCGCCGTAGCGGAAGCCGGCCTTGATGATGCGGGTGTAGCCGCCGTTGCGATCGGCGTAGCGCGGCGCCAGCACGTCGAACAGCTTCTTGACCTGCTCGATGTCGCGCATCTCGGCGATCGCCTGGCGGCGCTTGTCGAGGCCACCCTTCTTGCCGAGGGTGACCAGCTTCTCGACGATCGGCCGCAGCTCCTTGGCCTTCGGCAGCGTGGTGACGATCTGCTCGTGCTTGATCAGAGCGGCGCACATGTTGGCGAACATCGCCTTGCGGTGTTCGGCCGTGCGGTTGAGCTTCCGATGAACCTTGCCGTGCTTCATGTTGTCAGTCCTTCACTCGATGATACCCGACGGTTCGTCGGAGTTGCAGGCGGGCTACCTGCGTTCGCCCTGGTGGAGCCTCACCCTTCGAGAGCGGCAGCGCCGCTCCTTCAGGACGAGAAAGAGGCCTCATGGCGAACCATGAGGCCGAGTTGCTTAGTAGTGATCTTCGAAGCGCTTGGCGAGCTCGTCGATGTTTTCCGGCGGCCAGCCCGGCACTTCCATGCCGAGATGCAGGCCCATCTGCGCCAGCACTTCCTTGATCTCGTTCAGCGACTTGCGGCCGAAGTTCGGGGTGCGGAGCATTTCCGCTTCCGACTTCTGCACCAGGTCGCCGATGTAGACGATGTTGTCGTTCTTCAGGCAGTTCGCCGAACGCACCGACAGCTCGAGCTCGTCCACCTTCTTGAGGAAGGCCGGGTTGAAGGCGAGATCCGGAATGATCTCCTGAGTGACTTCCTTGCGCGGCTCTTCGAAGTTGACGAAGACGTTGAGCTGATCCTGCAGGATGCGGGCGGCGAACGCCACCGCGTCTTCCGGCGAGATCGCGCCGTTGGTCTCGACCGTCATGGTGAGCTTGTCGTAGTCGAGGATCTGGCCCTCGCGGGTATTCTCGACCTTGTACGACACCTTGCGGACCGGCGAGTATAGGCTGTCGACCGGGATCAGACCGATCGGCGCGTCCTCGGGACGGTTACGCTCGGCGGCGACGTAGCCCTTGCCGGTGTTGACGGTGAACTCCATGCGGATCTCGGCGCCGTCGTCCAGCGTGCAGAGCTGCAGGTCGGGGTTCAGCACGACGATGTCGCCGACGGTCTGGATGTCACCAGCGGTGACCACGCCCGGCCCCTGCTTCTTCACGACCATCCGCTTCGGGCCTTCGCCCTGCATCTTCAGCGAGATGTCCTTGATGTTCAGCACGATGTCGGTGACGTCCTCACGCACGCCGGCGATCGAGGAGAACTCGTGCAGCACGCCGTCGATGTGGACCGACTGCACCGCCGCGCCCTGCAGCGACGACAGCAGCACGCGACGCAGCGCGTTGCCGAGCGTCTGGCCGAAGCCGCGCTCGAGCGGTTCGGCGACCAGCGTCGCGAACCGGGTGGCATCGCTCCCGGGGGTGACCTGGAGCTTGTTCGGCCGAATCAATTCCTGCCAATTCTTCTGGATCGTCACTGTGTCACCTTCCTGGCCAGGCGATCGAAGCCGGGGCCCCGGCGCATCGCTGCTAGCATTGGAAACTGCGGATCAATCCGCGGGAAACAACGAATGGAATCGCCGGCGGGGTGAACACCGCCGGCAAACAAAACTCAGACGCGACGACGCTTACGCGGACGGCAACCATTGTGCGGGATGGTGGTGACGTCGCGGATCGAGGTCACCGTGAAACCCGCCGCCTGCAGCGCGCGCAGCGCCGACTCACGGCCCGAACCGGGGCCCGCCACCTCGACTTCGAGGGTGCGCATGCCGTGCTCCTGCGCCTTCTTGGCGACGTCCTCGGCCGCGACCTGCGCAGCGTACGGGGTCGACTTGCGCGAGCCCTTGAAACCCATCGTGCCGGCCGACGACCAGGCAATCGCATTGCCCTGCGCGTCGGTGATGGTGATGGTGGTGTTGTTGAACGACGAATTCACATGCGCGATGCCGGAGGCGATGTTCTTGCGCTCGCGACGGCGAATGCGGGTGGCGTCCTTGGCCATAGTCTACCTTTCTACGTGATCTCAACGCCGCCGTAACGCCAGCGGCTCCACCGAAACGACGAATGGCTAACAACGAGTGGCGAATAGGGGAAGTCCCCTACTCGCCATTCGCCATTCGCAACTCGCAAACTTACTTCTTCTTGCCCGCGATCGCCTTCGCCGGCCCCTTGCGGGTGCGGGCGTTGGTGTGGGTGCGCTGACCGCGCACCGGCAGGCCGCGACGATGACGCAGGCCGCGATAGCAGCCGAGGTCCATCAGACGCTTGATGTTCATGCCGGTCTCACGGCGAAGGTCACCCTCGACCAGATAGTCGCGGTCGATCACTTCGCGGATCTGCAGCACCTCGGCGTCGCTGAGCTGATTGACGCGACGATCGAGCGGGATCTTCACCTTCTCCAGGATGTCGGCCGCGTTCTTCTGGCCGATGCCATGGATGTACTGAAGCGCGATCAGCACGCGCTTGTTGGTCGGGATATTCACGCCGGCTATACGGGCCACAGACTTCTCTCCTGTCACCGACCGAAACGGGCCGGTCAATTCCTTGCTAACTCGGGCTGGCGTTCACAAACGCGAACACGACGCCGACCCCTCGCTCAGTTTTGGGGCCCGGCATCGTCTGAAACAATCCGACGGGATTTCGGGCCTTATTAAAGGATTCAGTTTCGCTTCGTCAACCGAATCCCAATTCAAGCTCGCTTCTTCGTGACCTTTTTGGCCTTCTTGTTGCCGCGCGCCGGGGCCTTGGCAACCGCCTTGGCCTTCGAGGTCGCGGCGGCCTTTTGGGTCGCCTTCTTGCCAGCCGCCTTCTTACCGGCTGCCGGTTTGGCCGCGCCCTTGGCGGCCTTCACGACTGCCTTGGCGGCCTTTTTGCCAGCCTTTGCAACAGCTTTGGCCGCTTTCTTCAGACCGGCCTTCGCAGTCTTGCCGACTGCAGCCTTGCCTGCCTTGGAAGCGGCCGGCTTGCCGGCGGCCTTCTTGGCAACGGTGGTCTTGCCTGAAGCCTTCTTGCCAACCGTCTGTTTGGCCGACGACTTCTTGGCCGAAGCCTTCTTGGCCGAATCGGACTTCGCGCCCGACTTGGCGGCGGGCTTCGCCGCGGCCTTCTTCGGAGCCTTGGCCTTGGTAGCAGCCTTGGAACCCTTAGCCTTGGTCGCAGCCTTCTTGGCGCCGGTCTTGACCGTGCGCTTGGCGCGGGAGGCCTTGGTCCCCTTCTTGGCATCTGCAGCGCGGACCGCCTCGAGCACCCGGCCGATCTCGCGGGTGACTTCGTCGATCGTCATCATGCCGTCGACGGTCAGCAGCTTGCGCTTCTCGGAGTAGTAGTCGACCAGCGGCTCGGTCTGCGCCCGGTAGGCGGACAGACGCTTGGCCAGCGCTTCGGCGTTGTCGTCGGCGCGCGGCTCCTCACCACGGGCGCGCATCTCGGCGACGCGGGTCTCGACCCGGTCGAGCAGCGCCCCCTCATTGACCTTGAGCTCGACTACGGCGTCGAGATCGAAGCCCTTATCCTTGAGCAGACGGTCGAGCGCTTCGGCCTGCGGCACGGTGCGCGGGAAGCCGTCGAGGATGAAACCCTGCGCGGCGTCGTCCTGATCGATTCGGTCGGAGATGATCCCGATCACCACCTCGTCCGGCACCAGACCGCCGGCCGCCATGATGTCCTTGGCCTTGAGGCCGATCGGCGTGCCGGCCGCGACTGCGGCGCGCAGCATGTCGCCGGTGGAGAGCTGCACGATGCCGTGCCGCTCGACCAGTCGGCCCGCCTGCGTGCCCTTGCCCGCGCCTGGCGGTCCGAGGAGGATCAGTCTCATTTCTTGCGCCCCCGCAACTTCGACTTCTTGATCAGGCCTTCATACTGGTGAGCCAGCAGATAGCCTTGCACCTGCGCCACCGTATCCATCGTCACGCTGACGACGATCAGAAGCGAAGTTCCGCCGAAATAGAACGGGACCGAGGCGTAGGAAATCATGATCTCCGGGATCAAGCAGACGATCGCCAGGTAGATCGCACCGACCACGGTGATGCGCGACAGCACGTAGTCGATGTACTCGGCGGTGCGCTCGCCCGGCCGGATGCCCGGGATGAAGCCGCCGTGCTTCTTCAGATTGTCTGCGGTCTCGGTCGGGTTGAACACGATCGCGGTATAGAAGAACGCGAAGAACACGATCATGCCGATATAGAACAGCAGGAACAGCGGCCGGCCGTGACCGAACTGGGTCACGATCCACTGGAACCACTCCGGCCCGCTGCCGGCGTTGAAGTTCGCGATCGTGGTCGGCAGCAGCAGCAGCGACGACGCGAAGATCGGCGGAATCACGCCCGAGGTGTTGAGCTTCAGCGGCAGATGCGAGGACTGGCCCTCGAACATCTTATTGCCGACCTGGCGCTTCGGATACTGGATCAAGAGCCGGCGCTGGGCGCGCTCCATGAACACGATGAAGGCGATCACGACGACGGCCATCACCAACACGACCAGGATCAGGCCGGTTGACAGCGCGCCCTGACGGCCGAGCTCGAGCATGTTGGCTAGCGCCGACGGCAGCTCGGCGACGATGCCGGCCAGAATGATCAGCGAAATGCCGTTGCCGATGCCGCGCGAGGTGATCTGCTCACCCAGCCACATCAGGAACATGGTGCCGCCGGTCAGCGTGATCGTGGTCGACAGCCGGAAGAACATGCCCGGGTCGGACACCACATTGCCCGCGCCTTCGAGGCCGACGGCGATGCCGTAGGACTGGAACAGCGCCAGGATCACGGTGAGGTAGCGGGTATATTGATTGAGCGTCTTACGGCCGCTCTCGCCTTCCTTCTTCAGCGCTTCGAGCTGCGGCGACACGGTGGTCAGCAGCTGCACGATGATCGATGCCGAGATGTACGGCATGATGTTGAGCGCGAAGATCGCCATGCGGTGGATGCCGCCGCCGGCGAACATGTTGAACATGCCTAGGATGCCGCCAGCCTGCTGGCGGAACACCTGCTCCCACACGTTCGGATCAATTCCCGGCAGTGGGATGTAGGTGCCGAAGCGGTACACCAGCAGCGCGCCGAGCGTGAACCAGATCCGCTTCTTCAGCTCTTCGGCTTTACCAAGCGCCGAAAAGTTGAGGTTTGCCGCTAGTTGTTCAGCTGCTGAGACCATATCCGGCTTTCTCCCGCGCTGCTCGTCCCGATCCGCCGCCGGATGCGGCGGTCGGGTCGGCGCCGGGCCTCAATTTGGTGCGCGCGTGTCGAAAAATCCACCGTACCGGCGAAGCCGGGCGCCCGCTTTAACAGCGGGCGCTGACGGGGATATTACGCCGCCTCGCCTTCTTCCGCCTTCGGGGCGAGGATCTTCACCGAACCGCCGGCTTTTTCGACCGCGGCGATCGCCGACTTGGTCGCACCGTGCACTTCGATGTTCAGCTTCGCGGTGAGCTCACCGCGGCCGAGCAGACGGACGCCGTCCTTGGCGCGGCGCAGAACGCCCGCCTCGACCAGCGCCGCGGCATCGACCACCTTGCCGGCGTCGATCGCCTTGGCATCGACGGCCTCCTGGAGGCGGTCGAGATTCACTTCGGCGAATTCGAGCGCGAAGATGTTGTTGAAGCCGCGCTTCGGCAGGCGACGATGCAGCGGCATCTGACCGCCTTCGAAGCCCTTGATGCGCACGCCCGAACGCGCGGTCTGGCCCTTGCCGCCACGGCCACCGGTCTTGCCCTTGCCCGAACCGATGCCGCGGCCGATCCGCATGCGCTTCTTGCGCGAACCGACGTTGTCGGCGATCTCGCTGAGCTTCATCGCCCTGTCTCCTTACTTCTCGTCGACGACGCGGACGAGGTGTTGCACCTTGCCGATCATTCCGCGAACTTCAGGGGTGTCCTGCAGTTCGGCGACGCGGCCGATCTTGTTCAGCTTCAGGCCGATCAGCGTCTCGCGCTGCGAGTGATGGCGCCGAATCGGGCTGCCGATCTGCTCGACCTTGATCATGTTTGCGGCCTTGGCCATCTCGTTCACTCCGATCGCGTCTTGTCAGAAGACCGCGTGATCGCCCTCGATCACGCTGTTATTCGGCCACCACTTCGGCATCGCCACCGACGCGGCGGGCCTGCAGAGTGGAAACCTTGATGTTGCGGCGCGCGGCAACCGAACGCGGCGAGTCGAGGTGCTTCAGCGCGTCGAAGGTGGCGCGAACCATGTTGTAGGGGTTCGACGAACCGACCGACTTCGCGACCACGTCGGCGATGCCGAGGGTCTCGAACACCGCACGCATCGGACCGCCGGCGATGATGCCGGTACCGGCCGGGGCGGCGCGGAGATAGACGCGGCCAGCGCCGTGACGGCCGGCAATGTCGTGATGCAGGGTGCGGCCCTCGCGCAGCGCGACGCGGGTCAGGTTGCGCTTCGCCGACTCGGTGGCCTTGCGGATCGCTTCCGGCACTTCGCGCGCCTTGCCGTGGCCGAAGCCGACCCGGCCCTTCTGATCGCCGACCACGACCAGCGCAGCGAAGCCGAAGCGCTTGCCGCCCTTCACCACCTTCGCCACACGGTTGATGTGGACGAGCTTGTCGACGAACTCGCTGTCGCGCTCCTCGCGCTCCCTGCTCCGTTCGCGTCCGCCGCGTTCGCGTTCAGCTGCCATGGTGTGTTCCAATCCTTGCGAGGCTCGCGCCCCGATCCTGGTATCCGTTCAAACCGAAATTTAGAAGCTCAGGCCGCTCTCGCGGGCCGCATCTGCCAGGGCCTTGACGCGCCCGTGATACAGATAGCCGCCGCGGTCGAACACGACTTCCTTGACGCCCTTCTCCACCGCACGCTCGGCAACCAGCTTGCCGACGGCCTTGGCGGCGTCGATGTTCGCGCCGGTGTTGCCGGCCTCGCGCATCGTCTTCTCCAGCGACGAGGCCGAAGCGAGCGTCTCGCCCTTGGCGTCGTCGATCACCTGGGCATAGATGTGCTTGGACGAGCGGAACACCGACAGCCGCGGACGGCCGTTGGCGGTGCGCCGCAGCGCAGTCCGGACCCGGTTGGTGCGCCGGGCATTCGTAACCTTCATCTTCGACATGACCGGCTCCGTTACTTCTTCTTGCCTTCCTTGCGGAAGATGAATTCGTCGGCGTAACGCACGCCCTTACCCTTATACGGCTCCGGCGGACGGTAGTCGCGGATCTCGGCGGCGACCTGACCGACCTTCTGAGAGTCGATGCCGGCGACGTTGATCTCGGTCGGCTTCGGCACCGTGATGGTGATGCCTTCCGGGATGTCGTACAGCACGTCGTGGCTGTAGCCGAGCGCGAGCTGCAGCTTCTTGCCCTGCATCGCCGCGCGATAGCCGACGCCGGTGATCTCGAGCTTCTTCTCGAAGCCCTTGGTGACGCCTTCCACCAGATTCGCGATCTGAGCGCGAGCCGTCCCGTACAGCGCACGGGCACGATTGGTCTCGTGCCGCGGCGCCACCTTGACCGCACCGTCCTCGAACTTCACGTCGACGTCGTCGTGCACGACGAACTGAAGCTGGCCCTTCGGCCCCTTCATCTTGACGGTCTGTCCCTCGACGGTCGCCGTCACCCCAGACGGGACCGTGACGGGCTTCTTGCCAACGCGTGACATGGTCGATCCTTCTTAACCCTGCATCATCCGGCGAATTCCCGCCCGGGACGATGCGCCAATTTCCGCTCTTTCGCGCGCCCGGGCCGGACCGTCCGGCCGTTCGCGCTTTCGATTAGAACACCGTGAACAGAACCTCGCCGCCGACATTGGCGTCGCGGGCGTCGTGATCGGCCATGATCCCCTTCGGGGTCGACAGCACCGAGATGCCGAGGCCGTTGTTGACGCGCGGCAAGTTCTTCACCGAGGCGTAAACCCGACGGCCCGGGCGCGACACGCGCTCGATTTCGCGGATCACCGGCTCGCCGTCGAAATACTTCAGCTCGATCTCGAGCTCGCTGCGGCCCGACGGATGCTCGACGGTGGCGTAGCCGCGGATGTAGCCCTCGGACTTCAGCACATCGAGAACGTTGGCGCGCATCTTGGAGCCCGGGGTCGAAACCTTGGACTTGGAGCGCATCTGCGCGTTGCGGATGCGGGTGATGAGATCGCTGATCGGATCGTGCGTAGACATCTGACGACCCTCCCCTTACCAGCTCGACTTCACGAGGCCCGGAACCAGGCCGCGCGAACCGAGATCGCGGATCGCGATACGGCTGAGCTTGTTGAGACGATAGACCGAACGCGGACGGCCGGTGAGGTCGCAGCGGTTACGGATGCGAGTCGCCGACGAGTTGCGCGGCATCTCGGCGAGCTTCAGCGTGGCCGCGAAGCGCTCTTCCATCGGCTTCGACTTGTCGGCGATGATGGCCTTCAGACGCGCGCGCTTCGGCGCAGCGTTCTTGGTCATCTTCTTCCGGCGGTTGTTCTTCTCGATCGCACTCTTCTTTGCCATATCAGGCTCCTGGGTTTCCGCGTTTGAGAGGCTTTTCAGCGTCTCACTGCCGGAACGGGAAATTGAAAGCGGTGAGTAGCGCACGCGCCTCGTCGTCGGTCCGCGCGGTGGTGCACACCGTGATGTCCATGCCCCACGACTCGCCGGTCTTGTCGAAGTCGATTTCGGGGAAAATGATGTGCTCCTTGATGCCGAGCGAATAGTTGCCACGGCCGTCGAAGCTCTTCGGGTTCAGGCCGCGGAAGTCGCGGACGCGCGGCAGCGCGACCGTGATCAGGCGGTCGATGAACTCGTACATCCGCGCCTGGCGCAGCGTCACCTTGCAGCCGATCGGCTGGTTTTCGCGCAGCTTGAAGGTCGAAATCGCGACGCGCGAATAGGTGATGACGGCCTTCTGACCGGCGATCAGCGACAGATCCGCCGCCGCCTGCTCGGCCTTCTTGCGGTCGTTCACCGCCTCGCCCACGCCCATGTTCAGCACGACCTTGTCGAGCTTCGGAACCTGCATGACGTTGGCGTAGCCGAACTTCTCAGTCAGCTGGGTGCGGATGTGGCGGTCGTATTCCGTGCGCAGCCGCGGAACGTAAGCGGTCTCAGCCATCGATCTCTGCTCCCGAACGCTTGGCAACGCGGACCTTCTTGCCGTCCGCGAGAATCTTGAATCCGACGCGGGTCGGCTTGCCGTCCTTGCCGACGATCGCGATGTTCGACAGGTCGATCGGCGCCTCTTTCGAGATGATGCCGCCTTCCTGGGTCTGGGTCTGCTTCTGGTGACGCTTGACCACGTTGATGCCGCGAACCAGCGCCTTGCCGGCGTCCGGACGGACTTCAAATACCTCGCCGGTGCGGCCCTTGTCGCGACCGCTCAGCACGATCACCTTGTCACCCTTACGGATCTTGGCGGCCATCACAGCACCTCCGGCGCCAGCGAAATGATCTTCATGTGGTTCTTCGCACGCAGCTCGCGCGGCACCGGCCCAAAGATACGGGTGCCGATCGGCTCGGACTGATTGTTGATCAGAACGGCGGCGTTGCGGTCGAAACGGATGACGGAGCCGTCGGCGCGGCGGATGTCCTTGCGGACACGGACCACCACGGCCTTCATCACGTCGCCCTTCTTCACCTTGCCCCGCGGAATCGCTTCCTTGATCGAGACCACAATGACGTCACCCACGGTCGCATACCGGCGCTTGGATCCCCCAATCACCTTGATGCACATGACACGGCGTGCGCCTGAATTGTCGGCCACGTCGAGGTTGGTCTGCATCTGAATCATTGATGCACCTCGTCCTCTCTCTGCTGCGCTATTCGCGCGCTAAACTGATGCGCAAATGCGCGCTTAGGCGGTCTTCTTCGGTTCGCCCCGGACGACGGTCCAGCGCTTCAACTTGGAGATCGGCTTGCTCTCTTCGATCCACACCATGTCGCCCGGCTTGAACTGGTTGTTCTCGTCGTGCGCGTGGTAGTTCTTCGAGCGCCGGATGGTCTTCTTGTAGATCGGGTGAGTGAAGCGGCGGTCGACGCGCACCACGATCGTCTTTTCTTGCTTGTCGCTGACGACCACGCCCTGCAGGGTCCTCTTCGGCATGTCTAAAGGTCCTTACTTCGTCTTGCCGGCGCGCTTCTGCGCGGCGATGGTCTTGATGCGAGCGATGTCGCGGCGAGCCTCGCGCAGCCGAGAGGTGTTCTCGAGCTGACCCGTGGCGCGCTGGAAGCGCAGGTTGAAGCGTTCCTTCTTGAGCGACAGAATCGCGTCGTCCATCTGGTCTTCGCTCATCGCACGGATGTCGGCAGTCTTCATCTCAGCCATGAGGATTACTCCGCGATACGCGCGACGAAGCGCGTCTTGATCGGCAGCTTGGCGGCGGCCAGGGTCAGCGCCTCGCGAGCGATCTGCTGGTTGACGCCGTCGATCTCGAACATCACCCGGCCCGGCTTGACGCGCGCGACCCACAATTCCGGCGAACCCTTGCCGGAGCCCATGCGGACTTCGGCCGGCTTCTTCGACACCGGAAGATCGGGGAACACGCGGATCCAGACGCGGCCGGCACGCTTCATGTGACGGGTCAGCGCACGACGGGCGGCTTCGATCTGACGCGCGGTGATCCGCTCCGGCTCCATCGCCTTCAGGCCGAACTGGCCGAAAGCCAGGGTCGCGCCCGAGGACGCAACGCCGTGAATGCGGCCCTTGTGCGCCTTACGGAACTTGGTTCTCTTTGGTTGCATCATGGCTTTACGCCCTCAATTCGAATTCTGCGCGATCAGGCGGCGTCGCGGCGCGGACGGGACGAACCGCCACCATCGCCTTCGGCCATGCGCTTGTCCTGGGCCATCGGATCGTGCTCGAGGATCTCACCCTTGAAGATCCAGACCTTGACGCCGCAGGTGCCGAAGGTCGTGAACGCGGTCGCAACGCCGTAGTCGATGTCGGCGCGCAGGGTGTGCAGCGGCACGCGGCCTTCGCGGTACCACTCCATACGGGCGATTTCGGCGCCGCCGAGGCGGCCCGAGCAGTTGATCCGGATGCCTTCGGCGCCGAGACGCATCGCCGACTGCACCGCCCGCTTCATCGCGCGGCGGAACGCAACGCGGCGCTCGAGCTGCTGCGCGATCGACTCGGCGACCAGGGTCGCGTCGAGCTCGGGCTTGCGGATTTCGACGATGTTGATCACGACATCCGAAGAGGTGATGTCGGCAACCTTCTTACGCAGCTTGTCGATGTCGGCGCCCTTCTTGCCGATCACCACGCCGGGACGCGCCGAGTGGATCGTCACGCGGCACTTCTTGTGCGGGCGCTCGATCACGATACGCGCGACCGCCGCCTGCTTCAGTTCCTTGTGCAGGATCTCGCGGATCTTGACGTCCTCGTGCAGCAGCTTGCCGTACTCGTTCTTGCCGGCGAACCAACGGGAATCCCACGTCCGGTTGATACCCAGCCGCAGCCCGATCGGATTGATCTTTTGACCCATCGAAAGTCTCCCGCGCCTTCGCTTAAGCGCTTGCTTCTTCGACCTGACGAACGACGATCGTCAGCTGCGCGAAGGGTTTGAAAATACGGCCCGAGCGACCACGGCCGCGCGGGGTGAAACGCTTCATCACGATGCCCTTGCCGACGTGGGCCTCGGAGACGACCAGCGCATCGACGTCGAGGTCGTGATTGTTCTCGGCGTTGGCGATAGCCGATTCGAGGCACTTCTTAACATCGACCGCGATCCGCTTGCGCGAAAACGCGAGGTCGGCGAGAGCCGCCGACGCCTTGCGGCCGCGGATCAGTTGGGCGACCAGGTTGAGCTTCTGCGGAGAGACGCGAAGCATCCTGGCGACAGCCTTCGCCTCGTTATCAGGCAGGCTACGTTCGCGCTTGGGTTTGCTCATCGTCTCGTCCTCAACCCTTCTTCGACTTCTTGTCGCCGGCGTGGCCGTGGAAAGTGCGGGTCGGCGAGAACTCGCCGAACTTGTGCCCCACCATTTCCTCGTTCACCGACACCGGGACGTGCTTCTGACCGTTGTAGACGCCGAAGGTCAGGCCGACGAACTGCGGCAGGATGGTCGAGCGACGGCTCCAGATCTTGATTACGTCGTGACGGCCCGACGCACGCGCGGCATCGGCCTTCTTCAGCAGCGAGGCCTCGACGAACGGGCCCTTCCAGACTGAGCGAACCATGTCCGGCTTCCTTACTTCTTCTTCCGCTTGTGGCGGCTGATGAGGATGAACTTGTCGGTCGACTTGTTCGAACGGGTCTTCTTACCCTTGGTCGGCTTGCCCCACGGGGTGACCGGGTGACGGCCGCCCGAGGTGCGGCCTTCACCGCCGCCGTGCGGGTGGTCGATCGGGTTCATGACGACGCCGCGGTTATGCGGGCGACGGCCGAGCCAGCGCTTGCGACCGGCCTTGCCGATCGAGATGTTCATGTGGTCCGGGTTGGACACCGCACCGATCGCCGCGATGCAGCGGCCGTGAACCAGGCGCTGTTCGCCCGAGTTCATGCGCAGGATCACGTAGTCGTGGTCGCGACCGACGATCTGAGCGTAGGTACCGGCCGAACGGGCCAGCTGGCCGCCCTTGCCGATCTTCAGCTCGACGTTGTGCACGATGGTGCCGATCGGCATGTTGCCCAGCGGCATCACGTTGCCCGGCTTCACGTCGACATAGGCGCCCGCGATCACGGTGTCGCCGACCGCCAGACGCTGCGGCGCCAGGATGTAGGCCTGCTCGCCGTCTTCGTACTTGATCAGCGCGATGAAGGCGGTGCGGTTCGGATCGTATTCGAGCCGCTCGACCTTGGCCGGAACGTCGACCTTGGTGCGCTTGAAATCGACGATGCGGTAGGTCTGCTTGTGACCGCCGCCGCGGAACCGAACGGTGATGCGGCCGGTGTTGTTACGACCGCCGTTCGAGTTCTTGCCTTCGGTCAGCCGCTTGACCGGCTTGCCCTTGTACAGCGCCGAACGATCAACCATCACCAGCTGGCGCTGGCCCGGCGTCGTGGGATTAAAGGTCTTCAATGCCATGGTCGGTCCCGCCTCACAGTCCGGTGGTGACGTCGATGCGGTGGCCCTCTTCCAAGGTCACGACCGCACGCTTGACGTCCGACTGCGTGCCGAAGGTGCCGCGGAAGGCCTTGGTCTTGCCCTTGCGCACCAGCGTGTTCACGCTCTTCACCTTGACGTCGAACAGCTTTTCGACGGCTTCTTTGATTTGCGGCTTGGTCGCGCCGCCCTGCACCTTGAACACGACCTTGTTGTGTTCGGACGCCATCGTGGACTTTTCAGTCACGACCGGCGCAACGATCACGTCGTAATGGCGCGGATCGATGGATTTCATTTGAAGCGCGCCTCCAACGCATCGACCGCCGCCTTGGTCAGCACCAGCTTCTTGCGGCGCAGAATGTCATAGACGTTGATGCCCTGAACCGGCAGCACGTCGATGTTCGGGATGTTGCGGGCCGCCGCGGCGAAACCGTTGTTCACCTCGGCACCGTCGATGATCAGCGCGCTCTCGAGGCCGAGGCCCGAGAAGTGACCGACCAGCGTCTTGGTCTTGGCGGCTTCGAGCTCGGCCTTGTCGAGCACGATCAGACCGCCGCCCTTGGCCTTCGCCGACAGAGCATGACGCAGCGCCAGGATACGCACCTTCTTCGGCAGGTCGATGGCGTGCGAACGCACCACCGGGCCGAAGGCGCGACCGCCGCCACGGAACTGCGGAACCCGCTGCGAACCGTGACGAGCACCGCCGGTGCCCTTCTGCTTGTACATCTTCTTGCCGGTGCGCCAGACTTCGGCGCGGCCCTTGGCCTTGTGGGTGCCGGCCTGCCGCTTCGCGAGCTGCCAGATCACACAACGCTGAATGATGTCGGTGCGCGGCTCCAGACCGAAGATCTCGTCGGAGAGCTGGACCGAACCGGCTTCCTTACCCTCGAGGGTGGTGACTTTCAGTTCCATCTCACGCACCTTCCTGCTCGGCGGCCGGCGCTTCCGCAGCCGCATCGCCATTGGCGAGCCGGAACTTGCCCGGCTTCGGCGCATCCGCCGGCAGCGCCTTCTTCACCGCGTCACGCACGCGGATCCAGCCACCCTTGGTGCCGGGCACAGCGCCCTCGACCAGGATCAGCCCGCGCTCGACATCGGTCTGCACCACCCGCAGGTTCAGCGTGGTGACGCGATCGACGCCCATGTGGCCCGGCATCTTCTTGTTCTTGAAGGTCTTGCCGGGGTCCTGACGACCACCGGTCGAACCGATCGAGCGGTGCGACACCGACACGCCGTGGGTGGCACGCAGACCGCCGAAGTTCCAGCGCTTCATACCGCCGGCGAAGCCCTTACCGGTCGAAGTGCCGGTGACGTCGACGAACTGGCCGACGACGAAGTGATCGGCCTGGATCTCGGCGCCAACCGGGAGCAGCGAATCCTCGGAAACGCGGAACTCCTCGACCTTACGCTTCGGTTCGACCTTGGCGGCGGCGAACTGGCCGCGCTCGGCCTTCGGCATATACACGGTCTTGCGCGAGCCGGAACCGACTTGCAGCGCCACGTAGCCATTCTTCTCAGTGGTGCGGTGGCCCAACACCTGGCAATTGCCAAGCTTCAGCACGGTCACAGGGATATGCTCGCCGGCCTCTGTAAAGACCCGCGTCATCCCGACCTTCTGTGCGATCACTCCGGAGCGCATCGGCGTGCTTCCTGTTCTTTCTGTCCGTTCGATAACCGGACGTTACAATCTCAGAGCTTGATTTCGACGTCGACGCCGGCGGCCAGGTCGAGCTTCATCAGAGCATCGACGGTCTGCGGGGTCGGGTCGACGATGTCGAGCAGGCGCTTGTGAGTGCGCATCTCGAACTGCTCGCGGCTCTTCTTGTCGACGTGCGGCGAACGGTTGACGGTGAACTTCTCGATCCGGGTCGGCAGCGGGATCGGCCCACGCACCTGCGCACCGGTTCGCTTCGCGGTGTTGACGATCTCACGGGTCGACGTATCGAGAATCCGATGGTCGAACGCCTTGAGGCGAATGCGAATATTCTGGCCGTTCATTGCCGTATTCTTTCTTTCGTGTCGCGAATGGTGAGTAGTGAGCAGCGGACGGACATCCGTCCGCCGCCCTCTATTCGCTATTCCCCGCTTACTCGATGATCGCGGCGACGACGCCGGCGCCCACCGTGCGGCCGCCTTCGCGGATGGCGAAGCGCAGCTTTTCTTCCATCGCGATCGGCACGATCAGGTGCACTTCCATCGCGATGTTGTCGCCCGGCATCACCATCTCGGTGCCTTCCGGCAGGTGCACCACACCGGTCACGTCGGTGGTGCGGAAGTAGAACTGCGGACGGTAGTTGGTGAAGAACGGGGTGTGGCGGCCGCCCTCTTCCTTGGTCAGGATGTAGGCTTCGGCCTTGAACTTGGTGTGCGGCTTCACCGAACCCGGCTTGCACAGCACCTGGCCACGCTCGACGTCTTCACGCTTGGTGCCGCGCAGCAGCGCGCCGATGTTGTCGCCCGCCTGGCCCTGATCGAGCAGCTTGCGGAACATTTCGACGCCGGTGCAGGTGGTCTTCTGCGTGTCGCGGATGCCGACGATCTCGATTTCGTCGCCGACCTTCAGAATGCCGCGCTCGACACGGCCGGTCACCACGGTGCCGCGGCCCGAGATCGAGAACACGTCTTCCACCGGCATCAGGAACGGCTGGTCGATCGGACGCTCCGGCTGCGGGATGTAGGCGTCGACCTGGCGCATCAGCTCCAGGATCGCGTCGTGACCCAGCTTCGGATCCGAGTTTTCTAGGGCGGCGAGAGCCGAGCCCTTCACGATCGGAATGTCGTCGCCCGGGAAGTCGTACTTCGACAGAAGCTCGCGCACTTCCATCTCGACCAGCTCGAGCAGTTCCGGATCGTCGACCATGTCGCACTTGTTCAGGAACACCACCAGCGCCGGCACGCCGACCTGACGGGCCAGCAGGATGTGCTCGCGGGTCTGCGGCATCGGGCCGTCGGCCGCCGACACCACCAGGATCGCGCCGTCCATCTGCGCCGCACCGGTGATCATGTTCTTCACGTAGTCGGCGTGGCCGGGGCAGTCGACGTGCGCGTAGTGACGGTTCTGCGTCTCGTACTCGACGTGCGCGGTCGAAATCGTGATGCCGCGCGCCTTCTCTTCAGGCGCCTTGTCGATCTGGTCATAGGCCGTGAACGTCGCACCGCCCGTCTCCGCCAGAACCTTGGTGATCGCCGCAGTCAGCGACGTCTTGCCATGGTCGACGTGACCGATCGTCCCGATGTTGCAATGCGGCTTCGTACGTTCAAACTTTGCTTTGGCCATTGCTCTCTCCGTTCAGTCGCGGCTTACACCTGCGACAATCAGGCAAACTTCTTCTGGACTTCAGCCGACACGTTGGCCGGCGCTTCCGCGTAGTGGTCGAACTGCATGGTGAAGTTCGCCCGGCCCTGGCTCATCGAGCGCAGGTTGTTGACGTAGCCGAACATGTTCATCAGCGGCACCATCGCGTTGATCACGTTGGCATTGCCGCGCATGTCCTGACCCTGGATCTGGCCACGCCGCGAGTTCAGGTCGCCGATGACCGAACCGGTGTAGTCTTCCGGGGTCACAACTTCGACCTTCATGATCGGCTCGAGGAGAACCGACTTGCCCTTCTGCAGCGCTTCGCGGAACGCGGCACGAGAGGCGATTTCGAAGGCCAGCGCCGACGAGTCGACGTCGTGGTACTTACCGTCGACCAGCGTCACCTTCACGTCGACCACCGGGAAGCCCGCGACTACACCCGAAGACAGCACGCTCTCGATGCCCTTTTCGACACCCGGGATGTACTCCTTCGGCACCGCACCGCCGACGATCTTCGACTCGAAGATGTAACCGGCGCCCGGCTCGGTCGGCTCGACGACGAAGCTCACCGCAGCGAACTGACCGGTACCGCCGGTCTGCTTCTTGTGGGTGTAGTCGACTTCGGCCTTCTTGGTGATGCGCTCACGGAACGCCACCTGCGGCGCACCGATGTTGGCGTCCACCTTGTAGGTGCGCTTCAGGATGTCGACCTTGATGTCGAGATGGAGTTCGCCCATGCCCTTGAGGATGGTCTGGCCGGACTCCTGATCGGTCGACACCCGGAACGACGGATCTTCCGCCGCCAGCTTCGCCAGCGCGACGCCGAGCTTTTCCTGGTCGGCCTTCGACTTCGGCTCGATCGCGATTTCGATCACCGGCTCCGGGAATTCCATCTTTTCGAGGATCACCGGGTTGGCGGGATCGCACAGCGTATCGCCGGTGCGAGCTTCCTTCAGGCCGGCCAGAGCGACGATGTCGCCGGCATAGGCTTCCTTGATGTCTTCGCGGTTGTTGGCGTGCATCAGCAGCATGCGGCCGATGCGCTCCTTCTTCTCGCGGGTCGAGTTCACCACGCCGGTGCCGCTCTGCAGGATGCCCGAGTAGATGCGGCAGAAGGTGATGGTGCCGACGAACGGGTCGTCCATGATCTTGAACGCGAGCAGAGCGAGCGGCTCCTTGTCGTCCGCCTTGCGCACGACTTCGTTGCCCTTGTCGTCGGTGCCCTTGATCGCCGGCACGTCGATCGGCGACGGCAGGTAGTCGACCACGGCGTCGAGCAGCGGCTGCACGCCCTTGTTCTTGAACGCCGAACCGCACAGCACCGGATAGAACGCGCCGGTCAGCACCGCCTTGCGGATCAGGCTCTTGAGAGTCGCCTCGTCCGGCTCGTTGCCTTCGAGATACGCAGACATCGCGTCGTCGTCGAGCTCGACGGCGGCTTCGATCATCTTCTCGCGATATTCCTTGGCCTGGTCGAGCAGCTCGGCCGGGATCTCGGCGTCTTCGAACTTCGCGCCCAGCGACTCGTCGTTCCAGACCACAGCCTTCATGCGGACCAGATCGATCACGCCCTTGAAGTTGCTCTCCGAACCGATCGGCAGCTGGATCGCCACCGGCTTGGCACCGAGGCGGTCGATGATGTCCTGCAGGCACTTGAAGAAGTCAGCGCCGGTCTTGTCCATCTTGTTGGCGAAGACGATACGCGGAACCTTGTACTTGTCGCCCTGACGCCACACGGTCTCGGTCTGCGGCTCGACGCCCTGGTTGGAGTCGAGAACGCACACGGCACCGTCGAGCACGCGCAGCGAACGCTCGACTTCAATGGTGAAGTCGACGTGGCCGGGAGTGTCGATGATGTTCAGACGCTTGCCGTTCCAGAACGCGGTCGTAGCGGCCGACGTAATGGTGATGCCGCGCTCCTGCTCCTGCTCCATCCAGTCCATCGTCGCGGCACCTTCGTGCACTTCGCCGATTTTGTGGCTCTTGCCGGTGTAATAGAGGATGCGCTCGGTCGTCGTGGTCTTGCCGGCATCGATGTGGGCCATGATGCCGAAGTTGCGGTAGTCCTCGATGGCGTGAACGCGGGGCATAGCGTCTTCCTTGATTCCGTTGCTTCGCCGTTACCAGCGATAGTGCGAGAACGCGCGGTTGGCTTCCGCCATCTTGTGCACGTCTTCACGCTTCTTCACCGCGTTGCCACGGTTGTTCGACGCATCGAGCAGTTCAGCCGACAGCCGCTCGGTCATGGTCTTTTCGTTGCGGCCGCGGGCGGCGGCGATCAGCCAGCGGATGCCCAGCGCCTGACGGCGGGTGGAGCGCACTTCGACCGGCACCTGGTAGGTGGCACCACCGACGCGGCGGGAGCGAACTTCGATCGCCGGCATGACGTTTTCGAGCGCCTGCTCGAACACGCCGAGCGGCGGCTGCTTGGTCTTGGCTTCGATCAGATCGAACGCACCGTACACGATGCTTTCGGCGACCGACTTCTTGCCGGCGTACATCACCGAGTTCATGAACTTGGTGACAATGATGTTCCCGAACTTCGGATCGGGAAGAACTTCGCGCTTTTCGGCGGCGTGACGACGGGACATGGATGCTCTCCCCGCTTACTTCGGACGCTTCGCGCCGTACTTCGAACGACGCTGCTTACGGTTCTTGACGCCCTGGGTATCGAGGACGCCGCGGAGGATGTGGTAGCGCACGCCCGGCAAGTCCTTGACGCGGCCGCCGCGGATCATGACCACCGAGTGCTCTTGCAGGTTGTGGCCCTCACCCGGAATGTAACCGATGACCTCGAAGCCATTGGTCAGGCGCACCTTGGCAACCTTACGCAGCGCCGAGTTCGGCTTCTTCGGCGTCGTGGTGTAGACGCGGGTGCACACGCCGCGCTTCTGCGGCGATTGCTGCAGCGCCGGAACCTTCTTGCGCGACTTCTGCACCACGCGCGGATTTGCGATCAGCTGGTTGATCGTCGGCATCTTCGCCTTCACCCTCAAGCTTCGCGCGAAACCGGTCAGTCGGTTTCGCAAATTCGTTCGGAGCTACCCGCTCCAGCGGCCGCCCTGCTCGACCGAACCGATCGTCCGATCACGCAAAGCGAAATCGCGCCAGCCACCCATCGCTGAGCGGAAAGCGCTTCCACGCAACAGAGGACCGCAGCAAAGACCGGGCAGCTTTCCGCCGACCGGTTCCTACCGAGGTCATGCTTCCAAAACCGTCCTTGCCGAGAAAGAACTCGAAAGAACGCTTAATGTCCTGGCATTGCCTGGCTTATGTCGACAGCGTTTGAGCGTCTTGGGTCGAGGGTGGTGCCCGTAAGTCCTTGAAAGGACGGCCCGGGTTGTCCGTTCCGACGTTGGCGACGCTCACCGCCTGTCTTGAAGTGGGCGGGTTGTATCGGCGGACCTATCCTAAGTCAAGGCAAAACCGCTGCCAGATGACGGTTCGGCGACGACTTTCTACTACCTCTCCGACCGTCATGAAACGCCGATGAAATGGGGCGTTGTAGCGTCCCGCTCGGCGCGCGATCGAGCTCCGATTTCGGCCTCGACGACCGGCGCGCGGGACGCGGATCGGCACCTCGCGGGACCCGATTCATAGAATCGTGAGCAATCGGAAGAGCGATTCCGTACCGACTCGGCGACGGATTCGCGCTCCCTTGGCGTCTCGATTCGAGACAGCCGAGCCCCGCTCAGGCTTCCGGTCAACATGACGGTATTTTAGTAGCGACCCGCCATGCCGCTGAGATTACTGATCGGCGGGCCGGCTCGCCCGGAGCGTGGCGGGGGCGGGACGATCCACAGACCGGCCGCCGCTCCGGATTGCCGGCAGCGGCGGCGCTATGGCTAAGTGGCCGCCGGGGCGCCGTGTCGGCCGGCCGCGGGATGCGTGGAAACAAATGGCGGGTTCGGGGCAAGTTCGATCACGGCCGCGGCCTTGGCGCCGTGTGGCGGCGATCGCCATCGCCGCCGCGGCGCTGCAGTTCCTCGCCGGCCCGGCCTTCGCGGCCGACGACGATGACGACGACGAGACGCCGGCGCAGACCTACCCCAATATTTACCTCGACTTCCGCACCACCTACGGGCGCACCCCGGCCGGCACGCTCTCGATCGGCTTCTCCAACCCGACCATCGCCGTGCTGTCCCGCCTGCGCGAACTGGCGGCGCTGCCGCCGCTGCAGGCCCCAACGCTGCCGGCGAGCCAGAGCGTGGAACTCGACGTGCCGCTGACGATCGACGTCAACGACCGCGTCTCGCTGTACGGCGGCTTCAGCACCACCACCAGCAACAGCGGCGCGGGCTGGAGCTCGGTCGACATCACCAGCTGGAACGTCGGCGTCCAGGCCGACATCTATCGCCAGGACGGCGGCTCGCTGCCGACCCTGACGCTGCAGACCACCCTCACCCGCTCGGTGCCGAGCGGACCGCTCGCCACCACATCGCTCAACACCATCCTGGAGGCGTCCTACGCGTTCGACGCCGACGAGACCCGCGGCGTCCTCGCCGGCGTCCAGTTCACCACCACGGCGATCGACGCCGACCGTGCCGCGATCCATCCGAACACGGTCGGCTGGCTCGGCGGCTACTATCAGTGGGACAACAACTGGAAGCTGACCGGGCGCGCCGGCATGCAGTCGTTCGGCGGCGCCGAATTGCTGCGCTTCACCCCGATCGATGCCTTCACCCAGCCGATCCTGCGCATCGACCTCGACAAGCTCGACGACAACGACAACCGCCTGTTCGGCGTCACCGCGCAGGTGTCTTGGACACCAAAGCCTGCCTATCAGCTCACGGTGAGAACGCCGCTGTATCTGACAAAGAACTGAGGCGGCCCGCGTCGTCGCGCAGGCGCGCGCAGACAGCACGCGGCAGCTGCCGCCCAGCCTCGAAGCCCGCACACCGCATCATGCCTCTGACGCCCGCCACCGCAGCAATCTGAGGGCGTTGGCGGTGACCAGGACGGTGGCGCCGGTATCGGCAAGGATCGCCATCCACAGCGTCGTCACGCCTAGCAGGCTGGTAGCGAGAAACACCGCTTTCAGCCCGAGCGCGATCGAGATGTTCTGCCAGATATTGCCGAGCGTCGCCTGCGACAGCGCGATCAACTCCGCGACGCCATGGGCGCGATCATTCAGCAGCGCCGCGTCGGCGGTCTCCAGTGCTACGTCCGTTCCTCCGCCCATGGCAATGCCGACGGACGCGGCCACGAGCGCCGGCGCATCATTGATGCCGTCCCCGACCATCGCGACGGGAGATACTTCCTTCAGGCGACTGATCTCGGCGAGCTTGGCGTCGGGCAGCAGCTCCGCACGCGCTTCCATGCCGAGCTGTCCGGCGATCGCCTGAGCGGTTCGTGCGTTGTCGCCGGTCAGCATCACCACCGCGATGCCTTTGGACGTCAGTTGCCGCAACGCTCCTGCCGCATCCGGGCGCGGCTCGTCGCGCACCGCAATCGCTCCCTCGCAGGTGTTTCCAGAGATGAGCACCACGACCGTCTTGCCCTCGTGCTCGAGGCCCGAGATCGTCGTCGCAAGCTCCGGCGGGATCGTAGTCCGTTCGGCGGCAAAGCGCGGAGATCCGACGAAGGCGAAGCCGTCTTTGAGACGCGCGGAGATCGCCTTGCCCGGCACCGCCTGGCTCCCGCCGAACACCACGGGCAGCTGCAAAGCGCGTGCCTTCGCGGCGCGGACGATCGCCTGCCCGATCGGATGACTGGTGTTGCCTTCGACCGCCGCGGCACGCGCGAGCACGGCGTCGTCCTGCTGGCCGATGACGGAAACCACGTCGGTCACCTGAGGCTGCCCCAGCGTCAGCGTGCCGGTCTTGTCGAAGGCGACGGTCTTCACCTTGCCGAGCGTTTCCAGCACCGCGCCGCCCTTGATCAGCAGCCCTTTGCGAGCCCCCACCGCAAGTCCGGACGCAATCGCGGCCGGGGTCGAAATCACCAGGGCGCATGGACACGCGATCAGCAGCGTGGCCAGGCCGCGATAGATCCAGGTCGCCCAATCCTCGCCGAAGCCGAGCGGCGGCACGATGATGACCAGGAGCGCCACCAACATCGCGGCTGGCGTGTACCACCGGCTGAGCCGATCGATCATCCGTTCCGTCGGCGCTTTGCTCTCCTGCGCTTGTTCGACGAGGTGAATGATGCGCGCGATCGTGTTGTCGGCCGCCGCATTCGTCGTCTCGATGCGCAGCTCGCCGTTGGCATTGATGCTACCGGCATAGACGTGATCACCGACCGCCTTGGCGACCGGCACGGACTCGCCGGTGATCGGCGCTTCGTTCACGTCGGAATGGCCGTCGATGACTTTGCCGTCTGACGGGATACGGTCGCCGGGACGCACCACCACGACATCGCCGATCATCAGGTCGGCGGCCGGAATTTCCTCGACCTGGTCCGAGCGGTCGCGCAACCGTCTCGCGGTGCGTGGCACGACGTCGGTCAGCGCTTCAATGCCCGCTCGTGCACGCCCCGCCGCGAACGTCTCCAGCCATTCGCCAACGTTGAACAGAACGATGACCACGGCCGCTTCCTCGGCCTCACCGATCACGACCGCGCCGATCGCCGCAACGGTCATCAGCGTTTCGATGCTGAACGGCGATCCCGAGCGCGCGCCGATCAAGGCCCGGCGTGCGATCGGGATCAGACAGACCGCGGCCGCAGCGGAATAGAGCCATCGCTCGAGGGCCGGAAACAGCTGCGCTAACGCGAACGCCAGAGTAAACACCGCTGCTGCGATCATGACGGTTTGCAGCTTCGCGTCCTGCCACCACGGTAGTCGTTTCCGCTCGGCCCGGATGCTGCTGGGCGACGGCGCAATTGCCTGCGGTCGATAACCGAGCAAGCGCAGCTCCTCGTCGATGGTGCTCGGCGAGATTCTGTCCTGATCGAACCGAAGCGCCAAGGTGGCAGCCGAATAGCTGACGCGGACATCCGCGACACCCGGCAGCCGCTGCATCGCCGTTTCGATCTTGAGCGCGCAAGAGGCGCAATCCATGCCCTCTACGCGAATTTTGTAGGCGTTGGTCGCCATAGCGTCACCTCGACAAAGCGTTGTGACACCCCATATGCACCCTGTAGCAGCTACAGGGTCAAGACATGCAGGCGGACCATCTCGCAATCGGTGATCTCGGACGCCAGACCGACACCAAGGTCGAAACCATCCGGTATTACGAGCGGATCGGATTGCTGTCGGCCCCCGCGCGCACGCCGGGCAACTACCGCGCCTACACGACCGAGCATCTCAACCGTCTGAGCTTCATCCGACGCGCCCGCGATCTCGGCTTTTCACTCGATCAGATCCGCGCGTTGCTCGATCTGTCTGACGATCGCACTCGCTCCTGCGATGCCATCGACGCCATCGCCAAGCAGCATCTGGCCGAAGTCGATCGCAAGATCGCCGACCTCAAGGCCCTGCGCCACGAGCTCGACCACATGATCACCCAATGCAGCTGCGGCACGGTCGCCGACTGCCGCATCATCGAGGCGCTGTCTCCGTAAGGCGCGCCGCGCTGCCGGCGCAGCAGAACGGCGCCCTCTCCTACGCCATCGCCAACTCGCTCCGCCGCTGCGGGAACGGCCTGAAGGTCGCCAGGATCAGCATTGCGGCGAGTCCCATGCCGCAGGAGGCGACATACATCGGCGCGTAACTGCCGTAGGCATCGTAGATCAGCCCGCCCAGCACGGGGCCGGTCGACATGCCGAGGCTGCCGGCCATCGCGGTGCCGCCGACGATGGTGCCCATCATCCGCAGCGGAAAGTTCTCGCGGATGATCACGGCGTACAGCGGCATGGTGCCGGCGTAGATGAAGCCGACCGCCACGGCGACCGCATAGAAGCCGCCGAGCCCGCCGACGAAGGCGTAGGCCAGCACGCCGAACGCCTGCGCGAGCAGGCCGATCACGAGCACGCGCTGCGCGCCGAAGCGATCGCCGGCGAGGCCGAAGCCGAGCCGACCGAACATGCCGGACAGCCCCTCGACGCTGTAGATCGAGGTCGCGGCGATCATCGGAATGCCGCAGGTCACCGCGTAGCTGACGGTGTGGAAGATCGGGCCGGAATGGGTCGCGCAGCAGAAGAAATTCGCCAGCATCAGCGTGACGAATTGCGGCGATCGCACCGCCTGCCTGAGCGTCATGTCGTCCTGCGCATCGGCGGAAGTAACCTCGGCGCCGCCCATTTCGAGCGCCGGCGGCCGCCGCACCAGCAGCGCTGCGGGGATCATCAGCGCGGCCGTGATCGCCGCGATGATCAGCATCGCGCCGCGCCAATCGTGGATCGTCACCAGCCATGCCGCCAGCGGCGCCATCGTCAGCGGCGCCATCCCCATGCCGGCGGAGACCAGTGACACCGCAAGACCGCGTCCGGTGTCGAACCAGCCGGTGACGCAGGCCATCATCGGCGCGAACACCGCGGCGGTCGCAGCGCCGACCAGCACGCCGAACAGCAACTGAAATTCGATCAGCGAACCGGCCCGGCTGGCGAGCGCGAGGCTGGCCGCGAGCACCGCCGAGCCCGTCAGCACGACGGGACGCGGGCCGAACCTATCCGACAGATTGCCCCACAGCATGCTGGCGGCGGCCATCGCCAGGAAGCCGATGGTCATCGCGGTCGAGATGCCGGTGACCGACCATCCGGTGTCCTGCGACATCGGCCGGATCAGCACCGGCAGCGAGAACATCGCGCCGGCGGCAACGCAGCCGAGCACGCCGCCGGCTGCAACGATCACCCAACGATAGGACTGGTTCATGGCTGTTTCCGTGTTGCGCGAGCGTTCGCCGCATCATTCCTTGCCGCTTCATTGCGAGGCGTGAAGCGACAAAGCCATCCAGCTCGGTGCACGAAGCTGGATGGCTTCGCTTCGCTCGCAATGACGTTGAAAGGCTTGCGCTAGAGGAGTGAGTCTCCCGTGCTTCGAGGACGAAGCCCCCCTGCTGCAGCCGACATCGGACCGGCATTTTTTTCGCCGGGTCCGCGGCGCCTCAGGCCTGCGCGGGTTGGGTATTGATCATCCACGGGATGCCGAAGCGGTCGATCAGCGAGCCGAACCCGGGCGACCAGAACGTCTCGGCGAACGGCATCATCGGTTTGCCGCCTTCGGACAATTGCTCGTACCAGCGCTGCGCCTGAGCCTTGTCCTGGGTGTGCAGCGTGACATCGAATCCGTTCTTCGGCTTGTCGATGTTGGAGGCCCAGCCGACGTCCATGTCGGCGCCCATCAGCGCCTGATCGCCGACTTCGAGCCAGCAATGCATCAGCCAAGTTTTGTACTTCGGATCGGTAATCGGCATGTCCGGAGGCCCATCGCCGTATGGAATGGCCGCGGTGATCTTGCCGCCTAGCACCTTGGCGTAAAACTCGAACGCGTCGCGGCACTGTCCCTGAAAGCTCAGGCTGGTCACGATCTTCATGCGGTGGTCCTCCCTGATCGACGTGGCGCGATGAATGCTGCGCGGGCCTGAGCCCGCGGAGCCCGCCCGGTGGCGGCGCTTGATCCCGTCGATTTAGATTGATATCAACGTATATCATCTTCCCGTTGTCAAGAGCCGTTCGCAAATGCGCTCCCCGGCCGAACCGAGTTTCGAAACCACGCTGCTGGTGCGCGACAGCTGCCTGTGCCTGCACGCCCAGCGGGCCGCGCGAGCCCTGGCGCGGCGATTCGACCTCGCGCTGAAACCGGCGGGGCTCACCAGCGGCCAGTTCTCGCTGCTGATGTCGCTGAACCGTCCGCAGCCTGCCCCGCTCGGCGGCGTCGCTGCGCTGCTGGCGATGGACCGCACCACGCTGACGGCGAACTTGAAGCCGCTGGAGCGGCGCAATCTGCTCGAAGTGCTGATCGATCCGGCGGACCGGCGCGCGCGGCTGTTGCGGCTGACGCCTACGGGGCGGACGACGCTGGCTGCGGCAGTGCCGATCTGGCGCAAGCTGCATGCGGAGATCGAATCCGATCTCACCGATGCCGACCGCCTGCGCACTGAACTGAACGTGCTCGGCCGCCTCGCCGATTGAGGCGGTCTGGTTCTTCAAGATTGGACTGATATCGGCGGCGACTAAGTCCGAGCCATCAAGCCCGGGACAAGACGGCGTTCCGCGAGATGCGGGCCGCCCGCTCCTCACTCGTCATCGTCATCGTCATCGTCATCCTCATCGTCGTCATCATCGCCGGCGCCGTGGCGTTTCTGGTCGTCCCACAGCTTGCGATAGACGCCGTTCTTGGCGAGCAGCTCCTTGTGCGAGCCGCGCTCGATCGCCTGGCCGCCAGAAACGACGACGATCTCGTCCATGTCGACCACCGAGGTCAGGCGGTGGGTCGAGAAGATCATGGTGCGGCCGCGCGCCAGCTTCATCAGCGTCTTGTTGATCGCCGCCTCGGTGGTCTGGTCGAGCGCCGAAGTCGCCTCGTCGAGCAGCAGCACCGAGGGATCGCGGACAACCGCGCGGGCGATCGCGATGCGCTGGCGCTGGCCGCCGGACAGCGTGTCGCCGCGCTCGCCGACCACGGTGTCGTACTTCTGCGGCAGGCTCATGATGAAGCGGTGGATCTCCGCCTTCTTCGCCGCCTGCTCGACCTCGGCGTCGGTCGCGCCTTCCTTGCCGAGCCGGATGTTGTCGCGGATCGACATGTTGAACAGCATGTTCTCCTGGAACACCACGGCCATGCTCCGGCGCAGCGAATCCAGCGTGACGTTGCGGATGTCGACGCCGTCGACCGAGACCCGGCCTTCGGTCGGGTCGTACAGCCGCAGCACCATGTTGAGCAGCGTGCTCTTGCCCGAACCGCTCGGGCCGACGATCGCGATGGTCTTGCCGGCCTTCAGCTTGAGGCTGAGATTGTCGATCACCGGCTGCTCGGCGCCCTCATAGGCGAACGACACCCGCTCGAACGCGATGTTGTCGACGATGCGCGGCATCTCGGCAGCGCCCGGCTTGTCGGCGATCGGGGTCTTCTCGTCGAGCAGCTCCTGCATGTGGCGCACCGCGGCGGCCGCCTGGATCGACACCGGGATGAACTGCATCAGATGGGCGATGTTGTACGACACCTCCCAGAACGCGCTCTCGAAGGTGACGAAGGTGCCGACGGTGATCTGGCCGGTGGTCGCCAGATAGGCGCCGAGCGCCAGCACCATCAAATGCAGCATCAGCACCGCGACGGTGACGCTGCGTTCGACCATCGAGGTCAGGAAGGTGGCCTGCGCCATCTTCTGCCGCGTCGCCTGATTGCGAAGCGAGAAGAAGCCGAACATCTTGCGCTGCAGGCTGAACGCCTTGACGACCGCCTGCGCGCCGACGTTCTCCTGCACCAGGCCGAGCAGTCCGGCCTCCTGCACCTTCTGCTCGTAGTTCGCCTGCACCGCCTTCGGCGTCAGGATGCGCGGCCCGATCAGCGTGATCGGGAAGATCAAGAGCGCCAACACTGCGAGCTGCCAGTTCAGGAACAGCATCAGGACGACGCCGGCGACCAATTCGAGGAACGGCAGCAGCGCGGTGTTGGCGAGGATCTCCACCACCCGCGAGAACGCCGCCATGTCGATCGAGAACCGCGACAGGATCTCGCCGCGCTTGGTGCGAGCGAAATACCCAGCCGGCAGGCGCTGGACGTGTTCGAACAATCGGGTGCGGACGTCGGAGATCACCGCCGCGGACAGCCGGGCGTCCCAGCGCTCGTACCACACCGCGATGATCGAGGTGATGACGCCGGCGACGCCGAGGATCGACAGGATCTTGTAGAGTTCGTGGAAGTCCTCCTCGCCGAGCGCGTCGTCGATCAGGAACTTCAGGCTGAGCGGCATGATGACGTTGAACAGCGTTTCGACGACCACGCCGAACACCACGAACGCCAGCATCTTCTTGTAGTTGGCAACGACCGGCCGGATGAAGCCGGCGACCGTCGCGAATGCGCCGGCGGCCTCGCGCGCGGTGAAGACGACGAGTTCCTCGTCCTCATCGTCGTCGTCGTCATCCTCTTCGTCGTCGTCCTCATCGTCCTCGTCGCCGTCGTCCGCCGCGGCGGCTTTGGCGGCGGGCACGGGAGTGGCCGGGACCTTGTCGGCGATCAGCTGCTTCACCGGAGGCTTGGTGGTCGGCACCACCGGTGCCGCGGCGCCGACCGGCAGCGCGAACTTCTCGTCGAGCGGCGAAGCCGGGGCGGCGGTGCCTTCACTGCCCGGCGCAGGACTGCCGGCTGCGGCATCGGCCGGCGGCGGCGCGGCGGATTTGTCGCCTGGGGGAGAGTCCGGGGTGACGGGAGGATTGGGCTTACGCGCCATGAATTGAAAACCGCTAGGTGGCCGGACCGCACGACTACAATAAGCGACGCCGTGACTCGTTCAAAGCCACGGCGCCGGATCTGCTGAAGCGAACGCGAGCCGTCCGCGACGACCTTGGCTCAGTCGTCGTCACCCTCGTCGTCGACCTTGTCGAAGAACGAATAGCGCAGGCTGTCGGCGTCGCTGTACCACTGGCCCGGGCCCCTGCCCGCCTTCACCGCCAGCTCCCACAGCGCGTCGCCGCAATCGTTGCGATGCACCGACAGGTCGAAGCCGTTGTTGAAGAACAGCTCCGACCATTCCCACCAGGTGCCGAGCTTCTTGACGCCGCGCAGCAGGTCGTAGCGGTCGATCACGCCCGGATCCATGTCGCTGGTGACCGAGCCGAAGATCACGCCGGTGCGCGCAACGCGGTGCAGCTCACGGATCGCCTTGACGACGCGGTTCTCGGCGAGGTGGCACAGGCTGGTTTCGAACACGAAGTCGAACTCTTCGTCTTCGAACGGCAGTTCGACGACCGAGCCGAGCTTGTTGTAAGGCTTCAGCGCCTCCGGGGTCTTGCCGTGGATGTAGCGGTTGTTCTCGACGCCGTAGGCGTCGATGCCGCGCTCGCGCAGCGCGCCGACCAGTTCGCCGCTGGCGGAGCCGGCGACCAGCAGCTTGTAGCCGCCCGGCTTGTCCCACACCGTCTTGATGGTCTGGATCAGATAGTCCGGATCGGTGAACCGGCTCCAGACCTCGCGATACGGGCCCTGGTTGCGATAGTTCTCGAAATAGTCGCGGTCAATCTTGTCGGAGACCGGCTTGCCGTCCTGTGCGCGGGCACGGCGCAGCTTCATCGTCTCGGTGACGATGATGTCGGTGGCGGCGTCCGAGGAATCGAGCAGACCGTTCAGCGTCGAGTCGAACAGATAGTCGCCGACGATGACGAAGCCCGGATGGTTCTTCGGCTCGGGGCGATGGTTGGTCATGACGTCGCGCACCGGCAGGCCGCCGGGGATGCAGTTCACCGACGACAGCCAGCGATGGGTCTTGCCTTCGAGGAAATGCCCGCGGACGTCGCCGAGCTCGGCCGGCAGCGACTTCAGCGCCAGCTCGATCAGCTCCTTGTCGGTCAGGTTGGAGAACGCCAGCGCGTCCGAGCCGGCGATCAGGAAGTTGAGCACGCCGTATTTGCCGACGTCGTGGCGCGAGCCTTCGTTGTAGACGCAGCAGCCGCCGAACGCTTCCGACATGAACCAGGAGCCCGGGATCTTGTCGCCCCAGAACGGGGAATCGAACAGCATCGAGATCCGCAGGTAGTGCGCCGGGCGATCGAAATAGGCGACGTGCTTGACCATCGCCTTGCGCAGCTGCTCGTTGCCCCAGCTCAGCGTGGCGAGCCAGTTGTGCGGCAGGCACATCAGCACGAGATCGAAGTCGCGCGTCTCCGGCCCCTTGCCGTTCATCATGTTCAGCTCATAGCGGCCGGTCTCGGTCTTGCCGACCTTGAGGACGCGGTGATTGAACTGGATGTCGGCGTCGATCTCCGAGCGCAGGCATTCGATCAGCTGCTCGTTGCCGTTCTGGATCGAATACAGGCCGATATAGCCGTCGATATCCATCACGAAGTTCTTGAGCGCGTTGAGGCCGTTGGTGTTGTGGCTCTCGGTGGCGATGTCGGACTTCGCCATCACCTTGAAGAAGCGCTTGGCGGTGGAGTCCTCGACCTCCTTGTCGAGCAACTGCTCGCAATTGGTCCAGGCCCAGGGGTGTTCGTTGTCGTGCGCGCCGACGCCCTCGTAATACTGGGTCGGCGTCATCTGCTCGGTGCACTTCTTGCGGAACGCGACGATCGCCTCGGCGGTCTTGTCGCCGTACTTCTTGCGCATGCCCGGCACGTCGTTGAGCAGCTCGCCGTCGAGCTGCACCTGCTCGGCATCCATCGGAATGGTCTGCAGGCCGAAGTGCTGCACCAGTTCCCGCAGCGGATCCGGGCCGGTCATCGAGTAATCGTAGAGTTCGGCGACGCCCGCCTCGTACATCGCCGGCGCAGTCTCGAATTTCTGGGTGACGATCTTGCCGCCGAGCCGATCGGAGGCCTCGAAGATGGTGACCTTGCACAGGCCCCCGAGCTTTCGTTTGAGATACCAGGCGCTCATCAGACCGCCCGGGCCGCCACCTACGATTGCAAGGTCAAACATGGTGCTCTTTCAACATCCCGCGGCATCGATCGCCACGCAGCGTGTCTCTGCTCCGCGCCGTCGGTCGAGGCGTGATTCTCCGAGAAAATCAGCGTGACTTCAGCGACTTGGGGCTGGTTTTGACGGCGAAACGGCGCCCCTGTGCCGGATTCCCGTCGTTCGGCATACAGCAAGGCGCCTTTCACCTGAAGGGAAGATGAACAACCCGTAAGGTGGCGGCAAAAGGCCCGGAATGCGGCCCAGATATGAGAAAGGCCGGCACAAGGCCGGCCCTTCCCAGGATTGAATGACAGAAGCGAACGTTACTCTGCCGGCGGCAGCGATAGCGGTTCGGCTTCCGGCGCAGCGGCCGGCACGATCGCCGCCTGCTTCTCGCGCTCGTCGAGGATCAGACGGTCGCGCTTCATCGCCACTTCGCGGATCTTGGCCATCGAGGCGCCAGTACCCGCCGGGATCAGCCGGCCGACGATGACGTTTTCCTTGAGGCCTTCCAGCGGATCCACCTTGCCGTTGACCGCGGCTTCGGTGAGCACCCGGGTGGTCTCCTGGAACGACGCCGCCGAGAAGAACGAGCGGGTCTGCAAGCTCGCCTTGGTGATGCCGAGCAGCACAGGATTGCCGGTTGCCGGCTTCTTGCCCTCTTCGACCGCCTTGGCGTTGACCGCGTTGAACTCGATCTTGTCGACCTGCTCGCCCGAGATCATGTCGGTATCGCCCTGGTCGGTGATCTCGATCTTCTGCAGCATCTGGCGAACGATCACCTCGATGTGCTTGTCGTTGATCAACACGCCCTGGAGTCGATAGACCTCCTGGATTTCGTTGACGAGATAGGCCGCGAGTTCTTCGATGCCCTTGATCGCCAGGATGTCGTGCGGTGCCGGATTGCCCTCGACGATGAAGTCGCCCTTTTCGACGACGTCGCCGTCCTGCAAGTGGATGTGCTTGCCCTTCGGGATCAGGTACTCGCGCGCTTCCTCGTTCTTGTCGAGCGGCTCGATCGAGAGCCGGCGCTTGTTCTTGTAGTCGCGACCGAACCGGATGGTGCCGGCGATCTCGGCGATGATCGCCGCATCCTTCGGCCGCCGTGCCTCGAACAGCTCCGCCACCCGCGGCAGACCGCCGGTGATGTCACGGGTCTTGGCGCTCTCGGTCGAGATACGCGCGAGGATGTCGCCGGGCTTGACCTGGGCGCCGACGTCGACCGACAGAATGGCGTCGACCGACAGCATGTAGCGGGCGTCACCGCCGCGCGCCAGCTTCAGCACCTTGCCGTCCTTGCCCTTGATCACGATCGCCGGACGCAGATCCGCACCACCGCGGGTCGAGCGCCAGTCGATAACGATACGCTTGGCGATACCGGTCGACTCGTCGAGCGTTTCGGAGATCGACTGATCCTCGATCAGATCCTCGAAGTCGATGGTACCCTCGACCTCGGTGAGGATCGGACGGGTGTACGGATCCCACTCGGCGATACGCTGGCCGCGCTTGACCATATCGCCCTCGTCGACGTGCACGCGCGCGCCGTACTGGATGCGATGGGTCGCACGCTCGGAGCCGTCCGGATCGACGATCGCGATCACCATGTTGCGAACCATCGCAACATTGTGGCCTTCGCCGTTGCGGGCGATGGCGCGGTTCTTGATGACGATCTTGCCCTCGAAGTTCGACTCGATCACCGACTGCTCGTTGATCTGCGCCGCACCGCCGATGTGGAAGGTACGCATCGTCAGCTGCGTGCCCGGCTCACCGATCGATTGCGCCGCGATCACGCCGACCGCTTCGCCGTGGTTGACCGGGGTACCGCGGGCGAGATCGCGCCCGTAGCACTTGCCGCAGATGCCGTTGACCAGCTCGCAGGTCAGTGCCGAGCGGATCTTCACTTCCTGAACGCCGGCCTGGTGGATCGCCTCGACGTCCCGCTCCTCCATCAGATCACCGCGCTTGACGATGATCTCGTTGGTGGCCGGGTCGCGCACGTCCTCGCCCGCGGTACGGCCGAGGATACGGCTGCCCAGCGAAGCGACCACGGTGCCGGCGTCGACGATCGCCCGCATCTTGATGCCGAGCGAGGTGCCGCAGTCGGCCTGCGTGATGATGCAGTCCTGCGCCACGTCGACCAGACGGCGGGTCAGGTAACCCGAGTTCGCGGTCTTCAGCGCGGTGTCGGCCAGACCCTTACGGGCGCCGTGGGTCGAGTTGAAGTACTCGAGAACCGACAGACCTTCCTTGAAGTTCGAGATGATCGGCGTCTCGATGATTTCACCCGACGGCTTGGCCATCAGGCCGCGCATACCGGCAAGCTGACGCATCTGCGCGGGCGAACCACGCGCACCGGAGTGGGCCATCATGTAGATCGAGTTGACCTGCTGTTCGGAGCCGTCGGGCGCCTTCCGAACCGCGGAGATCTCCTTCATCATCTCCTTGGCGATTTCTTCGGTGGCCTTCGACCAGGCGTCGACCACCTTGTTGTACTTCTCGCCGTGGGTGATGAGACCGTCGTTGTATTGCTGCTCGAAATCCTTCGCCAGCGTACGGGTCGAGTCGACGATCTTCCACTTCGAACCCGGCACGACCATGTCGTCCTTGCCGAACGAGATGCCAGCCTTGAACGCGTTGAAGAAGCCGAGCGCCATGATCCGGTCGCAGAAGATCACCGTCTCCTTCTGACCGCAGTGACGATAGACTTGGTCGATGACGCCGGAGATCTCGCGCTTGGTCATCAGCTTGTTGATGACGTCGAACGGCAGCTTCGGCGACTTCGGCAGCACCTGACCGAGCAGGATGCGGCCGGCGGTGGTCTCCAGCAGACGGACCGTGTTCTGGCCTTCCTCGTTCACCCAATGCCAGCGATACTTGATCTTGGTGTGGAGGTGGATGACCTTCGAGTACAGCGCGTGCTCGAGCTCGGCGAGATCGGCAAACACCTTGCCCTCGCCCGGCAGCCCTTCCCGCATGATCGACAGGTAGTACAGGCCGAGCACGATGTCCTGCGACGGCACGATGATCGGCTGGCCGTTCGCCGGATGCAGGATGTTGTTGGTCGACATCATCAGCACGCGCGCTTCCAGCTGCGCTTCGAGCGACAGCGGAACGTGCACGGCCATCTGGTCGCCGTCGAAGTCGGCGTTGAACGCCGAGCACACCAGCGGATGCAGCTGGATCGCCTTGCCTTCGATCAGCACCGGCTCGAACGCCTGGATGCCGAGACGATGCAGCGTCGGCGCGCGGTTCAGCAGCACCGGATGTTCGCGGATCACCTCATCGAGGATGTCCCAAACCTCCGGCCGCTCCTTCTCCACCAGCTTCTTGGCCTGCTTGACGGTGGTCGACAGACCCTTGGCGTCGAGCCGCGAGTAGATGAACGGCTTGAACAGTTCGAGCGCCATCTTCTTCGGCAGGCCGCACTGATGCAGCTTGAGCTCGGGACCGACCACGATCACCGAACGGCCCGAATAGTCGACGCGCTTGCCGAGCAGGTTCTGACGGAACCGGCCCTGCTTGCCCTTCAGCATGTCGGCAAGCGACTTCAGCGGACGCTTGTTGGCGCCGGTGATGACGCGGCCGCGGCGGCCGTTGTCGAACAGCGCGTCCACAGCTTCCTGCAGCATGCGCTTTTCGTTGCGGATGATGATGTCCGGCGCGCGCAGCTCCATCAGCCGCTTCAAGCGGTTGTTACGGTTGATGACGCGGCGATACAGGTCGTTGAGGTCCGAGGTCGCGAACCGGCCGCCGTCGAGCGGCACCAGCGGGCGCAGATCCGGCGGGATCACCGGCACGACCGTGAGGATCATCCACTCCGGCTTGTTGCCGGAATAGCGGAACGCTTCGACGATCTTCAGCCGCTTGGCGAGTTTCTTGTGCTTGATGTCGGAGTCGGTCTCGGCCATCTCGGCGCGCAGCTGCGCGTCGATCTTTTCGAGTTCGAGGCCCTTCAGCAGTTCGCGGATCGCTTCCGCGCCGATCATGGCGGTGAAGCTGTCCTGACCGTACTGATCCTGGGCACGCAGGTACTCCTCCTCCGACAGGAGCTGACGCTCCTTGAGGTCGGTGAGGCCCGGCTCAAGCACCACGTAGTATTCGAAGTACAGGATGCGCTCGAGGTCCTTCAGCGTCATGTCGAGCAGCTGCCCGATACGCGACGGCAAGGACTTCAGGAACCAGATGTGAGCGACCGGCGCGGCCAGCTCGATGTGGCCCATGCGCTCGCGACGGACGCGGCTGAGAGTCACTTCGACCGAGCACTTCTCGCAGATGATGCCCTTGTACTTCATCCGCTTGTACTTGCCGCACAAGCACTCGTAGTCCTTGATCGGCCCGAAGATGCGGGCGCAGAACAGGCCGTCGCGCTCGGGCTTGAAGGTACGGTAGTTGATCGTTTCCGGCTTCTTGATCTCGCCGTACGACCACGACAGAATCTTCTCCGGCGACGCGATCGAGATCCGGATCTGGTCAAAGACCTGAGCCGGCGTCGTCGGATTGAACAGATTCATAATTTCCTGGTTCATCGCCATCTCCTCGCGTGCCGGTCGTCACCAGCCGCAAAATCGGAATTCCAGAGGCACTCTCCGTCGCGCGCGTGACTAGCGCGGCGGAGACACCCGGCGGCCGGCGCAAAGCGCACGCCGCCGGGCTCGACGCATTGAGTTACTCGGCAGCCTCGGCCGGAGGCGGTGCCGCCAGCTTGGAGTTGTGCAGGTCGACGTTGAGGCCGAGCGAGCGCATTTCCTTGACGAGCACGTTGAACGATTCCGGGATACCGGCCTCGAACGTGTCGTCGCCGCGCACGATCGCCTCGTACACCTTGGTGCGGCCGGCGACGTCGTCCGACTTCACCGTCAGCATTTCCTGCAGCGTGTAGGCCGCGCCGTAAGCCTCGAGCGCCCACACCTCCATTTCGCCGAAGCGCTGGCCGCCGAACTGCGCCTTACCACCCAGCGGCTGCTGGGTAACGAGCGAGTACGGACCGATCGACCGGGCGTGGATCTTGTCGTCCACGAGGTGATGCAGCTTCAGCATGTAGATGTAGCCGACGGTGACGCGACGATCGAACTGATCGCCGGTGCGACCGTCGTACACGGTCGACTGACCCGAAGCGTCGAAGCCCGCGAGCTTCAGCATTTCTTCGATGTCGGTCTCCTTGGCGCCGTCGAACACCGGGGTGGCAATCGGCACGCCGTGGCTCAGATTGCGGCCGAGTTCGAGCAGCTCACCATCGTCGAGCGACTTGATGGTCTCGTCCTCGCCGTAGATCTTCTTCAGGGTCTCGCGCAGCGGCTTGAGATCCTGGCTCTGGTAGTAGGTGTCGATGGTCTGGCCGATGCGCTTGCCGAGGCCCGCGCACGCCCAGCCGAGATGCGTCTCGAGGATCTGACCGACGTTCATGCGGCTCGGCACGCCGAGCGGGTTCAGCACGATGTCGGCGTGAGTGCCATCCTCGAGGAACGGCATGTCCTCGATCGGAACGATCTTCGACACCACACCCTTGTTGCCGTGGCGGCCGGCCATCTTGTCGCCCGGCTGGATCTTGCGCTTCACCGCGACGAAGACCTTGACCATCTTCATCACGCCGGGCGGAAGTTCGTCGCCGCGCTGCAGCTTCTCGACCTTGTCGAGGAAGCGCTGTTCAAGGCCCTTCTTCGACTCGTCGTACTGCTTCCGCATGGCCTCGATTTCGGCCATCAGCTTGTCGTTCGGCGCCGCGAACAGCCACCACTGCGACTTCGGATACTCCTCGAGCTCCGCGCGGGTGATCTTGGTGTCCTTCTTGAAGCCCTTCGGACCGGCGATGCCCTGGCGGCCGTCGAGCAGGTCGGCGAGCCGGCCGTAGACGTTACGGTCGAGAATCGCCTGCTCGTCGTCGCGGTCCTTGGCGAGCCGCTCGATCTCTTCCCGCTCGATCGCCAGCGCACGCTCGTCCTTGTCGACGCCGTGGCGGTTGAACACGCGGACTTCGACGATGGTGCCCTGCACGCCCGGCGGCACCCGCAGCGAGGTGTCGCGAACGTCCGAGGCCTTTTCACCGAAGATGGCGCGCAGCAGCTTCTCTTCCGGCGTCATCGGGCTTTCGCCCTTCGGCGTGATCTTGCCGACCAGGATGTCGCCGGCGCGGACTTCGGCGCCGATGTAGACGATGCCGGCTTCGTCGAGGTTCTTCAGCGCTTCTTCCGACACGTTCGGAATATCGCGCGTGATTTCCTCCGGACCCAGCTTGGTATCGCGGGCCATCACTTCGAACTCTTCGATGTGGATCGAAGTGAAGACGTCTTCCTTCACGATCCGCTCGGAGAGCAGGATCGAGTCTTCGAAGTTGTAGCCGTTCCACGGCATGAACGCGACGAGCACGTTGCGGCCGAGCGCGAGCTCACCGAGATCGGTCGACGGACCGTCGGCGATGATGTCGCCCTTCTTGACGTGGTCACCGACCTTCACCAGCGGACGCTGGTTGATGCAGGTCGACTGGTTCGAGCGCTGGTACTTCATCAGCCGATAGATATCGACGCCCGACTTGGTCGGATCGAGATCCTCGGTGGCGCGGATAACGACGCGGGTCGCGTCGATCTGGTCGATCACGCCGGTGCGGCGCGCGGCGATCGCCGCGCCCGAGTCACGGGCGACCACGCCTTCCATGCCGGTGCCGACGAACGGCGCCTCGGCGCGAACCAGCGGCACCGCCTGGCGCTGCATGTTCGAGCCCATCAGCGCGCGGTTGGCGTCGTCGTTCTCAAGGAACGGGATCAGCGCCGCGGCGACCGAAACCAGCTGCTTCGGCGACACGTCCATGTAGTCGACCTGGTCGGCCGGCATCGGAACGACGTCGCGGGTGCCGCCGGCGCGGCAGACCACCAGATCGTCGGTGAACTTGCCCTTGGCGTCGAGCGACACGTTGGCCTGAGCAACCGCGTAGCGGCCCTCTTCCATCGCCGACAGATACACCACCTCGTCGGTGACGCGGCCTTCCTTGACCCTGCGGTACGGGGTCTCGACGAAGCCGTATTTGTTCACGCGGGCGAAGGTCGCCAGCGAGTTGATCAGACCGATGTTCGGACCTTCCGGCGTCTCGATCGGGCAGATACGGCCGTAGTGGGTCGGATGCACGTCGCGGACTTCGAAGCCGGCACGCTCGCGGGTCAGACCGCCCGGGCCGAGCGCCGACAGGCGCCGCTTGTGGGTGATTTCCGACAGCGGATTGGTCTGGTCCATGAACTGCGAGAGCTGCGACGAGCCGAAGAACTCGCGCACCGCCGCCGCCGCCGGCTTGGCGTTGATCAGGTCCTGCGGCATCACGGTGTCGATGTCGACCGAGCTCATCCGCTCCTTGATGGCGCGCTCCATGCGAAGCAGGCCGATGCGGTACTGGTTCTCCATCAGCTCGCCGACCGAGCGCACACGGCGGTTGCCGAGGTGGTCGATGTCGTCGATCTCGCCCTTGCCGTCCCGCAGGCCGACCAGGGTCTTGATCACCGCCAGGATGTCTTCCTTGCGCAGCGTGCGATGGGTATCGGGCGCGTCGAGGTCGAGGCGCATGTTCATCTTGACGCGACCCACGGCCGACAGGTCGTAGCGCTCGGCGTCGAAGAACAGCGACTGGAACATGTTCTGCGCGGACTCGAGAGTCGGCGGCTCGCCCGGACGCATCACCCGGTAGATGTCGAACAGCGCGTCTTCACGCGTCATGTTCTTATCGGCGTTCAGCGTGTTGCGGATGTACGGGCCGACGTTGACATGGTCGATGTCGAGCAGCGGCAGCTCCTTGTAGCCCTGCTCGTTCAGCATCTTCAGCGTCTTGTCGGTGATTTCCTCACCGGCTTCCGCGTAGATTTCACCCGTCTTCGGGTTGACCAGATCTTCGGCCAGGTAGTTGCCGACGAGTTCCTCGTCGGACATCCGCAGCGCCTTGAGGCCCTTTTCCTGCAGCTGGCGGGCGGCACGCACGGTCAGCTTCTTGCCGGCCTCGAGCACGACCTTGCCGGTGTCGGCGTCGATCAGGTCGTTGACGGTCGAGTAGCCGCGGAAGCGGTTGACGTCGAACGGCACGCGCCAGCCGTCCTTGGTCCGCTTGTAGAGGATCTTGTTGTAGAAGGTCGACAGGATCTCTTCGCCATCGAGGCCGAGGGCGAACATCAGCGACGTCACCGGCAGCTTGCGGCGACGGTCGATACGCGCATAGACGATGTCCTTGGCGTCGAACTCGATGTCGAGCCAGGAACCGCGATACGGGATGATGCGGGCGGCGAACAGCAGCTTGCCCGACGAGTGGGTCTTGCCCTTGTCGTGATCGAAGAATACGCCCGGCGACCGGTGCATCTGCGAGACGATGACGCGCTCGGTACCGTTGACGATGAAGGTACCGTTCATCGTCATCAGCGGGATGTCGCCCATGTAGACATCCTGCTCCTTGATGTCCTTCACGGAGCGGGCGCCGGTTTCCTCGTCGATATCGAACACGATGAGGCGCAGCGTCACCTTCAGCGGCGCAGCATAGGTCATGCCGCGCTGGCGGCACTCATCGACGTCGTACTTCGGCGGCTCGAATTCGTAGCGAACGAATTCGAGCATCGAGGCGTTGGAGAAGTCCGAAATCGGGAAGACCGACCGGAACACCGCCTGCAGACCCTCGTCTGGACGTCCTCCGGGAGGTTCGGCGACCATCAGGAACTGGTCGTAAGACGCCTTCTGAACCTCGATGAGGTTCGGCATCTCCGCGACTTCCCGGATGTGACCGAAAAACTTGCGAACGCGTTTGCGACCGGTGAACGTCTGCTGCGCCATCGTGGCCTCTCGTTTCGTCGCCCGGTGGGGCGAACCTTCCGGAGCGCGAGCCGCCTCGCCCCCGGGTTGAATACCGAACATCCGAAATTCAGGCGCCAGATTTCAGGAACTAAATCCTAAGTCGGCTCAGCACTAATTCCGAACGCAAAATGACGCGCGGGGCGCTGCCGCACCCGCCCGTCGAAAACCTCATCGTCACAGACCGAAAAAGCCCGAAATTGCCGATTCTCCCAGAGGCTGCGCGGACACATTACCACGTCCTCGCGCCTGCGCTTTCGTGCTGCCGGACCAATATGGGACGGCAATGTGGAGATTCGAGGGGTTGTCCCCGCGTCTTTCCACACATTCCTGTGACGGCTCGTCCGGGCACACCGCAGCCCGCCTCGCCGTTGCCGCCCGGACCCGAAGGCCCGAACCGCGATCGTGCCGGACCCGGGGAGACCCGGGCCCGGCCAAACCGATCGGCTTACTTGAGCTCGACCTTGGCGCCAGCCTTCTCGAGCTGGGCCTTGATCTTGTCGGCTTCTTCCTTGTTGACGCCTTCCTTGAGCGGCTTCGGAGCGCCTTCGACCAGATCCTTGGCTTCCTTGAGGCCCAGGCCGGTGATGGCGCGGACTTCCTTGATCACCTCGATCTTCTTGTCGCCGGCCGAGGCCAGGACAACGGTGAAGTCGGTCTTCTCTTCCGCCGGAGCGGCGGCGCCACCGGCGCCCGGAGCAGCGGCAACCGCGACGGCCGCAGCGGCCGAGACGCCCCACTTCTCTTCGAGCATCTTGGCGAGCTCAGCGGCTTCGAGCACGGTGAGGCTCGAGAGGTCGTCAACAATCTTCTGCAGATCAGCCATTGAATCAGTTCCTTACGGGTATCAGTTCGAACCAGGGTTGATTGGGAGTGAAGCGTCAGGCCGCTTCGCTTTTGGAGGCATAGGCCTGAACCACGCGGGCCAGCTTCGCAGCCGGAGCGGTGGTGACCTGCGCGATCTTGGTCGCCGGGGCCTGGACGAGGCCGACCAGCTTGGCGCGCAGTTCATCGAGCGACGGCAGCGAGGCAAGAGCCTTGACGCCATCGACGTTCAGGACGGTTGTGCCCATCGAACCGCCGAGAATGACGAACTTCTCGTTCGCCTTGGCGAATTCGACGGCAACTTTCGGCGCCGCCACCGGATCGCTGGATGTAGCGATCACAGTCGGCCCCTTCAGCAGGGAGCCGATGGCTGCGACGTCGGTGCCTTCAAGAGCAATTTTGGCGAGACGGTTCTTCGAAACCTTCACCGAGGCGCCCGCCTGCTTCATCTGCTGGCGCAGCTTCTGCATCTGGGCAACGGTGAGGCCGGAATAGTGAGCGACGATCGCGACGCTGGTGGTCTGGAACAGACCATTCAGCGATTCGACCGCCTCTTTTTTTGCCGCTCTTTCCACAGCAAGCTCTCTCCGGTTGGCGGTCCCTACGAGCAGGACCACCGGGTTGCACCCACCGTCCCGCTCCAACCCGACCCCGAGGCGCAAGCCTCCAAGGACACGTAGGGCGAGACGATCGTGAATTGCCTGCCCTCCCGAACCGGCTCCGGCTGACCGCCTTCGCCCGAACGGGGTGTCGAGGTTCGAACCCTATCCGCATCCCGACGCCCGTAGCGTTGAGACACAAAATCCGGTCTTCACCCGTCTATGCAGGCCGTATGATTAAGCCTTTGAGGAAACGTAAGCTTCCGCTTCGGCGCCTGCAGTCTTGGACAGGACCAAGATCGTTCTGGCAAATAGTCCGGCGAGCCGGCCTATCGACCTTTCCGATCCCTGCCCGCATTCCGATCGAGCGACAGTGTTCTGCATCCTTCAGCGATCCGGGTGGATGAGTTGAAGGAACAGCCTCCTATCGATCAGGTCATTGGAATGCGCGCACGGGCGCGCCAGCCACAGCCGGCACGCCCGGAGCGGGGTGTTTAGCGAGTCTTAATGCGCTTGCCAAGAGCAAACTTCGCCAATCGGCACGATTTTGGCATAGGGGCCCACTCGAGGGGGCCGCGGCGGCAACGACGAGGTGAATCCTGCCGGATCGAGCCGGGCCGCGCAAGCCTTCCGGTCGACCGACTCACCGGTCCGACAAGAGGCGCCGGCCCGCCCGCTCATCTTCAGCGAAACGATGAACCGAAGGGACCATGCCTTTGTCTCTGTTGCGGGTTCGGCTGCCGATCTGGCGGCAGTTCCGAGCCCGTCAGCGTGGCCTGAGGTCGGAGCCGTTACCCCTGCACCGGATTCGGCAGCGGTTGCCCCGCGAAGAACGCTGCCAGATTGGCGATGACGCAGTCCTGCATCGCGCGGTGGGCTTCCTGGGTGTGACCGCCGATATGCGGCGTCAGCACCACGTTCGGAAACTCGGCCAGCGCATCCGGCGCGTACGGCTCCTGCGCGAACACGTCGAGGCCGGCCCCGGCAATCGTGCCATCGGCCAGAGCGGCGATCAGCGCCGGCTGATCGATCACCGAACCACGTGAGATGTTGACCACCACGCCGCTCGGTCCGAGCCGCTTCAGCAGGCCGGCATCGATGATGTTCTCGGTATCCGGGCCGGCGCGGACCGCGACCAGCAGCACGTCGCACCACTCCACCAGTTCGGTGAGACTGCCGATATAGGTGTAGGGCACGTCGTGGCGGCTGCGGCTGTGATAGGCGACCTCGGTCTCGAAGCCGGCGACACGGGCGGCAATCTTGCGGCCGATCTCGCCGATGCCATAGACCCCGACCTTGGCGCCGGTCAGTCCGCGCGGCGGCTTCAGCATCGGCGACGGCTTGGCGCCGGACCAGCCCCCGGCCCGCACATAGGCGTCGGCCGGCAGCACCCGCCGCATCAGCGCCAACAGCAGCGCCAGCGCCAGATCGGCGACCGCGGAGGCATTCGCCGCCGGGCTGTTGCCGACCACGATGCCGCGCTCGGCAGCAGCCTTCAGGTCGACGCCGTCATAGCCGGTGCCGTAGCAGACCACCGCGCCGAGCGCCGGCAGCATGTCGAAGGTCTCGCGGCCGAGCGGCTGGCCGCCCATCGTCAGCAGCGCGCGGACATCGGCGAGCTCGGCGGCACTGAACACCTGATCGGCCGGTTTGCCGGCGGTCTCCAGAAGCTCGAACCGCTCGGCAAATCTCCCCAGCATCGACCGCCCAAACCGCGACGCCACCAGAACCTTGTCGGCCATTTCTGCCCCTCCCGTTTTTTGTTGTTTTGCGAGCAAGCAAAAAGGGCGAACGGGTTGCCCCGTCCGCCCTCTTCAAATCGTCATCGTCCGGGCAACGGACTTAGTGGACGGTGCCCGGCTCGACCTTCACGCCCGGGCCCATGGTCGAGGACACCGCAACGCGCTGAATGTAGGTACCCTTGGCGCCGGTCGGCTTGGCCTTGTTGACCGCGTCCGCGAGCGCCTTGATGTTCTCCACCAGCTTGTCGGCATCGAACGAGGCCTTGCCAACGCCGGCCTGGATGATACCGGCCTTCTCAACGCGGAACTCGACCGAACCGCCCTTGGCACCCTTGACCGCGCCGGCGACGTCCATGGTCACCGTGCCGATCTTCGGGTTCGGCATCATGCCGCGCGGGCCGAGCACCTTACCGAGGCGGCCGACCAGGGGCATCATGTCCGGGGTGGCGATGCAGCGGTCGAAGTTGATGTTGCCGGCCTGAACCTGCTCCACCAGATCTTCCGCGCCGACGACGTCGGCGCCCGCAGCCTTGGCTTCGTCCGCCTTGGCGCCACGCGCGAACACGCCGACGCGCACGGTGCGGCCGGTGCCGTTCGGCAGCATGACCACGCCGCGGACCATCTGGTCAGCGTGACGCGGATCGACGCCGAGGTTGATCGCGACCTCGATGGTCTCGTCGAACTTCGAGATGGCGCGCTCCTTGACCAGCTTCACCGCTTCGTCGAGCGGATAGAGCTTGGTGCGGTCGATGCCTTCCCGGATCTTCTTCAGACGCTTACCGATTGCCATGTTCGCCTTACCCCTCGACCCGCAGGCCCATCGAACGGGCAGAGCCCTCGACCATACGCATGGCCGAATCGACGGTGTCGCAATTGAGATCCTTCATCTTCTTCTCGGCGATCTCGCGCACCTGCGCGGAGGTCACCTTGCCGACGAAGTCACGGCCCGGCGCCTTGGAGCCGGACTGGATCTTGGCCGCCTGCTTGAGGAAGTAGGACATCGGCGGGGTCTTCATCTCGAAGGTGAACGAACGATCGGCGTAGATCGTGATCACCACCGGAATCGGCGTGTTCTTCTCTTCCTTCTGGGTCTGCGCGTTGAACGCCTTGCAGAACTCCATGATGTTGAGGCCGCGCTGACCAAGCGCGGGACCGATCGGAGGCGACGGGTTCGCCGCTCCGGCCGGCACCTGCAACTTCAGGTATCCGGTCACTTTCTTTGCCATACCAACTCTCCTGTTGCCGGCGAACCGGCGGTTTCAGGTTCCGTGGTGGGGCGTTTTCCGATGACTGGCGATCACCGGCCCGCCTCCCACGTCTCTAAAGAGCAGAGCCTTCGCCCTACCCTCTTCCGTCATGCCCGGACTTGATCCGGGCATCCATCCCTCTTCAAACGAAGCGGATGGATTGCCGGGTCAAGCCCGGCAATGACAGTAACGATCAGACCTTCTCGACCTGACCGAATTCCAGTTCGACCGGGGTGGCGCGGCCGAAGATCGACACCGCGACCTTCACGCGCGAACGCGCCTCGTCGATTTCCTCGACCACGCCGGAGAACGACGCGAACGGACCGTCGGCGACGCGAACGTTCTCGCCGATCTCGAACGACACCGACGCCTTCGGGCGCTCCACGCCTTCCTGCACCTGGTGCAGGATGCGCATCGCCTCGGATTCCGAGATCGGCATCGGCTTGTTCTCGGCGCCGAGGAAACCGGTGACCTTCGGGGTGTTCTTGATCAGGTGGAAGGCTTCGTCGGTGAGGTTCATCTTCACCAGCACGTAGCCCGGGAAGAACTTGCGCTCGGCGTCGACCTTGCGGCCGCGGCGCACCTCGGTAACCTTCTCGGTCGGCACCAGCACCTGCTCGAACAGATCTTCCAGGCCGCGTTGCTTGGCCTGCTCCTTGATCGATTCGGCGACCTTCTTTTCGAAGTTCGAATAGGCGTGGACGATATACCAGCGCATGCTCATGGTAAGGGGCCTGCCGTCAAACGCCGAGCAACAGGCGGATCAGAACGCTGATCACCTGGTCGGCGGCAAAAAAGAAGATCGAAGCCAGCGCCACCATCACGAACACCATGATCGTGGTGATCGAGGTCTCGCGGCGGGTCGGCCAGGTCACCTTGGCGGTCTCGCTCCGCACTTCCTGCAGGAATTTGAACGGGCTGAAGGCCATCGTGTGATCCAGATCAGTCGAATGTGGGTGTTTCAGAAATCCGAACAGCCCCGGTGAACCCAACCCTGGCGAACCTCGCCGGGGATGAGCCGACAACGGGCCCAATTTTCGGGAAATCAAAGCCGCGCCGGAAATCCGTCGAAGCGGGCCGGCAGCGAGTGAGGCCTTGTATGGCGAGTTCGGCAAAACGTCAAGCTGCGCGGCGGTGGACAGAGCCGCGCACGGGACCGTCGCGGCAACCCGCCGCAGACAGAAAATCCGTTCAGTTTCAACCAGCTGTCAGATTTACGGAGCGCGCCTGGCAGGAGTGGAGAGGCTCGAACTCCCAACCCCCGGTTTTGGAGACCGGTGCTCTACCAATTGAGCTACACTCCTAGGGCCGGCGTCGCCGCCGAATGCGCCGGTTGAAGCATAGGCACCCCCCTGCTGGCAAGTGGGATGCGCGGTTAGGCTTTGGTCTATTCCACTGCCGCGTTGGGGGCTGGCTCTGCGGCCGGCTTCGATCCGGGCCGCGCCGGGCGCGCCAGCGCGCATTCCCGGTTGGCGCCAGTGCCCGGCGCATTTTCGAAAACGCAGCGGCTCGGCGGGGTGCCGCACACCCGGTGGAGTTCGCGGAAACCGACGCAGTGACCATCCGGCGCGCGATAGCCAGGACCGCCCCTGCAGCCGCAACCTTTGCACGGCGGCCGGTCCGGACAGGCCGCCTCGCCTGCCACCGGCCAAGCCCAAGCGAAAAGAAAAGCCGCGCATACGGCAAAGCGTATGCGCGGCTTACCCAAGCTCATCACGTCGATCGAGTTGTTACTCGATGATCGCGGCGACGACGCCGGCGCCCACCGTGCGGCCGCCTTCGCGGATGGCGAAGCGCAGCTTTTCTTCCATCGCGATCGGCACGATCAGGTGCACTTCCATCGCGATGTTGTCGCCCGGCATCACCATCTCGGTGCCTTCCGGCAGGTGCACCACACCGGTCACGTCGGTGGTGCGGAAGTAGAACTGCGGACGGTAGTTGGTGAAGAACGGGGTGTGGCGGCCACCCTCTTCCTTGGTCAGGATGTAGGCTTCGGCCTTGAACTTGGTGTGCGGCTTCACCGAACCCGGCTTGCACAGCACCTGGCCACGCTCGACGTCTTCACGCTTGGTACCGCGCAGCAGCGCGCCGATGTTGTCGCCCGCCTGGCCCTGATCGAGCAGCTTGCGGAACATTTCGACGCCGGTGCAGGTGTGCTTCTGCGTGTCGCGGATGCCGACGACTTCGATTTCGTCGCCGACCTTCAGAATGCCGCGCTCGACACGGCCGGTCACCACGGTGCCGCGGCCCGAGATCGAGAACACGTCTTCCACCGGCATCAGGAACGGCTGGTCGATCGGACGCTCCGGCTGCGGGATGTAGGCGTCGACCTGGCGCATCAGCTCCAGGATCGCGTCGTGACCCAGCTTCGGATCCGAGTTCTCCAGCGCCGCAAGCGCCGAGCCCTTCACGATCGGAATGTCGTCGCCCGGGAAGTCGTACTTCGACAGCAGCTCGCGCACTTCCATCTCGACCAGCTCGAGCAGTTCCGGATCGTCGACCATGTCGCACTTGTTCAGGAACACCACCAGCGCCGGCACGCCGACCTGACGGGCCAGCAGGATGTGCTCGCGGGTCTGCGGCATCGGGCCGTCGGCCGCCGACACCACCAGGATCGCGCCGTCCATCTGCGCCGCACCGGTGATCATGTTCTTCACGTAGTCGGCGTGACCGGGGCAGTCGACGTGCGCGTAGTGACGGTTCTGCGTCTCGTACTCGACGTGCGCGGTCGAAATCGTGATGCCGCGCGCCTTCTCTTCAGGCGCCTTGTCGATCTGGTCATAGGCCGTGAACGTCGCACCGCCCGTCTCCGCCAGAACCTTGGTGATCGCCGCAGTCAGCGACGTCTTGCCATGGTCGACGTGACCGATCGTCCCGATGTTGCAATGCGGCTTCGTACGTTCAAACTTTGCTTTGGCCATCGTTCTCCATCCTTGTCGGCGCCAGCCTGGAAGGCGGCGAAACCGCGGCTGGTTACTGCGGAAAAGCACCCTGTTCAAGCCGGATTTTATGGGTCAATCTGGCGCGGAATGCCCCCGCAGGCCCGGATGACACCCGTGTGAACACCGGCGCCGGACCACAACAAAAACAGCAATCGGGAAACGCCATGACCGCGACAGCCGCCGCAACCTCCGCCCTCCCCCCGCAGACCCCGGCTTTGCCGGAGGCCAAGCCCGAAACCCTGGGGCTGTCGCCGCGCCGGCTGCAGGTGATGTCGGACGCCTTCAAGCGCGAGATCGACAAGGGCACCATCCCCGGCGTCACGGTGCTGGTGTCGCGCAAGGGCAAGATCGGCTGGTTCGAAGCGCTGGGCCGGCAGGCGCCCGGCTCCGACGCGCCGATGCGCCGCGACAGCATCTTCCGCATCTTCTCAATGACCAAGCCGATCGTCTCGATCGGCATCATGCAGCTGGTCGAAGACGGCCAGATGCTGCTCGACGATCCGCTCTCGAAGTTCATCCCCGAATTCGAGAATACCAACGTCGGCATCGTGCGCGGCGGCGAGCTGGAACTGGTGCCGCAGCAACGCCCGATCACTATCCAGGATTTGCTGCGCCACACCTCGGGCATCACCTACGACCACACCGGCGATGGTCCGATCCACAAGATGTACCGGGCCTCGCGGATCCGCAGCCGCAAGATCACCAACGAAGAACACGCCACCCTGATCGCCTCAATGCCGTTGGTGTGTCAGCCCGGCGCGGCGTGGAATTACAGCCGGTCGACCGACATCCTCGGCCGGGTGATCGAAGTGGTCGCCGGCAAGACACTCGGCGCGTTCCTCACCGAACGCATCCTGGCGCCGCTGCAGATGAGCGAAACCGGCTTCCACACCGCGGCCGACAACAAGGGCCGGCTCGCCGAGGCGTTCCCGACCGATCCGTGGACCGGCGATCCGGTGGCGCTGTTCAACATGCTGGAAAAGCCGGTGATGGAATCCGGCGGCGGCGGCCTGGTCTCGACCACGATGGACTACGCGCGGTTCTGCCAGATGCTGCTGGGCGGCGGCACGCTGGATGGGACGCGGATTATCGGCCGCAAGACGCTGGAACTGATGGCCAGCAATCACCTCGAGCCGCACATCCCGCCGGACAACTACATCCTGCCGCCGGGCAACGGCTTCGGCCTCGGCTTCGCGGTCCGCACCCAGCCGGGCATCTCGCCCTTCCCCGGCTCGGTCGGTCAGTTCTACTGGAGCGGCATCGCCGGCACGTTCTTCTGGATCGATCCCGCCGAACAGCTGTTCGCGGTGTTCATGTCGCAGGGCCCCGGCCAGCGCGAATACTTCCGCACGCTGGTGCGCGATCTGGTGTATGCGGCGGTGGAGTAGTTAGCCGCCCTCTCCCCGAGTCATTCCGGGGCGCGAGCAAAGCTCGCGAACCCGGAATGACTCTCGTTCCTATGACCTCGGGATTCCGGGTTCGCGCTTCGCGCGCCCCGGAATGACCCCAGAGGGTCAGCTGATCGTCGCGCCGCCGTCGATCACGAGGGTCTGGCCGGTGGTGAAGCTGCCGGCCTTGGAAGCGAGGAACACGGCGGCGCCGGCGATTTCGTCGGGTTCGCCGATCCGCTGCAGCGGCGAGCGCGCGGTGGAGTGCTTCAGCGTCTCGGGGTTCTCCCACAGCGCGCGGGCAAAGTCGGTCTTGATCAGGCCGGGCGCGATGCAATTGACGCGAATGTTGTGCACGCCGTACTCGCAAGCAAGGTTGCGGGCGAGCTGCATGTCTGCGGCCTTGGAGATGCAGTAAGCGCCGATCACGGTCGAGCCCTTCAGGCCGCCGATCGAGGACACGATGGTGATCGAACCGTCCTTGCGCTCGATCATCTGCGGCACGACTTCGCTGATCAGCCAGTGGTTGGCGACGATGTTGTTGTCGAGGATCTTGCGGAACTGATCGTCGTTGATGCCGGCCTGCGGCCCATAATACGGGTTCGACGCGGCGTTGCAGACCAGCGCGTCGATCTTGCCGAGTTTCTGAGTCGCCTCCTGCGCGAGGCGCTTCAGGTCATCCTTGCTGGAGATGTTGGCGGCGAGCGCCAACGCAGTCCCGGCGCCATAGGTGTCGTTGATCGACTTGGCGACCGCGTCACAAGCATCCTGCTTGCGCGACGAGATCACCACCTTGGCGCCGTGCTCCGCCATCCGCTCGGCGATCGCCTTGCCGATGCCGCGCGACGAGCCGGTGATGACGGCGACTTTGCCGCTCAGGTCGAACAAGTTCATGTTTCTCTCCCGTTGTGATTGTTGTGAGTGGATGACTTATCCGTCATTGCGAGCGTAGCGAAGCAATCCAGGTCCGTGCACTACGCTGGATTGCTTCGTCGCTTCGCTCCTCGCAATGACGGATGGCTTGGGTTCGACAATGGTGCCTAGGCCAGCTTGCTCGGCGTCGCCAATTCAGGGCCCGCGGGCTGGTGCATCGCGGCGTGCGACGGATCGGCGATCCACGGCTGCTGATTGACCATCGGAATCCGCCAGCCCTCGTGGCCGTTCGAGGCCATGTGATCAAGCCGCGTGATCGAGCAATTGTCGATGGTGAAGGCCAGACCCCGCTCCGGCTGATCGCGCAGTGCGACGCCGATCGCGGCCTTGATGGTACCGCCGTGCGCGACCGCAACAATGTCTTCGCCCGCATGCGCGGCGGTGATCCGCGCGATCGCACGCTTTGTACGCTCGTACAGATCCATGAAGCTCTCGCCGTTTGGCGCGCGCTCGTCGATCGGCGCAAACCAGAAGGTGTCGAGATTGACCGGCAGCTTGGCGAAGAACGCGGCACGGTTGGTGCCTTGCCAATCACCGAGATGCTGCTCGTTGAGATCGGCGTCCTGCGTGATGGCGTCGGGGCGCGGGAAACCGGCGGCGAAGATTGCTTCCGCGGTCATATGGGTGCGCTTCAGTTTGCTCGCGTACCACACCGCGTTCTGCGGCAGCACCCGGCTGACCGCATCGAACACCACGCGATCGCTGCAGTCGCAATCGATGTCGATCTGGCCGTAGATGTTGCCGCCGTCGCTGCGCACCGGTGCATGCCGCACCCACCACCACCGAGTCGCGGTGACGCCGACCGGCACCGAATGTTGGGCGACGAACGGTTTGTCGTTGGAAGACGGCGGCACGTTCGTCATGCGAGAAAATCCTTTCAATCCGGTCACAAGTCGCTGTACGTCAGACCTCGCATCGCCTCAAGTCACTTGTGTGTCGAACGCGCGATGTCGATCGAACGATCGTCGTTCCAATTCCGTCAAACGGCAAACGCCGAAGCGATCAGCAGGGAGCAACGCATGGGCCGCCTCGAAGGCAAATCCATCATCATCACCGGCGCCGGTAGCGGCATCGGCCGCGCGGCATCGCTGCTGTTCACCAAGGAAGGCGCGCAACTGATCGCGGTAGATCGCACCGAAGGCGTGCAGGAGACGGTCGAGCAAGTGCGCAAGGCGGGCGGCACCGCCGAAGCGGTGATGGCCGATGCGGGCTCCGAGGACGATGTGAAGGGGTTCGTCGCCAAGGCGCTCGCCGCTTACGGCAAGCTCGACGGCATCTGGGCCAATGCGGGTATCAGCGGCGGCCTGGTGCCGCTGCCAGAACAGACGCCGGAGCATTGGCAGGAGATCCTGCGCGTCAACCTGATCGGTCCGTTCCTGGCGATCAAGCACACCATGCCGCATCTGATCAAACAGGGACACGGCGCGATCGTGTGCACCGCCTCGGTCGCGGGCCTGAAGAGCGGCGCGTCGGGCCATCCCTACGCGGCGTCGAAAGCCGGCGTGATCAGCCTGGTGCAGACCACCGCCTACTCGCTGTCCGGCACCGGCGGGCGCATCAACGCGGTGTGCCCCGGCCTGATCGAGACCGGCATGACCAAGCCGGTTTTCGACAATGCCAAGCAGCGCGGCACCGATCACAAGATCGGTCAGCTCAACCCGCTGAAGCGCGCCGGCCAGCCGCACGAACTCGCCACCATGGGCCTGTTCCTGCTCAGCGACGAAGCGTCCTACGTCAACGGTCAGGCCTTCCCGGTCGACGGCGGCCTGACCGCGTCGATGCCCTATGCGGGCAAGCCGATCTGAGACGGGATGATGAGCGGAGCGGACCGCTCTACACACGATCGTCATCCCCGCGCATGCGGGGATCCAGTATTCCAGAGCGTTCGTGATGACCAAGACGCACTGGGATACTGGGGCGCCCGGTCAAGCCGGGCGATGACGACCTTTTTGAGATGAATATCGCAATTTCGTCATTCGGGGCGCTGGCGTAACGCGCGCCCCCGGAGGTCTGCACACCTTCGGTGTGCATCCCGGAATGACGTTGGTGAGAGCAACAGAAAAGGCGCGATCCTTGCGGACCGCGCCTTTTTCAATCTCGAAACCCGCTTACTTCGCGCCGGCCTTCTGGGCGTATTCCCACGCCAGCTCCGCCATTGGCACGGTGCGGGCGGCGGATTCCTTGGCCTTGTCGGAGGCCGCGGTGCCGTCGCGGACGCGGCCGGCGATGCCCGCCAGAATGCCAGCGAGGCGGAATGTGTTGTAGGCCAGATACCAATTGAGGTTCGGCACGCCGGCGATGCCCGCGGCCTTGCAATAGATGTCAGCAGCCTGCTCCAGCGTGGGGATATTCAGCGCCTTCAGATCGGCTTCGGCGAGGCCCGGCATCGCCCACTGCATCAGCAGATAGGTGAAGTCGGCCATCGGATCGCCAAGCGTCGACAGCTCCCAATCCAGCACCGCCAGCACCCGCGGCTCGGTGGCGTGGAAGATCATGTTGTCGAGCCGGTAGTCGCCGTGCACCACCGACACCCGCTCCTGCACCGGCACAGTGCTCGGCAGCCACTCCATCAGCCGCTCCATCTCCGGGATGGGCTCGGCCACCGACGCCTTGTACTGCTTGCTCCAGCGGTCGACTTGGCGGGCGAAGTAGTTGCCGGGCTTGCCGAAGTCGCCGAGACCAATGGCTTCCGGCTCATAGCTGTGCAGCTGCGCCAGCGTTTCGATCTTGGCCTTGAAGATCGCCCAGCGCGCTTCCGGCGTCTGGGTCGGCAGGGTCGGATCCCAGAACACCCGGCCCTCTTCCATCGACATGATGTAGAACGACACACCGATCACGGAGTCGTCGGTGCACAGCGCATAGGCCTTGGCGACCGGGAAGCCCTGCTTGCCGAGGGCGGCGATGACGCGGAATTCGCGATCAACCGCGTGCGCCGACGGCAGCAGCTTGCCGAACGGCTTGCGCCGCATCACGTAGGAACGGTTCGGGGTGATGAGCTTATAGGTCGGGTTGGACTGCCCGCCCCTGAACTGCTGAACCTCGAGCGGGCCCTGATAGCCCTCGACGTTCACCTGCATCCATTCGGCGAGGCGGGCCTCGTCGACCCGATGCCGCTCCTCGACCGGCTTGGTGCCGGTGTAATCGTCGTCGTTTCGCTTCCCGACCAAGTGACGCTCCTTGTTCTTGTTCGCGCGTTACGCGCCGCGCGTTCCGACAATCCCAAAATGGTCATACCCGGGCTTGGCCCGGGTATCCATCTTTTCAAGAGATGGATCGCCGGATCAAGTCCGGCGATGACGTTTTTGTGCGGCCTACGCGGTCAGTGCGCCGCGTTGGCGTACTTCTTCATCTCCAGGCGGGCGATGGCGCGGTTGTGCACCTCGTCCGGACCGTCCGCGAGCCGCAGCGTACGGATGTTGGCGTAATCCTTGGCGAGCCCCGCATCGTCGGACACGCCGGCGCCGCCGAAGGCCTGGATCGCTTCGTCGATGATGCGCTGCGCCATGCGCGGCGCCGCCACCTTGATCATCGCGATCTCGAGCTGGGCGGTCTTGTTGCCGACCTTGTCCATCATGTCGGCGGCCTTGAGGCACAGCAGTCGGTTCATCTCGATGTCGATGCGGGCTTCGGCGATCCGCTGCTCCCAAACCGAGAACTCGATGATCCGCTTGCCGAACGCGACGCGCGACTGCAGGCGCTTGACCATCTTCTCAAGCGCCTCTTCGGCCTTGCCGATGGTGCGCATGCAGTGATGGATGCGGCCCGGGCCGAGACGGCCCTGCGCGATCTCGAAGCCGCGGCCTTCGCCGAGCAGGAGGTTCGACGCCGGAACGCGGACGTTCTCCAGCTTGACCATGCCGTGACCGTGCGGCGCATCGTCGAAGCCGAACACCGGCAGCATCTTCTCGATGGTGATGCCGGGGGTGTCGAGCGGCACCAGGATCTGCGACTGCTGCTGATGACGCGCAGCGTTCGGATCGGTCTTGCCCATCACGATCGCGATCTTGCAGCGCGGATCGCCGACGCCCGACGACCACCACTTGCGGCCATTGATGACGTAGTGATCGCCGTCCTTCTCGATCCGGGTCTCGATGTTGGTCGCGTCCGACGACGCCACCGCCGGCTCGGTCATCAGGAACGCCGAACGAATTTCGCCGGCCATCAGCGGCCGCAGCCACTTCTGCTTCTGCTCCTTGGTGCCGTAGCGGAACAGCACTTCCATGTTGCCGGTGTCGGGCGCCGAGCAGTTGAATACTTCAGAGGCCCAGGAGATGTGGCCCATCTGCTCGGACAGCAGCGCGTATTCGAGGTTGGACAGACCCGCGCCGTGGAATTCGTCATCGTCGTGCGACGACGGCGGCAGGAACAGATTCCACAGACCTTCGGCCTTCGCCTTGGCCTTCAGCTCCTCGAGAACCGGGATCACCTTCCAGCGCTCGCCCTCGGCGTCCTGCTGCTTGTAGATCGGCACCGCGGGGCGGACGTGGTCGTTCATGAACTTGGTGACGCGGTCCAGCCATTCGCTTTGGCGATCGGACATCGTGAAATCCATCAGGCGATCCTCACTGTTTTCCCAGACTGTTGTGACCGACGGGGTGGCGGCACTGTCGTCCTGCCGCATCGCGCCCGCAAGTCGGATTCCGCCCCGCATCCCCCGAGGGCCGGGAGACCACGAACCGCGAAAACGAAGCCGCCGGCGCCTCAGCGCCTACGGCGCATTGACTTCCGGCTGTGAAACGATAGTTTCATACAGCTGTTTGAATTGCAAGAACGATGATTTCCCGCGGAGCGGCATGTCCACCGACACCACACGCAGTGCGATCCTGACCGCCGCCGAACGGCTGTATGCCGAGCGCGGCTTCGGTGACGTCACCTTGCGCGACATCGTCGCCGCAGCCGGCGTCAACCTCGCCGCGGTGAACTATCACTTCGGCTCGAAGGACGAGCTGATCGCAGAACTGTTCGTGACCCGCTCGATTGCCACCAACCGCGAGCGGTTCAACGAGCTCAAGGCCGCGGAAACCGCCGGCGGCGGTCGCGCGCCGATCGAGGCGGTGTTGCGGGCGCTGATCGGCCCGACATTGCGCGGCTGCCTCGGCCAGGACAGCGAGCGCTCGGATGCCGCACGCTTCATGATCCGCGCCGCGATCGAAACCATCCCGCCGATCCGCAAGATCAAGAACCGCGAGATCGACCACTTGCGCAAATTCGCCGCGGCGATGCGGCGCTCCCTGCCCGGCAAGCCGGACGCCGAGATTTATTGGGGCCTGCACTTCGCCCTGGCAATGGCGCAGCAGACGGTGCGCGACAGCGAGCGCCTGCTGCGACTGTCGGAAGGCACCTGCGATCTCGACGACGTCGACGGCGTGATCGACCGCGTCGTGGCGGTCGCGTCGCTGGCGCTGAAGATGGGCGCCATCGGCACCAGCGAGGCCGCAGTGTCGCGGCGGCGCTGAGCCTGCGCAGCGACCGCCGACGACCTCACCTCAGCGCGCGATCAGCTCGACGATGCGGTACAGCACTAGCCCGGCAGCCAGCACCAGATAGCCGCGCAGCACCAGCAGCCAAATTCGGCTGACGGCACTGAGACGGGCCGGCGGCAGCGTCGCGAGTGGCGGCATCCGCCACTCTTCCAGCGCAACAGCGGCCGTCGCCACGGTCTCGGCGCGAACGTCCTGTCGGCGGCGCGCGATCAGCGACACGAGTGCGGACAGCAGCAGCGCGCCGACCACGCCGCCGCCCAGGATGCCGAGGATCATCCGCTCGCCGACCTCGGGGAACAACACCGACACGGTGAGGATGACCGACAGCAGCACCAGCACCGCGACGATCGCACCGGTGAACAGGTTGCCGGCGCGGCCGTTGGCCCACGGCCCGAGCACGGCCTTGTCGTTGCACAACAGCAGCAGAAACACCGTTGCGCTCGGCAGCAGCACGCCGGCCAGCGTCTGCACCGCGTTGGTGAGCAGGCCGAGCGGCATTCCAGGCGTGACCACCAGCGCCGCCGCAAACGCGATCAGTCCGGCATAGACCGCGTAGAACCCCTTCGCCTCGCGCGGCTTGCGATGCAGCGAATGCGCCACCGCAAACACGTCGCCGATCGCATAAGCGGTCGACAGCGAGACTGCGGCGGCGCCGATGATGCTGGCGTCGAGCAGCGCCAGGGCGAACAGGATCGCGGGCAGCCGCCCGGCCGCCTGCTCCAGCCCGTGCGCGGTGCCGAGCGCATCGGTGTAAGCGCCGAACTCCGGCCGGCCGGCAAACGCCGCTGCCGAGAAGCCGATCATCGCCACCGCGCCGATGATCACCAGGCCGATGCCGACGCAGAGATCCCAGCGCTCGTAGCGGATGAAGCGCGGGGTGATACGCTTGTCGATCAAATAGCTCTGCTGGAAGAACAGCTGCCACGGCGCGATGGTGGTGCCGACGATGGCGATGATCAGCAGCATCACCTCGCCGAGCGGCGCGCCGGCCGGCATCTTCGGCACGAAGAAATCGTGCGCCAATTGCGGCAGCGGCGGATGCACCATCACGGCAACCGGAATCAGCAGCAGGCTGCCGGCGACCAGCACCAGCGCGAACCGCTCGAACCGGCGGAAGTCACCGGTCGAGACCGCAAAGGTGATGATCACCGCAGCCGCGATCACGCCCCAGAACTGCGATAGGCCGAGATATTGCAGCGCCAGGCTGATGCCGATGAACTCGGTCACCAGCGTCAGCGCGTTGAGCAGGAACAGGTCGGCGACGCTGAACGCGCCCCAGAACTTGCCGAACCGCGCGAAGATCAGCCGCGCATGGCCGACGCCTGTGACGGCGCCGAGCCGCACCACCATCTCCTGGTTGACGTACAGCACCGGGATCAGCAGCAGCAACGTCCACAGCAGCGTGGTGCCGTAGTTCTGGCCGGCCTGGGTGTAGGTGCCGAACGCGCCGGCGTCATTGTCGCCAACCATCACGATCAGGCCGGGACCGGCGATTGCCAGCAGCGTCTGCAGCCGGGCTTTGAGCGTACGCCGCGGCGCGCGGTCATCGGCCGCGATAGTGCCGAGTGCGCCGCGGATCTCGCCGAGATGGGCGCTGTCCAGCACCGCGCTCGGCGGAACGGCGGCGCAGGCTGCCGTCGCCTGCAAGGGGATGTGCTTGGTCATTTGTCTCTCCTGATCCGGCCTGCGCGCAGCGGCCGGACACGGAGAGCGGCGCTAAGCGCCCTCGCCGGCCCGGCGCCGATGCGGCACGGCCACGTCTGGTGCTGATTCCGGGAGTGGCAGGCCCGCCGCACGCACGAAGGCGGCGGCGGGCAATCTGGGTTGATGGTCCATCGGAATGGCTCCTGCCCGGCAAGCCGCCGGGCGCTCCAATTACGCCGCGCGCGAGGGCGGCTGGTACACGCGGTCGCCGGTGTCACCGCCTTCGGCGTCCGCGGCAGCGCCGGACGGCACCACGGTCCATCCGGCCACCAGCGTGCCGGCCGAGCCGACATGCCAATGCAGTGCGAGTGCGGGACGCTGCGCCCGGCGCGGCATGCTGCGGACGTTGTCGTTGGCGTGGGCGCGCCGGCTCTCGGCCGGGCGCGCGGCGCGGCCGGTCCAGGCCGGCCACCATGCGGTTTTGAAGTTGATCGACATCACTCACCTCCACGGCCGCAACGCGGCGGGACGGTGAGATCAGGCGGCTAGCAGCGCACCTTGCTCACGCGGCCCGACACGGTCGCGGTCCAATGTGTTGCGGTCGCATTCGCCCGGCCTGTCGCGGGGGGAAGGCGGCCAAAGCTGCTAGGGCCCATGTGCTCTTCGTTGGATGAGAAGGAAGGATCGCGCGCAAAGGCTCGACCCGGCCGGAGCCGTACGCCCGCACCTGCGATCGAGTCAACACTGTTTGTGGCCGGTCACGCCGCCGTGTTCGGTGGGCACGGACGGTGCGCAGCACCGCCCGTCCTTGCTGCGCGCACGTGCGCGGACACCTCAGATCGCCAGATAGCGATGGCGCAGCTCTTCGCTATCCAGCACGTGCTTGGCGGTGCCGTCGAACACCACTTCGCCGGTGTCGAGGATCACGGCCCGGTCGGACAATTCCAGCGCCGCCACCGCATTCTGCTCGACGATGATGGTGGTGATGCCCGCGGCACGTACTTCCTTGAGCGCCTTGGCGATGTCGTGGCGGACCACCGGAGCCAAGCCTTCGTAGGGCTCGTCGAGCAGCAGCAGCTTGAGATCGCGGGCCAGCGCGCGGGCGATCGCCAGCATCTGCTGCTCACCGCCCGACATCGTCACGCCTTCCTGCTTGCGGCGCTCGGCCAGCCTCGGAAACAGCTCGTAGATCCGTTCGAACGACCAGCCGACACTGCCGGAGATCACCGCGATCTGCAGGTTCTGCTCCACCGTCATCCCCGGGATGATGCGGCGATCCTCCTGCACCAGCTGGATGCCGGCCTGGGCGGCGACATAGTTCGGCTTGCCGTGCAGCTTGACGCCGTCGAGGATCACTTCGCCCGAGACCAGCTCGGGTGTCGAGGCGCGTGCGATCGAGCGCAGCGTCGAGGTCTTGCCGGCCCCGTTGCGGCCGAGCAGAGCCAGGATCTCGCCCTTGTTCAGCGAGAACGAGACGTTCTGCACGATATAGCTGTCGCCATAATAGGCGTTGAGGTTGCGGCAGCAGAAATACGGCGTCTCGCCCGCGTGGGTGGCGTGCGGCCGTTCGGCGGTCATCGTCGTCATACTTGTTCCTCGCCGAGATAGGCTTCGATCACTTTCGGGTTGCCCTTGATCTCGTCGGGCACGCCCTGCGCGATGACGCGGCCGCCGGCCAGCACGGTGATGCGGTCGGCGAGCGAGAACACGACGTGCATGTCGTGCTCGATGATCACGATGGTCATGCCCGACTGCTTGATCTGCCGCAGGATCTCGATGGTGGCGTTGGTGTCGGCGCGCGCCATGCCGGCTGTCGGCTCGTCGAGCAGCAGCAGCTTCGGCTTCTGCACCAGGCCCATCACCAGCTCGAGCCGGCGCTTGTCGCCGCGCGAGAGCGCACCGGCGAGGTGATACAGATGGCCGCCGAGGCCGCGCTCGCGCAGCGCCTGCACGGCGCGCTGGCCGATCTCGCCCTGCTCGTCGAAGCGCGACACCAGCTTGAGCCGGAACGCGCCGTCCTGATGCGACAGCATCGCCATCATGACGTTTTCCAGCACGGTCAGATCGCCGAAGATCTCCGGCGTCTGAAACACCCGCGCCACGCCGAGCTGATTGATCTCATACGGCTTCAGCCCCGTGAGCTGGGTGCCGTGGAACATCACCTTGCCCTGCGTCGGCGGCAGCACGCCGACGCAGACGTTGAGCAGCGTCGATTTGCCCGCGCCGTTGGGGCCGATGATGGCGTGGGTCTCGCCCTCACGGATGTCGAGATGCACATCCGCCAGCGCGTGCAGACCCGCGAACGTCTTGTGGACGTGATCGATGTGCAGAACGATGTCGCTGTTCACTTTCATGGCGCGGTGGCTCTCGCTTTTTGCTCGGCGGCGTTCTTCTCGATCTCGGCGGTGCGGTCGTGCGACGGCATCTCCTCGATCACCATTTCGCCGAGACCGTCACGCTGCGGCGAGTCGCCGAGCGATTTGACCTTCGGGGTGTGCTTCAGGCCGATCAGCCGGTTGATGCCTTCCATCACGCCGCCCGGCAGGAAGATCACCACCGCCATGAACAGCAGGCCGAGGGTGAGCTGCCAACCTTCGCCGACGAACAGGCTCAGCGTCTTGACCACCGGTTCGCGCAGCCCGTCGGGCACGAAGGTGAACATCGCCTTGAGCTGGGCTTCGTTGTAGGCCGAGAAGATGTTCTCGAAGTACTTGATGATGCCGGTGCCGAGAACCGGGCCGAGCAGCGTGCCGGCGCCACCCAGGATGGTCATCAGCACCACCTCGCCCGACGCGGTCCACTGCATGCGCTCGGCGCCCGCGAGCGGATCGGTGGCGGCGAGCAGCGCGCCGGCGAGACCGGCGAACATGCCGGAGATCACGAAGGCGGACAGCAGATACGGCCGGGTCGAATAGCCGGTGTAGCCCATCCGGTTCTGGTTCGACTTGATGGCGCGCAGCGTCATGCCGAACGGCGAGCGGAAGATCGCGATCGACAGGCCGAACGCCGCCACCAGCACCGCGCCGCAGATGTAGAACCCGGTCCAGCCGGTGATCTGCATGCCGAACAGCGACGGCGTCGGCGAGACGTAGCCGATCGCGGCGTCGAGATAGCGCGGATCCTGGCGCAGCACGCGCAGGCCGGTTTCGCCATTGGTGATCGGCGTCAGCACCGAATACGCCATGTTGTAGCACATCTGCGCGAACGCCAGCGTCAGGATCGAGAAGTAGATGCCGGAGCGGCGCAAGCTGACGAAGCCGATCGCCAGCGCCAGCACGCCGGCCAGCACCACCGACATCGCCACCGCGGGCAACAGATCCATCGACAGCAGCTTGAACGACCACACCGCGGCGTAGGAGCCGACGCCGAGGAACGCGGCGTGGCCGAACGACAGGTAGCCGGTGAGACCGAACAGGATGTGGAAGCCGATGGCGAAGATGCCGTAGATAGCGAACTTCTGCAGCAGGTCCGGATAGCCGGCACCGATCGGGGTGAAGATGATCGGGCCCAGCGCCACCACGATGGCAAAGCCGATCAGCAGCGCGATGTCGGCGAGTTTGGAGGTGTGCTTCATCGGATCAGCTCTCCATCACGCCCTTGCGTCCCAGCAATCCGCGCGGACGCACCAACAACACCACCACGGCGACCAGATAGATGATGATTTGGTCGATGCCGGGCAGCAGGCCCTTGATCTCGTTCATCGAGGCGAACGACTGCAGGATGCCGAGCAGGAAGCCGGCCAGCACCGCACCCGGCAGCGACCCCATCCCGCCGACCACGACGACGACGAACGACAGCACCAGGAAGTCCATGCCCATGTGATAGTCAGGCGGCACGATCGGCGTGTACATCACGCCGGCGAGGCCGGCGACGATCGCTGCGAGGCCGAACACGATGGTGAAGCGCCGCTCGATATTGATGCCGAGCAGACCGACGGTCTCGCGGTCCTGCATGCCGGCGCGCACCACCATGCCGAAGGTGGTGAGCTGGAGGAATGCGAACACCGCGCCGATCAACACCAGCGAGAAGCACAGATAGACGATGCGCCAGTACGGATAGACGATCGCCTCGGTGATCTGCAGCGAACCGGAGAACAGCGCCGGTGCCGATTGCGCGATCGGATTGGCCCCGAAGAAGTGCTTGACGATCTCCTGCAGCACGATGGCAAGGCCGAAGGTGACAAGGATCTGGTCGGCATGCGGGCGCTTGTAGAAGAACCGGATCAGGCCGCGCTCAATCAGGATGCCGATCAGCAGCATCACCGGGATCGCGAGCAGGATCGACACCGGCACCGAGTAATCGATCAGCACCTTGCCCCAGTCGCCGAGCATCGACTGCACGTAGGGCGTCTTGACCTCCAGCGGCGAGCCCCAGGGCGTCGTCCGCGTCGGATCAATCTTGACGATTTCCAGCGTCAGCAGCTTGTTGAACACCACGGCGCAGAACGCGCCGAGCATGAACAGCGCGCCGTGGGCGAAATTCACCACGCCGAGCGTGCCGAAGGCCAAGGTCAGCCCGAGCGCGATCAGCGCATAGGCCCCTCCTTTGTCGAGGCCGTTCAGGATCTGCAGAACGATCGCGTCCATGCGTGGTCAATCTCCCCCTGTGTCCGCGGCACCATGGCGCGCGTCCATCGAAATTCCCCGGCGACCGACCACGGCCGGCGGGCCAATACAAACTTTGCAGTCACTGTCGCCCGACCATCGGTCAGAGGCGGTACGCGCTTTATTGCTGCTCAAGAGACACGTGGCGGTCGGCTGCGCCGCGTGGCTCAGCCGACCGGTCACGATTCTGCTCGCCGGGCCGCAGCTCGCAGCCCGGCCGGATCAGATCAGCCGCACGCCTTGGCGTCCTTGGAGCCAAGTTCGCCGCCGAAGATGCTCGGGTCGTAGGTGACCTGCGACGCCGGCACGATCTTCTTGACTTCGAGCAGGTCGAACTTGTCCTTCGGCTTTTCCTTGCCCTGCACCACCAGCACGTCCTTGAAGCACTGATGGTCGGCGGCGCGGTACAGCGTCTTGCCGTTGCCGAGGCCGTCGAACTCGAAGCCTTCGAGCGCCGCGATCACCTTCGACGGATTGAAGGTGCCGGCACGCTCGACGGCGTCGGCATACAGGATCGCCTGGACGTAGCAGGTCTGCGCGGCCTGCGACGGCGGGGTGCCATAAGCGGCGCCGAACGACTTGGTGAAGGCGCTGGTGGCGGCGTCTTCGAGCTTCCAGTCCCAGTTCGCGGTGCCGTAGATGCCCTTGATCGCATCACCGGCACCCTGCGCCATCAGCTCGGAGAACAGCGGCACGACGATCTCGAACTTCTTGCCGTTCGCCATCTTGTCGCGCAGGCCGAACTGAACCGCCTGGGTCAAGGAGTTGATCATGTCCTTGCCGTAGTGGTTCAGCACCAGCACGTCGGCGCCGGAGTTCAGCACCGGGGTGATGTACTGCGAGAAGTCGGCGGCGCCGAGCGGGGTGCGGACCGCCTTGACCGTCTTCCAGCCCTGCTTCTCGGTCGCGTCCTTCATCGACTCTTCCTGGGTCCAGCCCCAGGTGTAGTCGGCGGTCAGATGATAGGCGACGCGGTCCTTGCCATAGGCTTCGGCCAGCACCGGGCCGAGCGCGACGCCGGACATGTAGGCGTTGAAGAAGTGGCGGAAACCGTAGGCGCGCTTGTCCTTGCCGGTGGTGTCGTTGGAGTGGGTCAGGCCGGCCATGAAGATCACGCCGACGTCCTGGCACAGCGACTGCACCGCGACCGCTTCAGCCGACGACGAGCCGCCGGTGATCATGATCGCGCCGTCCTTTTCGATCATGCGCTTGGCGGTGGCGCGCGCCTGATCGGCCTTGGTCTGGGTATCACCCGAAACGAAGGTGACCTTCTTGCCGAGCACGCCGTTGCCCTTGAGCGCCAGCGGCTTCATGGTCTTCAGCATGCCGCCGTCGCCCTCACCGTTGAGGTGCTTCACCGCGAGCTGATAGGCCTTGAGTTCATCCATGCCTTCGTCGGCATAGGCGCCGGACTGCGGAACGTTGAAGCCGAAAACGACTTCCTTGCCCTTCGGGATGTTGCAGAAATCGTCGGCCCAGGCGTCGCGGATGAAAAAGCTCGGCGTGGCAAGGGCGGCAGCACCGGCCAAGCCGGTCTTGAGCGCAGTTCTGCGGTCGATGATAAATTTTTTGTCGGCCATGGGGCGTCTCTCCTCGGGTTCCTCGGGAAGTCTTCTTGTTAGTCTCGGGTCGTCGCGCTCACACGCTGATCGATGCCCAGGCTGCTCTTGGTGGCAGCGGAGCCGAAGTCTTGGAGAGCGGGTCCAATAGGGTCAACCGCTCCTTTTGTCTAAGGAGCGTCGATCAGTTCGCAGCGAAGGTAATTGCTCGCGCGGTTGACAGAACTAATCGTCAGCTTGTCGTGACAACTCGTCACAGTAACTATTGTGCATATTGATCAGAAAGCGTCGGCAGATCAGTCACTGCAGCGTTGTCACAACTGTCACATATCGCGCTGCACCAAATAACAACTCGGACGTCTCCGCATCGGCATCCGCCAATTTATGTGACGTTTGGTCGCTCAAGCGAGCGTTGGACTATGCACGCCCGCGACATCATGTCCGATACCGCACAGTTCTGAGTGTGAGGATCGTTTAGAATTTACCAAACCAGGTCGGCACATTCTCCGCGCCGCCGAGACTGGCGGCATCGCCATACAGCCCCGCGAGAAACGTCGCGCGATGGCTCGCGTTGGCAGTCGGGATTCCTACAGCCTGGCGACCGCCGGCCGACAGCGCCCGATACACCATCGCCGGATGCAGCGCTTCGTCGGCGAGCCCATAGTGAAACCGGATCGGCGAATCGTAGCGCCAATACGAAGCCCGATTGGCTGCGAGGTGACGCAGGAAGGCGCTGTTGCGATCGTCGGTGGCGCGCTCAAAGAAGCCCGGCACCAACAGATCGGAGCCAGTCGGGAACGGCTGCTGCGGATCGGCCACGACCTTGTAGTCACCCCAGTATTTGCGGGCCATCGCCCGGTATTCGGGGCGGATAGCGCTGTCGAGCAGACCGCTGAGGCGATAGTTCAGCTCGTAACTGCCCAACGCAACGATCATGCACAGCGAGATCCAATTCGGCAGCGCCGGATAGGACGTCGTGCCGGCCGGCAGCGCGAAGCTCTGCGCGCCGGCCCAGTAGCTCCAGGCTTCATTCAGATCGTTGAACGGGCTGGCGACCGCGGTGGCGGCGATCGGTCGCGACCGGCGGCGCAGCGCCTGATGAAGCCACTGGGTGTTGAGCGCGCCCTGCGACCAGCCGTGCAGGAAGAGTTTTGACGGCTTCAGGCCGAGCGATTTCATCGCCACCTCGCCCGCCGCCAGCATGTCGAGACAGGTCTGGACGCTGACGCCTTTGACCGCGTAGCCCTCGCCTCGCCCGTTGCGGAATGGACCCTTGCCGACATAATCGGCGGCGACCACCGCATAGCCGCGCGCCGCGAACCGCTGCACGTTGAACAGCGTCTCCAGCGAATCCGCCGCATCGCTGAGCTGGTACGCCGGATCGGCCAGCTTGGTCAGGTTCGACGGGACCTGATCGAACGACAGGATGGTGCCGTGCTGCCAGGACAGCAGCGGCAATTCGCCGGTCTTGCCGGCCGGCACCGCCAACAGCCCGCTGACACTCAGCCGCTCACCAGTCTCGGGAACACGGGTCGTGGTCACGATCCGGTGCAGATCGACGTCAACCTGTGCACCGGCGGTGGCAGCATCGAAGGCAGGCAGGATCGCCGGGGCGTTGAACAGCGCGAACGCCTTGGCCACCTCGGCGTCGAGCCGCGCAGCGCTGACCCGCGCCGATATGTCGATTCCGGATCGCAGTGAGGGGCGCCGCACCGCCGCCTGTGCCGGGCTGAAGCCGAGCGCGACAGCGCCAGCGGTAGCCGCGGCACCGAACACCAGAGACCGACGCTGCCGGTCGATCCCGCCTGAGGCTGCCTCTGACTGAGCAGGGACGGACAGGTGATTCAAAAGCGCCGGCATGGGGAGGGCCTCGGATCTCGAGCAAGGACGAATCGACGATCGCGCCAGTGTAGCGCGCGCCAGTGACCGAGCATGCAGAGCGCAAAGAAAACGCCGCGCGGGAAACGCCTCAATCGAGGCGATCCCGCGCGGCGCGGATAGTGTGGCAGCCTGCCGCCGCGTCAGCTGACGCGACGTTCGCGGCTCTCCCAATACGGCTGGCGCAGTTCACGCTTGAGGATCTTGCCGGCACCGGACAGCGGCAGCGGCGTCTCGGTGATCTCCACACTGCGCGGACACTTGTAGCCGGCGATCAACGCCTTGCAGTGGGCGATCAACTCTTCCGACGTCACGGTGGCGCCGGCCTTGGTGACCACCACCGCGTGGACCTGCTCGCCCCACGCTTCGTGCGGAATGCCGATCACCGCGCATTGCGCCACCGCAGGATGCTGCGCCACCGCGTTCTCGACCTCGACCGAGTACACGTTCTCGCCGCCGGAGATGATCATGTCCTTGACCCGGTCGACGACATAGACGAAGCCGTGCTCGTCCATGTAGCCGCCGTCGCCGGTGTGCATCCAGCCGCCAGCGAGCGCCCGCGCGGTCTCCTCCGGCCGCTCCCAATAGCCCATCATCATGTTGTCGCCGCGCACGCAGATCTCGCCGACCGTCCCATACGGCACGGTGCGATCCTCGGCATCGACGATCCGCACTTCGCAACCCAGCGTGGCCCGGCCGGCGGCGCGCTGCCGCCCCTTGGCCTTGCCCTCGCCGATGTGCTCCTTCCAATGCAGCAGCGTCGCGATCGGCGACAGCTCGGTCATGCCGTAGGCCTGGGTAAACTGCACCTTCGGCAGCGCCGCCGAAGCGCGGGCCAGCACGGCCTCGCTGATCGGCGAGGCGCCGTACACGATGTTCTTCAGCGACGACAGGTCGTAATTCTTCAGCGCCGGATGATCGACGAACATCTGGATCATGGTCGGCACCAGCAGTACGTCGGTGACCCGCTCGTTCTGCATCGCCTGCATCACGCCCTCCGGCGTGAACGACGGGATCATGACGTTGGAGCCGCCCGACAGCAGCAGCGAATACATCGCGGCGCCGTTGGCGAGGTGGAACATCGGCGCGGCGTGCAGATAGACAGACGTCCCGGGAAACAGCCCCTCGCCCAGCGCATTGAGCGCATTCGCCATCAGATTGCCGTGGCTCAGCATCACGCCCTTGGAGCGGCCGGTGGTGCCGCCGGTGTAGAAGATGCCGGCGAGATCCTCGGCCTTGCGCATCGCATCCGGAATCGGCGCGTGAGTGGCGATCAGATCCTCATAGCTCTGCATGCCGGCCGGCACATCGCCTTCGTCGGCATAGATCAGCGCCATCGACGGGATCGCCTGCGCCAATGCGGCACCGGTCGCGGCAAAGGCCTTATCGACCACCAACGCCACCGCGCGGCAGTCGCGCAGCGCGTCTTCGTTCTCCAGCGCGCTCCAGCGGATGTTGAGCGGCACGATCACGCCGCCGCACCAGCCGGCAGCGAGATACATTTCGAGATAGCGATCCGAATTCAGCGACAGGATGGCAACGCGTTCGCCCTCGCCGACACCGCTGGCGCGCAGGCCGGCAGCGAGCCGCGCGACGCGGTCGCCGACCTCGCGCCAGTTACGTCGGCGGCCGGCGTAGACGGTGGCCAGCCCTTCCGGGTTGATCTGCAACGCGCGCCGCAGGCCGTGGGTGATGTTCATGATGTCCTCCCTTGGGTCGTTTCCTGTTGTTGTTGCCTTCAGGCGCCTGAAGGGCGCTCTTCTTCTTGGTTGATCGGGTGGCGAGCCCCTCGGTGAGGCGCATCGCGAATTCGTCGGCGATCGCCTCCGGCGACAGCGCGCCGTCGCGCTGATACCAATGGCCGATCCAGTTCAGCGATCCGGCGATCGCGAACGCGGTGAGCTTCGGATCGCACAGCTTGATCGATCCGTCGGCGACGCCCTCCGCGATGAAGCGGCGGAACGTCTGGTCGATGCCGCGCTTGGCAGCGCGCACCGTCTTCTCGTTCTCCGGCGACAGGTCGCGCGGATTGAACCGCACCATGCTGGCACCGAACTCCGTAGCCATCGTTGCGGCATAGGCGCGCACCAGCGCGCGCAGCTTGCCAAGTCCGTCGTCACCAGACCGGCTGATGTCCGCAATGATCTCGTCGACCTGCTCCTGACCGAGCGCCCAGCACTCGAACAGAATCTCCTCCTTGCTGCGGAAGTAATTGTACAGCGCCGGCTTGGTGATGTTCAGCCGCTCCGCCACTTCGTTGAGCGTGGCGCGATGATAGCCCTGTTCGAGGAACAGATGCACCGCCGTTCGCAGCACTGCCTCGCGCTTTTCGTCGCGGGCGCGGCGGCGGCTCTCGAACGGCATCCAGGGCGATCGGTCGTCGGCGGCGTGTCCGCTCATCACAAATTCCGCAGGCAGCAATTTGGCAAGTAACTGATCCGGCGCCGATCGATTGACTCGCCAGCAGCTCGCATATATTACTCATGGGTAATGAAAAGTCCAATGGGTAAGTTTAGGGAGAAAACAATGGCGTCACCCGTCCACGTCGCCGGCGTCGGCATGATCCCGTTCGTCAAGCCGGGCGCAAACGAGCCGTATCACCTGATGGGCGCCGAAGCGGCGCGGCTGGCCTTGCGCGACGCCGGCCTCGGCTACGATGCGATCCAGCAGGCCTTCGTCGGATACGTCTATGGCGACTCCACCTGCGGTCAGCGCGCGCTGTACCAGGTCGGCATGACCGGCATCCCGATCGTCAACGTCAACAACAACTGCTCGACAGGCTCGACCGCGCTGTACCTGGCGCGGCAGGCGATCGCCTCCGGCGCCGCCGACTGCGTGCTGGCGCTCGGCTTCGAGCAGATGAAGCCCGGCGCGCTCGGCTCGGTGTTCGTCGATCGCCCCAGCGCGTTCGAGGACTTCGACGCCGCCGCCGATCAGTTGATCGACGCCCCGGGCGTGCCGCTGGCGCTGCGTTATTTCGGCGGTGCCGGCCTCAGCCACATGCAGAAATACGGCACCCCGCTGTCGTCCTTCGCCAAGGTCCGCGCCAAAGCCAGCCGTCACGCGGCGAAGAATCCGCTGGCGCTGTTCCGCAAGGAGGTCTCGGCCGACGACGTGCTCAATGACCAAGTGATCTGGCCGGGCGTGATGACCCGGCTGATGGCCTGTCCCCCCACCTGCGGCGGCGCCGCCGCGGTGCTGGTGTCCGAAGCCTTCGCCAAGAAGCACGGCCTCCGCACCGACGTTCGCATCGCCGCGCAAGCGATGACGACCGATACGGCGTCGACCTTCGAAGCGCACGACATGATGCGCGTGGTCGGCTACGACATGGCGCGCGCTGCGGCCACCAAGGTGTACGAGGACGCCGGCGTCGGACCGGATGACATCGACGTCGTCGAGCTGCACGACTGCTTCGCCCACAACGAACTGATCACCTACGAGGCGCTCGGGCTGTGCCCCGAAGGCGGCGCCGAGAAGTTCATCGCCGACGGCGACAACACCTATGGCGGAAAGTTCGTCACCAACCCGTCGGGCGGTCTGCTGTCGAAGGGCCATCCGCTCGGCGCCACTGGCCTCGCACAATGCTACGAGCTGACCCGGCAGCTCCGCGGCACCGCGGAGGCGACCCAGGTCGACGGCGCCAAGCGCGCGTTGCAGCACAATCTCGGTCTCGGCGGCGCCTGCGTGGTGACGCTGTACGAGCGCGCGTGAGGCAAATCTCATGGTCGATCAATCCGCTGTCGGTCGCCGGTTCACCCCGGTGACTGCCCATGTCGAGGCCGGGCGGCTGCGCTACTTCCTCGACACGCTCGGCGAGACCAATCCGGTTTATCGCGACGCCGCTGCGGCCAAGGCCGAAGGCTTCGCGGCGCCGCCGATCCCGCCGACCTATCTGTTTTGCCTCGAGATGCTCGACAACGAAAAACCGTTCGAGTTTCTCACTGCGCTTCAGATCGATCTCGGCCGGGTGCTGCATGGTGAGCAGAGCTTCACCTACCATGCCCCGGTGATGGTCGGCGACACGCTGACGTTCAGCCCCCAGGTGACCAGCGTCACCGACAAGAAGGGCGGTGCGATGACGCTGATCGGCGTCGAAACCACCGTCACCAATCAGCACGGGGTTCACGTCGCCGATACGACGCGGACCATCGTGGTGCGTAACGGATGACCGACACGATGGACATGACCACCTCTCCCGCGGTCGGCGACCGCATCGTCCACAAGCGCTTCCCCGCGATCAACCGCCACCGGCTGGCGCTGTATTGCGGCGCCTCCGGTGATCATAATCCGATCCACGTCGATATCGACTTCGCCAAGGCGTCGGGTTTTCCGGACGTATTCACCCACGGCATGCTGGTGATGGGCTATCTCGGCCAGGCACTCAGCGACGCCGTGCCGCCGGGCCGGATCCGCAGCTTCTCGACGCGGTTCGCGGCGATCACCCAGCTCGGCGCCGAGATCACCTGCGAAGGCCAAGTCACGGAACTGATCGAGGCCGGCGGCGAGCGCCGCGCCCGACTCGCACTGACCGCCCGCGACCAGACCGGCGAGATCAAGCTCGCCGGCGAAGCGATCGTCGCCCTGTCATAACAACAAGCATTCGAGGAAACCTCATGGCCAAACTGCAAGGCAAGGTGGCGCTGGTCACCGGATCGGGCCGCGGCATCGGCCGCGCCATCGCGCTGAAGCTCGCATCCGAAGGCGCGCGGGTCGTCGTCAACGACCTCGACGCCGAGCCGGGCGACGCCGTCGCTGCTGAGATCAAGGCAATGGGCAGCGACGCGATCGCGATCAATGGCAGCGTTTCGGAAGCCGGCTTCGCCGATCGCTTCGTCGGCGCCGCGGTGGAAAAATTCGGCGGCCTCGACATCATCGTCAACAACGCCGGCTACACCTGGGACTCGACGATCCAGAAGATGACCGACGAGCAATTCCAGGCGATGCTCGACGTGCATCTGGTGGCGCCGTTCCGCATCCTGCGCGCCGCCGCCGAGCCGATCCGGATCTTCGCCAAGAAGGAAGCCGAAGCCGGTCGGGAGGTGTTCCGCAAAGTCGTCAACATCTCGTCGATCGCCGGGCTCTACGGCAATGCCGGCCAAGCCAGCTACTCGTCGGCCAAGGCCTCGCTGGTCGGACTGACGCGCACGCTGTGCAAGGAATGGGGCCGCTACAAGGTCAACGTCAATTGCGTCGCGTTCGGCCTGATCAACACCCGCCTCACCCAGCCGATCGAGGCGCAGCAGAAGACCATCGACGTCGCCGGCCGCGACATCAAGGTCGGCGTGCAGCCGCAGATGCTGGACGCGATGGCGCGGATGATCCCGCTCGGGCGCGGCGGCACGCCGGAGGAAGCGGCTGACGCAGTGTATCTGTTCTGCAGCCCGGAATCCAACTACGTCAGCGGCCAGGTGCTGGTCTGCGGCGGCGGCTTGATCCTGTAAGCGGACATACGGCGATGACCCTGGTTCTGTCGGAACGGCGCGGCGCCGTCGCGGTGCTGACGTTGAACAACCCGGCGCAATACAACGCGATGCGCCGCGGCCTGCTCGGCGAGCTCGGCGCCGCCTTGAACGCGGCGCTCGCCGACGATGCGGTGCGCGCCATCCTGCTCACCGGCGCCGGCAAAGGCTTCTGCGCCGGCGCGGCGCTCGGTAGCGAGACGTTCGAAGCCGGCGCGGCGGTCGCGCCGTGGATGCGCGCCGAACTCAGCCCGGTGCTCGAGGCGATGCGCAGCGCGGCAAAGCCGATCGTCGTCGCGGTCAACGGCCCCGCGGCCGGCGCCGGCGTCGGCCTGGCGCTCGCCGCCGACATCGTTGTGGCGGCGCGCTCGGCGAAATTCGTGCTCAGCTTCGTCAAGCTCGGCGCCGCGCTCGATGCCGGCACCTCGCTGTTCGTGCAACGGGCGATCGGCGTCGCCCGCGCCCGCGCACTGGCGCTGCTCGGCCGTCCGCTGTCCGCCGAACAGGCCGAGCAATCCGGCCTGATCTTCCAGGCAATCGACGATGAGCGCCTGATGGACGAAGCGATGGCAATCGCCGAGCAACTCGCGGCCGGACCGCCGATCGGCATCGGCCTGATTAAGCGCCAAATCGAAGCGGCATGGAGCACCCCGCTCGCCGAGGTGCTGGACGACGAAGCCGAACAGCAGGGCCGTGCCTTCGTCACCGCCGACCTGCGCGAAGGCGCCGCCGCCTTCGTCGAGAAACGCGCGCCGAACTTCACCGGCCGCTGACGTCGCGTTCAATCGATCACGATCCAGGCGGGCGCGTGATCGCTCGCCTGCGGTGCCGCCCGCACCTTGCGATCGACACCGGCCCGCTTCAGCCGCACCGCCAGCGACGGATCGAGCAGCAGGTGATCGATCCGCAAGCCCGCGTCGCGCTCGTACCGGTTTCGCCAATACGACCAGAACGTATAGGGCGCGTCGTCCGGATGGCAGTGCCGTAGTGCATCGGTCCACCCCTGGCGCAGCAGCGCCGCGAACAGCTTGCGCGCCGCCGGCTGCACCAGCGCGTCCTTGTCCCATGACTTGGTTGGGTAGATATCGGCCGGCGTCGGCACGACGTTGAAATCGCCCGCCAGCACCACCGGCGCCCCGCTCTTCAGCAGTGTCGCCGCATGGCGGTTCAGTCGCTTCAGCCAGGCGAGCTTATCGTCGAATTTTGGTCCTGGCTGCGGATTGCCGTTCGGCGCGTACAGGCTGCCGACGATGATCCCGGCGACCGCCGCCTCGATGTAGCGGCTCTGCTTGTCTTGCGGCGCGCCGGGCAACCGCCGCCGCGTCACCACGATCTCGCGGCGGCGGGCGAGGATCGCGACGCCATTCCAGCTTTTCTGCCCGACCCACGCCGCCGCATAGCCGGCCTTGCGCAGTGCCGCTTCCGGAAACTCCGCGTCGGCCGCCTTCAACTCCTGCAAGCAGACGATGTCCGGCCGCGCCGCCTTCAGCCACGCCAGCAGCACCGGCAGCCGCTTGTTGACATTGTTGACGTTGAAGGTCGCGATCTTCACGCCGCTCCGCACCCGCTCGCTGCCGCGCCTCAGCACGTCCACGGCCTGAGCAACGCCAGCGCTGCCGGATTGATCCGCGACGGCGCGCGGGCCTGCGCCCGATTTGCGCCCTGAACGTCCGGCTGCCCAGCAAGAGGCAAACGGAGACCCGGCTTAAAAACCGTAAGCCTTAGCAATATCTATCAAATTTTGATCGGAGACTGGAGCGGGTGAAGGGAATCGAACCCTCGTATTCAGCTTGGAAGGCTGCTGCTCTACCATTGAGCTACACCCGCGATGCAGCCCCCGTAACACGTTCGCCCGGGGCTCTCAACTCCCCTCGCCGGCGCGCCACCAACTTCTGGCGTCCGATTGCCCGACAGTTCGCCGGAGCGCTGCCCGACCCGTCTTGCCCCGGCCCAGCAGCCGCCCGCCCCCGGCGCTTGCCACGCGACGGAACAGAATCGACCGTCCCCGGTTCTCCGGTCGAGCCGCGGGACGCGGACCATTTGGGCGGAGGCGACGATGGGATTTTTCAGCAAGGACATTCAGACGATGGAGGACCTGCTGCTGCACGGCCTCCGCGACATCTATTACGCCGAGCAGCAGATCACTAAGGCGCTGCCAAAGATGATCGAACAGGCCACCAACCGCGACCTGTCGCAGGGCCTGAAGGCGCACCTGGAAGAGACCCAGAAGCAGATCGAACGGCTCGACCAGGTGTTCAAGAAGCTCGGCGAGACGCCATCGGGCGTGAACTGCCCGGCGATCGACGGCCTCATCAAGGAATCCGACGAGACCGCCGGCGAGATCGCCGACAAGACCGTGCTCGACGCCGCGATCGTCGCCAACGCGCAGGCGGTGGAGCATTACGAGATCGCCCGCTACGGCACCCTGATCGCGTGGGCCGAGGAGCTCGGCCACGACGACATCGTGCGTTTCCTCACCACCAATCTGAACGAGGAAAAGGCCGCCAACACCAAGCTCAACACCGTGGCGCTCCGCAAGGGCGTCAATCGTAAAGCCGCAAGCTGAAAGGAAACAATCGCATGAACCGGACCGCACTCGTTCTCGGCTGTCTGCTGGTCGCCACCCCTGCGCTGGCACAATCGGTCACCGAGAAGACCGGCATCAATTCGGTGCTCGGCGTCTCGCCGTCCACGGCGGATTTCGTCAAGCAGGTGGCGATCAGCGACATGTTCGAGATTCAGTCGAACCAGCTCGCCGAGCGCAAGGGCAACGCCGCCGAGCAGGCGTTCGCCAAGCAGATGATCGCCGATCACACCAAGACCTCCAGCGAGCTGAAGGCGATGGTATCGGACGGCAAGGTCAAGGCCGAGCTTCCGACCGCCCTCGACTCCGCCCATCAAAGCAAGCTCGACAAGCTGAAGAACGCCAACGGCGCCGAATTCAGCGAGACCTTCGACGAGCAGCAGGTCACCGCCCACAAGGACGCCGTCTCGCTGTTTGAGCGTTACTCCAAGGGAGGCGACAATGACGCGCTGAAGAAGTGGGCCGGCACCACGCTGCCGAAGCTGCAGCACCATCTTGAGATGGCGCAGCAGCTCGAGCGCGACCGCACCAACACCACCTCGCAGTCGTCCAAAGCCGCAAAGTAACGCGGAGGGAAGCTAGAACATCGGCCCGGCAGATTCGCGCTGCCGGGCCAGCAACGACGGACCGGCCCCCGCGGGGCCCGACCTGATGCACACGGGCGGGCGCCGTTCTTCCGGATGTTGGAACCGGATTCCGGCTTCCCGCATTGTCGGTGAAGATCGTTTTGGGGGACCGTAATCAAATGACGACACGATCAGCGTTTTTCCGTCTCGACCGGGCGCTTTGCGCCGGCGCCGCCTCTCTCATCACGGAGGCCGGGCGATGACCGACGCGACCGAGACGCTCGAGCCGCTGGCGGAAACCACCGCCCCCGAAACGCCGACCAAGCCCGAAGGTCCGCCGCCCTATCAGGTGGTCAACGACTCCTCTACCGTTCGTGAAGGCCTGCCCTTCCCGCTCGGCTCGTGCTGGGACGGTAATGGTACCAACTTCGCGCTGTTCTCCGCCAACGCCACCAGGGTCGAGGTCTGCCTTTTCGACGGCGACACCGAGCGGCGGATCGAGCTGCCCGAATACACCGACGAGGTGTTTCACGGTTACATCCCCGATGTCGGTCCAGGCACCTTCTACGGCTATCGCGTGTATGGCCCGTACGAGCCGGAGAACGGGCACCGCTTCAATCCCAACAAACTATTGCTCGATCCTTATGCGCGCGCCCACGCCGGCTCGCTGACCTGGGATCCGGCCGTGTTCGGCTATGTGATGGAGAGCGGTGACGACACCACCTTCGACGAGCGCGACAGCGCCCGGTTCGTGCCGAAATGCGTGGTGGTCGATCCCGACTTTGACTGGAAGGGCGAACCTGGCCGCAAATTCGTGCCGTGGGACCAGGCCATCATCTACGAAACCCACGTCAAGGGTTTTACCAAGCTGCATCCGGAGGTGCCCGAACATCTGCGCGGCACCTACGCGGGCCTCGGCACCAAACCGGTGGTCGATTACATCTCCTCGCTCGGCATCACCGCCGTCGAGTTGCTACCGATCCACACCTTCGTCAATGACAGCTATCTGCTCGACAAGGACCTGGTGAATTATTGGGGATACAACACCATCGGCTTCTTCGCGCCCGATCCGCGCTACGCCGCCGACGTGCCCAACAGCTTGCGCGAGTTCAAGGAGATGGTGGCGCGGCTGCATGATGTCGGCCTCGCCGTGATTCTCGACGTGGTTTACAACCACACTGCCGAGGGCAACGAACTCGGCCCGACGCTGTCGTTCAAGGGCATCGACAACGCCAGCTATTACCGGCTGCTGCCGGAGCAGAAGCGCTACTACATCAACGACACCGGCACCGGCAACACCGTCAATCTCACGCATCCGCGCGTGATCCAGATGGTCAATGACAGTCTGCGCTACTGGGCCGGCGAAATGCACATCGATGGCTTCCGGTTCGATCTCGGCACCATCCTGGCGCGCGAGCATTACGGCTTCGACGAGCAGAGCGGCTTTCTGAAAGCGGTGATGCAGGATCCGCTGCTCGCCTCGGTGAAGTTGATCGCCGAGCCGTGGGACTGCGGCCCCGGCGGCTATCAGGTCGGCGGATTCCCCCCGGGCTGGGCGGAGTGGAACGACAAATTCCGCGACACCGTGCGCGACTATTGGCGCGGCGAAGCTCCGGCGGCCGCGCTGGCCCCGAGGCTGTCGGCCTCCGGCGACGTGTTCAACCGCCAGGGCCGGCGCGCCTGGGCGAGCGTGAACTTCATCACCGCGCATGACGGCTTCACCCTGAATGACTGGGCGAGCTACAACGACAAGCACAACGAGGCCAATGGCGAGGACAATCGCGACGGCCATTCCGACAACCGCTCGTGGAATTGCGGAGCGGAAGGCCCAACCGACGACGAGACCATCCTCGCCCTTCGCGAACGCCAGAAGCGCAACTTGCTGGCGACACTGCTGCTCGCGCAGGGCACGCCGATGTTGCTCGCCGGCGACGAGTTTGGCCGCACCCAGAACGGCAACAACAACGCCTACTGCCAGGACAATGAGATCTCCTGGGTGCATTGGGACCATGATGAGGCCGCGCAGCATCTGCGCGCCTTCACCCAACGGCTGCTGGAATTGCGCCGGACCTATCCGACGCTGCGACGCAGCCGGTTCCTCACCGGCCAATACGACGAGGCTCTCGAAGTTCGCGACGTCACCTGGATCAACGCCAATGGCGGCGAGATGCAGCAGGAGCATTGGGACGATCCAAACGTCAAATGCTTCGGCATGCTGCTCGACGGCCGCGCCCCAACCACCGGCATCCGCCGGCACGGCGAGGACGCCACCGTGCTGTTGGTGATGAACAGCTTCGACGGCGTCGTCGAATTCACCCTGCCGGAGGTGCCGCACGGCTCGAAGTGGTCGCTGCTGATCGACACCAACCTGCCGAGCGGCATTCCGGACGAGCAGTTCGCTTGCGGCGAGGTTTATCAAGTGACCGCACGGTCCGTTCTGCTGTTCGGCCTGACCGAATAAGCTGCAGCACGCCGGCCGTTTCATCGCCGGCGTGCTGCCACTAATTTGCGCAACCGTCGACACACCTGATCGGGAACACCAGGTTCGTTCCGCGATTGAGAACACAACACGGGCCGATCGCATCGGCCCTTTCTCGATCAGCAACGGAGCTTTGCAGGTGATCATTCGAGCCGGATACAACATCGCTTTCCACTGCTTCCAGGAAACGCCGATCAATCTGCTGCTCAGCGTGCATCCGTCGCGCGCCCAGCACGTGATCGGCGAGCATGTCATCAAGTTGTCGCCCGATGTGCCCGCGCACGACTTCACGGACATGTTCGGCAACGTCTGCACCCGGATCGTCGCGCCCCCCGGCCGCATCGATATCAGCAATGACTTCCTGATCGAGGACTCCGGGCTGCCCGACGAGGCAGCACCCGGCGCCCGTCAAATCCCCGTCGCCGAATTGCCCGACGAGGTGATGATCTATCTGCTCGGTAGCCGCTATTGCGACACCGACAAGCTGTCGAACCTCGCCTGGTCACTGTTCGGCGGCATAACCTCGGGCTGGGAGCTCGTGCAGGCGATCGTCGACTACGTCCACAATCGCATCACCTTCGGCTATCAGTTCGCCCGTAACGACCGCACCGCCTCCGAAGGTCATGCCGAACAGATCGGCGTCTGCCGCGACTTCGCGCATCTTGCGGTCGCCCTGTGCCGCTGCATGAACATTCCTGCCCGTTACTGCACCGGCTATCTCGGTGACATCGGCGTGCCGCAGGATCCGGCACCGATGGATTTTTCGGCGTGGTTCGAAGTCTATCTCGACGGCCGCTGGTACACTTTCGACGCGAGGCACAATACCCCGCGGATTGGCCGCATCGTCATCGCCCGCGGCCGCGACGCCGCCGACGTCGCGATTTCCACATCATTTGGCACCGCGAACCTGCTGAACTTCGAAGTGATCACCCATGAGGTGACCGATCAGGCCGCGGCGACAACGGCCCCACTGCCAAAGGTGGCGTGAGGCGTCCCCCAATCTTTTGAAAACCACCTTTCCGTCATTGCGAGCGCAGCGAGGCAATCCAGGCTCCTCCTCGGAGCGTCCGGATTGTTTCGTCGCTTCGCTCCTCGCAATGACGCAAAACTGTCACTCCTCACAACGGCAAAAGCGGCCGAGCTTGCACCCGGCCGCCTGAGACACAGAACCTCTTCTAACTTCGAACGATGCCGTTCAGTTCGTGATCACGCCGAGATTGGTTTCCGAACCTTCGTTGCCCGGCACGGTGATCCGCACCTCGTGGCCGAATTTGATCGCGTTGGACGCCGCGGCGCAGGCTGCCTCGAACGCCGCTTCCTTGCTGGAATAGTCGCCGGTCGGATCGTCGTCGTGGCGGATGCCCCAACGGTTGTCGCTGCCGATGATGTCGTAATACGCCTTTCCCATCGCTCACCTCCAATTGCTGCAACAATCGGCGGCGGGGGCAATCGTTCCGATTGGGACGTCGAGCGGTGCTTCAGGTGCGCCGACGCTGCGAGATGTCGGTGACCTTCACGGTGACCGTCCGGCTGCGCCCGTCGCGCTCGACCGTCAGCTTGACGTCGCTGCCGATCCCGGCCTCTTCCAGGGCCGCGGCGAGATCCGACATGCTGTGGATCGGCGTGCCGTTGGCCCCCGTGATGACATCGCGGACATAACCGTCGTCGGTCGCGCCTTCGAGGCCGGCCTGCGCGGCCGGCGAATCCGGCAGCGTGCGCAGGATCACCACCCCGTCGATGCCGAGCTGCGCGGTCTCGGTCTCGCGTGCTGCGACGATGCCGATGCCCGGCACCGGCACGCTGCCGTTGGTGATCAGCGCGGTGACGACGCGATTGACCGCATCGACCGGGATCGCAAAGCCGATGCCGGCCGAAGCGCCGGAGCCGGAAATGATCGCAGTGTTGATGCCGATCAGCCGGCCGGCGCTGTCGAGCAGCGGGCCGCCGGAATTGCCGGGATTGATCGCCGCGTCAGTCTGGATCACGCCGCGTACCTCGTGGGCCGCTGCGGTCGGCAGCCGCCGCCGCAATGCGCTGACGATGCCGGTGGTGAGCGTCTGTTCGAGACCGTAGGGATTGCCGATCGCGTAGGTCGCCTGCCCGACCTGAAGATCGTCCGAGCTGCCGATCGCGATCGGGCGGAGCGGCGTGTGCGGCCGCTCGAGCTGCAGCACCGCGAGGTCGTAGTTCGGCGCCGTCCCCACCACCCGCGCGGTGACGAACTCGCCCGAGGCCAGCCGGACGCCGAGCTGGCTGGCATTCTGAATGACGTGGTTGTTGGTGACCACATGGCCGGCCGCATCCCAGATCACGCCGGAGCCGGACTGCACCGGCGCTTCCTGCTGCGCGAAAAACGGCGGTACCTTTTGGCCGCTTTGCGCGAACACATGCACCACCGAGGGCGACACCTGCTTGAACAGCTCGACTGTCGCCTTCTCGGCCGGCGCCAGCTCACCGCGCGCCGTGACAGTCCGCGGGCCCGTCGCAGAGAACCACAGCGCGCTGAGATAAGGCTGCGCCACCCAGAGCGTCGCCAGCACCAGCAGCCAGACGATCGCAATCCGCAGCAGACGTTCGGTGCGTTGTGCCCGGCGGATCTGGGCCTGCTCGCGGGCCAGTGGATCAAGCCCCGGCGGACGCGGGGGCGGCGGAGCATGCGGCGGCAACGTGGTCATGGCGGCGTGTCTCGAACGATGACGCTTACGGGAGCTGCGGCAAGCCAGGTTCCGCTTGCCGGCCAGCGCTAATGCATCAGGTTCCGGCGGGTTCCACCAATTGGTTCGGCGCTCCGTCGCGGCGCCCCAAGGTGCCGATGGTTAAGAGGAGATAAACAACTGCCTGCCGCAAGGTGCTGGATTACTTTGAGTCCATCATCGCCGCCGGCGCTGGCGCAGCGTCGGCGCGGCTTCTATATCTCGCTGGTTCCCGCTTCGGATCTTCGGCTTCCCGATCGATCCCAACCCGAGTGGATCGACATGACAGGTTCGTTGTCCAACATGATGGTGGTGATCTCGGTCTGGGCGCTGCCGCTCCTGATCGCGATTACGTTCCACGAAGCTGCCCACGCTTATGTGGCCAAGCTGTGCGGCGACAACACCGCCTGGATGCTCGGCCGGGTCAGCTTCAACCCGATCAAGCACATCGATCCGTTCGGCACCGTGCTGCTGCCGCTGTTGCTGCTGGTGATGCAATCGCCGTTCCTGTTCGGCTACGCCAAGCCTGTGCCGGTGAACTTCCGCAATCTGCGCAATCCGCGCCGCGACATGGTGCTAGTCGCCGCAGCCGGTCCGGCGATCAATCTCATTCTCGCGGCGGTCGCTGCGCTGGCGTTTCACGTCGTCGGCTATGTGCCGGGCGAAGCCGGCCAGTGGCTGGCGCAGAACCTCGTCAACGCGCTCTTGATCAACGTGGTGCTGGCGATCTTCAACCTGCTGCCAATCCCGCCGCTCGACGGCGGCCGGATCGCCGTGGGCATCCTGCCGCGGGTGCTGGCCCATCCGCTGGCCCGGGTTGAGCCCTACGGCATGCTGATCCTGCTCGGGCTGATCTTCATCCTGCCGCTGGCCGGCATCGGCATCGCCACGCAGTTCATCGCGCAATCGAGCCAGTTCGTCGTGCAGGCGATCCTGCGCCTCACCGGCGCGGCCTGACGAAGGCCACCTCAAAAGGCAGTGAGACCGGCAGCGCCGCATCCGCCGCTGCCGCACCGCGCTGCAACGTTTGCTCCAAGCCATCGTTGATCCCGCACTTGCACCGTCGCCCCGCGACGGCGCGCGCAAACACGGGTCATCGACATGAATGTGAGCGAATTCGTCTGGCAGCGACTGGCCGAGTGGGGCCTGCGGCGGGTCTACGGCTATCCGGGAGATGGTGTCGGCGGTCTCGACGTCGCGCTGGAGAAAGCCAAGGACCGCATCGAATACGTCCAGGTCCGCCACGAAGAGATGGCCGCGTTCATGGCGTCGGCGCATGCCAAGTTCACCGGCGAGGTCGGGCTGTGCTACGCGACCTCCGCGCCCGGCGCGATCCACCTGCTCAACGGCCTGTACGATGCCAAGATGGATCACGTGCCGGTGGTGGCACTGCTCGGCCAGCAGGCGCGCAGTGCGATCGGGGCTGACTATCAGCAGGAAGTCGACCTGCAGACGCTGTTCGGCGAAGTCAGCGAATATGTCGCGACCGCCAGCGTGCCGTCGCAGGTGCGCCATCTGATCGACCGCGCGGTGCGGATCGCCCACGACAAGCGCGGCGTCGCCTGCGTGATCCTGCCGAACGATCTGCAGGGCCTTGACTACGAAGACCCGCCGATGGCGCACGGCGCCACCCACACCGGCATCGGCCACGCCTACCCGGCGCAGGTGCCGGACGAAGCCGGCCTGAAGGCCGCCGCGCAGGTGCTGAACGCCGGCAGCAAGGTGGCGATCCTGGTGGGCGCCGGCGCGCTCGACGCCACCGACGAGGTGATTGCGGTGGCCGAGCGGCTGCAGGCCGGCGTCGCCAAGGCGCTGCTCGGGAAGGCCGCCCTGCCCGATGACCTACCGTTCGTCACCGGCTCGATCGGCCTGCTCGGCACCCGGCCGAGCTGGGACCTGATGAAGGGCTGTGACACGCTGCTGATGGTCGGATCGTCGTTTCCTTACAGCGAATTCCTGCCAAAACCGGGCGACGCCCGCGGCGTGCAGATCGACGTCGACGGCCGCCGCCTCAGCCTGCGCTATCCGATGGAGGTCAACCTGATCGGCGACAGCGCCAGGACGCTACGCGCCCTATTGCCGCTGCTGAACCAGAAGGACGAGACCTCTTGGCGGCGCGGCATCGTGCGCGGTGTGGCTTCATGGTGGAAGACGCTGGAGAGCCGCGCGCTGCAGAGCGCCGAACCGCTCAACCCGCAGCGGGTGTTCTGGGAGCTGTCACCGCGGTTGCCCGACAACGCTATCATCACCGCCGATTCAGGATCGGTGGCGAACTGGTACGCGCGCGACCTGAAGATGCGCCGCGGCATGAAGGGATCGCTGTCCGGCGGCCTCGCCTCGCTCGGCGCCGGTACGCCCTACGCGGTCGCGGCCAAGATGGCGTATCCGGACCGCACGGTGATTGCCTGCATGGGCGACGGCGCGATGCAGATGAACGGCCTCAACGAGATGATCACCATCGCCAAATACTGGAAGCAGTGGTCGGACCCGCGGCTGATCGTGCTGGTGCTGAACAACCGCGACCTCAATCAGGTGACCTGGGAGGAGCGCATCCAGCTCGGCGCCGGCAAGACCGAGTCCACCCAGAGCATTCCCGACTTCCCCTATCACCGCTACGCCGAACTGATCGGGCTGAAGGGCATCTTCGTCGACAACCCCGACCGCGTCGGCGCGGCCTGGGACGAGGCTTTGTCGGCCGACCGCCCGGTGATCCTCGAAGCCTACACCGACCCCAACGTCCCGCCGCTGCCGCCCCACATCACGCTGAAAGACGCCAAGAACTTCATGACCATGATGGGCAGCGAACCCGAACTCGGCAGCGTCCTCACCAACAGCGCCAAGGAGCTGCTGGCGAGCGTCCTGCCGGGGAAAGGGTGAAGGCGTTGAGGGTAATGACCGGGGCACGCGCCTGACCCGTCCCGGCGCAAGCAGCACGCTCTCTCTCCGCCCCTTGACCGATCCCAGCGGGGCTACTTCTTAGCTGCCCCGTTGAAATACTTGGGCCGGATCGAGCTCACCGATCGGCACCCAGACGACGCGGACACATGTAATCATCCTACGGGAATTACTCGGACGATACCCCTCGCGACACTTTGTGCGGCCGCCGATTAGTTTACCATTGAATTACCAGAACTCACTACAGTGACACGGGACTGCGCTAAGGGGCTTGCTTCGAGACATTCAAGCGGGGGCTGGAATGATCGTTCTGCTGATAGTCGTCGGCCTTCTGGCCGCCCTTTTGTGGGCGTGCTGGTCTTCGGCTAGATCATACTACCAGCACGGGCGAATTAGGGGCATGGACGAAGCGTCCGGCAGATCGTCCGGGGGATCGGCCGCCACTACGAAATGGCCGCCAGAGCAACCCCCGAGGGGGTCTCGAAAGCGATGGCCGACATCAAAGCGATGTTCAGCCAACGTCCCCATCTGAAAACCAAGGATATCGAGCGTTACCATCTTCAGCTCTCGATTCTGGCTGACGCCATCGGCGAAGCCTGCTGTTCGAAGGGCCAGGCGCAAGGCGTCGAGATGATGGCACCGGCCGAGGGCTACATCCGCGTCGACCTGTCGGTGATCGAACTCCTGCAGCTGAGCCGGCTGGCCCATTTGGGCTTCCTTCACATGATGCCCAACTATCGCGGTCTGGAAATCCAGCGTTTCAGCGATGAGCTCGATGCACAGGAGGGCACCCGGTCGATCTACAAGCTGGAATCCGCGATCCCGCTGAATGAGCGTCCGTTTGCTGATCTTATCACGCACTATAAAGGACGTGAGCAGCTGATCTCTGATTGGTGGCAGCCGACGCCGGCCGACCGTGTCGGATATGTCAGAGGCCTCGGTTCGCTCGTGGCTCTGGCTCCGGCAACCGCCTCCTCCTAGGGGGGAGGGTGACGGCTGACGCCGCCAACCTGCCCTGTCATATGGCAGTTTCCTGAACTCTGCAGACACCCTTTAGGCGTTCAGCGCCGCTGTCTTTGCCGTGCACGGTCTGCCGGGCAATCGGGCTCAGATCGTCTGGTTATACGCACCCACTTCGGGATGTTGGCGCAGCACGACGTTCACGGCCTCGAACATGTCGTGCATCCGCTGCTCCGACACCGGGCTTTCGACCACCACCACGAGCTCGGGCTTGTTCGACGAGGCGCGGACCAGGCCCCAGCTGCCGTCTTCGCAGGTGACGCGAACTCCGTTGACGGTGACAAGATCGCGGATCGGCTGGCCGGCGACCTTATCGCCGCTCTTCTGCGCTTTTTCGAAGTGCTTCACGACCTCGTCGATCACGCGATACTTCACCTCGTCGGCGCAATGCGGCGACATCGTCGGCGACGACCAGGTCTTCGGCAGCGCGTCTTTCAGCTGCGACATCGACTTGCCGGGCGCGCGGTCGAGCATTTCGCAGATCGCGATCGCAGACACCAGACCGTCGTCATAGCCGCGGCCGAGCGGCGCGTTGAAGAAGAAGTGGCCCGATTTCTCGAAGCCTGCGAGCGCCTTGCTCTCATTGGTGCGGCGCTTCATGTAGGAGTGGCCGGTCTTCCAGTATTCTGTCTGGGCGCCCTGCTGTTGCAGCACCGGATCGGTGGCGAACAGGCCGGTGGATTTGACATCGACGACGAAGCGCGCGTTCGGATGGATCGCCGACATGTCGCGCGCCAGCATCACGCCGACCTTGTCGGCGAAGATCTCCTCGCCGGTGTCGTCAACTACGCCGCAGCGGTCGCCGTCGCCGTCGAAGCCGAGCCCGAGATCAGCCTTGTGCTGCAGCACGGCGTCGCGGATCGCGTGCAGCATCTCCATGTCTTCGGGGTTGGGATTGTACTTCGGGAAGGTGTGATCGAGCTCGGTGTCGAGCGGGATCACCTCGCAGCCGATCGCTTCCATCACCTGCGGGGCAAACGCGCCGGCTGTGCCGTTGCCGCAGGCGACCACCACCTTGAGCTTGCGCTTCAGCTTGGCGTGCTTGGTGAGGTCGGCGATGTAGCGGGCCGGGAAATTCGGATGAAACACATACGAGCCGGCGCCCTGCTTGAACGCTGCGCCGAGCACGATCTCCTTCAGCCGATTCATCTCGTCGGGACCGAAGGTCAGCGGCCGGTTGGCGCCCATCTTGACGCCGGTCCAGCCATTGTCGTTGTGCGAAGCGGTCACCATCGCGACGCATGGCACGTCGAGCTCGAACTGCGCGAAATACGCCATCGGCGTCACGGCCAGGCCGATGTCGTGCACCTTGCAACCCGACGCCATCAGGCCGGCGATCAGCGCGTATTTGATCGAGGCCGAATAGCCGCGGAAGTCGTGCCCGGTGACAATTTCCTGCGGCCGGCCGAGTTCGGCGATCAGCGTGCCGAGGCCCATGCCGAGCGCCTGCACCCCCATCAGGTTGATCTCCTGGCCGAACAGCCAGCGCGCATCGTATTCGCGGAAGCCGGTTGGCTTCACCATCGGCTCGGATTCATAGGCGTAGGTGTTGGCCGTCAGAAGCGGCTGCGGCGTCGGGAACATGGCGGTCTTTCGCAACAAGGAAGGGCGCGACGGGGACGGCGATCGGTTTACGACCGACGATAGTCGTCGTCGAACCGGATGATGTCGTCTTCGCCCAGATAGCTGCCGGTCTGCACTTCGATCAGCTCGAGCGTGATCTTGCCCGGGTTCTCCAGCCGGTGGGTGGCCCCGATCGGGATGTAGATCGACTCGTTCTCGTGGATGATCTTGATCAGTTCGTCGACCGTCACCTGCGCGGTGCCGCGCACCACGATCCAATGCTCGGAACGGTGGTGGTGCTTCTGCAGCGACAGCCGCTCGCCGGGCTTGACGATGATACGCTTGACCTGATGCCGGTCACCGGAATCCAGCGAACGATAGGAGCCCCACGGGCGATGGACCTGGGCGTGGTGGTCGGTGACCTCGGGCGCTACCGTCTTGACCTTGGCGACCAGCCGCTTCAGTCCATTGCCGTCCTTCTGCCGCGACACCAGCACCGCGTCCTGGGTCGCGACCACGACGAGATCGTCGACGCCTTCGAGCGCGACCAGGGTGTGGTCGCTGGACACGTGACAGTTGCGGGAATCTTCGAAGACCGCGGGGCCTTGCGCGGCATTGCCGCCGCCATCCTTGGCGGTGAGCTCCCACACCGCGCGCCAGGATCCGACGTCCGACCAGCCGCAATCGACCGGCACCACCGCGGCGCGCTTGGTCTTCTCCATCAC